>NZ_LIPN01000199.1 GCF_001418325.1 Streptomyces atriruber | reverse complement strand
GGGCGCTGGTGGGGTTTCCGGAGGGGGTTCCGGCAGGGGGTCCGGAGGGGGCGTACGAGCGGAGGCCGGTGTCGATGCCCGCGTCCGTGCCCGTGGCCGTGGCCGTGGCCGTGCCCGAGGGGCGTTGCGCGCCCGCGACGCGTCGGGCGATGAGCCCGTCGTCCCAGGCGGGTCCGGAGCGGCTGCCGGAGCGGCTGCCGGGACGTGTGTCGCGTCCTTCGCCGTCTGGGCGTCCCTCGCCTTCTGCCCGTCCCTCGCGGGACTTGTGGGATTCGTGGGACTCGCGGGCCTGTTCGGCCTCCGGAGCGCTCCGGTCACCGGGGTTGGCCCGATCGACTCGATCGGCGTGCTTGGACCGATCGGCGCGCTCGGACCGAGCAGCTCGATCGGACCGATCAGATCGATCGGTGTGATCGGACTGATCGGCGTGATCAGTGACGGCGGTCACCGCGGTCACCTCTCCTTCTGCAGTACGGACAGGGCAGCGATCAGCTCGGCCTGGGGTTCGGGATGCACCTCTAGGGCGTCCAGGGGGGCGAGCCTGCGCTCCCGTTCGGTGTTGAGGACCTTGTCCAGGTAGTCGGTCAGCAGGCGCCCGCCCCGGTCGCGCAGCCGGACCGCGGCCTGGGCGCCGGTCCGTTCGGCGAGGACCTCCCCGGCCGCACGCGCGCGGCGCCCGCCGAGCAGGGCCGTGGCGAGCAGCGCGGCGACGACCTCGGGGTCGGGAAGGGCGTTCTTGTCGACCCGTTCGAGGCAGCGCACCTCGTCCTCGGCGTACTCCTCCAGTTCGCGCCGCCATCTGCGGACGGCCATCCCGATGCGGTGCTCGGCGCTCTCGGTCTCCGGGTCCCGGCCTGCCAGGCCCGGGGCCCCGGCGGCGGGTTCGCGCCGCCAGGCCTCGTCGATGCGCTCGTCCGCGGCGGTGACGGCGCACAGCAGGAGCGCCTCCAGGCTCTCTGCGATGGCGTCGAGCAGTTCACCGGCCCCGCAGTCGAGCGGATAGCTGCGCCAGCGCTTCAGGGCGCCTCCGGCGAGCACGCCGCCCGCCTGCAAACGCCTGCCCACGCGCGCGTGCTCGCTCTCGTACGCCTCGTCGACGGCGGAGGTGAGCCGCAGGGCGGCGGCGTACTGGGCGGCGACCGCGCCCGCCAGCTCCGGCATGCGGGAGTCGAGGGAGCCGATGACGCCCAGGGCGGTGCGGGCGACGGCGCGGGAGCGGACGGCGGGCTCCTGGACGTGGTGGGTGAGCCAGGCGCGCAGGGGCGCGACGGCGGTGGCGGGGAGCAGTCCGCCGCCGCCCGCGGACTCGGGCAGTTCGGGCACGGTGAAGCGGGGTACGTCGCCGAGGCCGGCCTTGGCGAGCAGCGCCCCGTACTGCCGCGACACCTCGGTCACGACCTGGTGGGGGACGCGGTCGAGGACCGTGACGAGGGTGGCGTCGTGCTCCTTGGCGGTGCGCAGCAGGTGCCAGGGCACGGCGTCGGCGTACCGCGACGCGGTGGTGACCATGACCCACACGTCGGCGGCGGAGATCAGTTCGGCGGCCAGGACGCGGTTGTCGGCGACGAGGGAGTCGATGTCGGGGGCGTCCAGGAGGGCGAGTCCGCGGGGCAGGCTCTGCGCGGTCTCGATGCGCAGGGCGCGCTCCTCCTCGCCGACGATCGCCTGTACGTCGCCGCTCCCGTCCTCGTCCCCGCCGTCGCCGCCGATCTCCTCGCCGGAGTCCTGGCGGGGCACCCACACGCGCGTGAGGTCGGGCAGGATCCTCATCCCCGAGAACCAGTGATGGTCGTCCGGATGGCAGACGAGCACCGGCGTGCGCGTGGTGGGCCGCAGCACACCCGCCTCACTGACCTGTCGCCCCACGAGGGAGTTCACGAGGGTGGACTTGCCGGCCCCGGTGGATCCGCCGACGACGGCCAGAAGGGGCGCTTCGGGAGCCTTGAGCCGGGGCACGAGATAGTCATCGAGCTGTGCCAACAGCTCGTCGCGGTTGGCACGCGCGCGTGGCGCCCCTGGCAGGGGGAGCGGAAAGCGTGCGGCGGCGACACGCTCGCGCAGGGCGGAGAGTGCGTCAAGCAACTGAGGCCGTACGTCCAAGGTCACCACATGCGAAGAATGCCCAATTTTGGCGCCTTTCTGAAGCATATGGCTGCCTCTGCGCGCCGATCGGACACAGGTGATGGAAGGGACGACCGGGGGCGCAGGCATAACGAGTGCACAACACCCGGGGCGTGAGACGCCAAAAGCGATGCGAGATTCGCACCTGCCTGCGATTATCAGGATCGCTTCACCGAACCTCCACATCACGGCGCGGAGGCGAAGCACCAGGGACAGGGACCCGGGAGCCCTATCCTTGTCCCCGGCAAGGTCACGGATCTCCCCCACATCCGACTCCATGCCACCGGCCACACCCGGCCCCCGTAGCTCAGTGGATAGAGCAGGCGCCTTCTAAGCGCTTGGCCGCAGGTTCGAGTCCTGCCGGGGGCGCTTCAGTCCATCCTTGTTCGGCCCTCCACCCCGGAGGGCCTTTTTGCTGGTCAGGGCAACGTAGCGAGGGCCGGGTAGCGGACGCGTAAGCGCCGGACCGCTCCCAGGTCAACATGGGGAGGGTCCGGCACTGTCCGGCTGTCGCCGGGTTTCTGCGGGTGGCCACGGTGAATACGCGGGGAAGTTCCCCGAGGGCACCGGCGGCCTCACGAGGGGATCTCCGGTAGGTCTCCCCTCGCCTCGATCCGCTTCTTGAGGTCCGTGAGCTGACCCGACACGCATCGGGTGTAGATGGCGAGGAGCACAGGAACGCTGTTACCCGCCCACTCCGCGACCTGCGCGGCCGGCACTCCGTCGTTGAGCCAGTTCGTGAGGCAGGTGTGCCGCAGGTCGTACACCCGCTTCCCCAGCGGCGAAGCGAACTCCTCGGGCGTGAGGACCTTGCCCCGTGCGGTTCGCCAGGCACGGCGGATGACCGATCCGGCGAGCATCTCGCCCTTCTCCCCTGGGAACAGCAGATCCCCCGGCTTCAGCGACTGGGCCTTGATGTGCTCACGAAGAATCTTCGTGAGCGACGGGTGCCCCGGAACGATCCGGGTGTCGTCCGCGGCCCGTCCCTTCAAGCCTCGCTTCTCGTGGATCGCCCCGGTGTCGGTCCAGTTCTTGCCGACCTCCGGCTGAGCAGTGTGGAACACGAGTTCACTCCACTGATCTTCGGCGTCCTCGCCGGGCAGATGGACGTCCACCACGCGCATCGCGACGACCTCCTCCGGGCGCGGCCCGGCGTAGTACATCGTGGCGAAGAAGGCGTGCAGCCGCGCGCCACCGCGAGGGCGACGCCGGACCCAGCCAAGAAGGCGTGCCGCTTGCATGGCGTTGAGCAGGGACCGCTTGTCGACCGCGGACGACGTCTTGGGGGCGGTCCCTCGCCCCTTGGGAAGCGGATTCGATCGAAGAACCCGATGTGTGACGGCGTACTCCATCGCCACGTTCAAGATGCGCCGGGTGCGCTTCACGGAGCTGGCGGCGGCCGGCGCTCCATCGAGCCTGACGGATAGCTCGCGGAGTACGTCGTCGACCTTGGCCGGGTCTTCCCACGCGGCCATCGTCAGGGTGTTGCGCTCAGCCCATTTGAGGATCACCGCGACTTCCGGCGGCGCCTCCTCGCGCCGCCTGGTGTTGAACGCGAACTCCCGCAAGGCGGTGCGGACGTCGACTGCCTTGAAGGGGCTGACCGGCGTACGCAACAGTGCGATGGTCGTTGCCATCAGGGCTTTGGACACGTTCTTTCGACTGTTCCCGGAGGTACGGCGCCACTGGGCATCGCAGAACTGCACGGCGAAGTCGTACCAGTTCACTCCGCTTGCGCCGGTCTGGTGCGATACAGGGCGGCCCGTGGCGAGGCTGAACGCCTCACCACGGCGGGTAGCACTGACGAGTTCAGAGCGGAAGGCGTCCGCGAGGGCTCGCGTCCCGAACGGGGCCCGGCGTTCCGTTCCCTCCAGCGCCCAACGGACGGTGTAAGTCGTGCCTCTCGCACCCTTGTACACCGAGATCTTCCAGACCTTGACGTTGTACGTCGTCTCCATCAGGCAGCGTCCTCAAGGTCGTTAAGCCAGTGATCCAGGTCATTCCGGCGTACCCGCAGGTCGCCGTTCGGGAGCTTGATACAGCGGGGCGCGCGGCCCTTCTGACGCCAGTCGTAGAAGGTCGAGCGCGAGACGTTCAGTTCTTCGCAGACCTCGGGGACCGTGAGCATCTTGCGAGCGGTGCCGCGAATCGCGGACATGGGCGGACCTCCGTCGGGTGGGAGCAACTCGCCTTGGGTTCTGAGGGATCAAGGGCCTGCGTGTGTCCGAGGCAGGGATTTCTGCGTCACCGCGTCACCTGCGTCACTTAGGGTCTCTGAACTGCTGTTTTGTGGTGACGCAGACGTTCGGGGGCGCGTCATCGGTGACGCAGGAGCGTCTGACGCCGGTGACGCGGGTGACGAACGGTGACGCAGGATTTGGCGGTCTGCGTCACCGCTGTTGCGGCAGGTCAGGGGCCATTTCCTGTCCCGTGGTGACGCAGGTGACGCAGCGTCTCTCTACTTAGGAAAAAAGAGAGAGGGGTGTCTGTTAGTAGTGCGCGGCTCTCACGAGCGAAGGGCGAAGAAGGAGCCGCTTCGCGGCGCGACCTGCGGGCGGCGGTGAGCCGCCGAACTGCAAGAGGAGCACTACCGGCGCGGCGTGCTCTTCTTGCTCGTGAAGGCTGGCCCCGACGCCCGGAGGTCAGAATGCCTGCCCCTGCTCGGGCATGAGCGATGCCGGCGGGCGGCTCAGCTCGATGTAGCGGGCGGCCTTGGTGCGGCCCCAGTCCACGAACAGGCCGCGGGCTGCGAGGGTGGGCTGAAGCCGCTTGAGGCGGTCGGAGAGCACCTTTCCCGTGGTGGGCCAGCCCTTGGGCAGGGGACGGCAGTCCTCCCCGACGTACAGCCGGGTGAAGAGGTACAGCCATTCCGCCGACGTCATCCGCTGCTCGGTGCCCGGCGCGACGTCGGCGGCGTGCTGCAGGACGGTCTGTGCGAGCAGGTCGCCCTCGATCACGTCGTCGTTGAGGTCGTCCAGGCTGGCCCGGTACGCCCTGAGCGTTCCGAAGCCGGTGGCCGCATCGAGCTGCGCGCACAGGTGCGCGAAGTCCGCCATGCGCAGATCGGTGGGGATCTCGGCCTCGGCCGCGCGGACCTTGACCGTGAGGTCGAGCAGCGAGCCGAGCACGACGGGCAGGATCTCCTCGTACTCCGCCCACAGCTCCGCCTCGGTCCTGCGCACTTTGGGCCGCTCCAGGCGGAGCGGCAGGAGCCGTTCGGCGAGGTCGGGGCGGATGACGCCGACGTCGATGCCGGTCATCAACAGGGGGCGCCGGTAGCCGGTGCGGAAGACGTCCCCGTCGGTGAACAGGGCGCGCTTGACGTCCTCGGCGCCGGTGACGATGCAGCACATGGCGTCCGCCAGGTCCGGCGTCAGGTGGGAGAGGTTGTCCAGGGCGGTGACCCATCCGGCGGCCACGGCCGCGATCAGGTTGGCCTCGTCCTTGGGGGCGCGGCGCAGGTCGCCGCTCATCCCCTCGATGATCCGTACGAGCATCCGCCCGCCGGTGGACTTGCCCGCGCCCTGCGGCCCGGTGAGGAACGGCGCGGGCACGGGCACGGACGGTCCGAGGCAGCCGATCAGCCAGGCCAGGGCCAGGCATTCGGTCTCGGCCCCGGCGAAGTTGCACAGCCGCAGCAGCAGATCGATGCCCTTGCCGCCGGTGTCCTTCACTGGGAGGGAGAGTTCGCCGGTGAGCTGGGTGCGCCGCCAGCACACCTCGCGCGGGTCGGGCACGGTGATGTCCCACCCGGTGGCGTGGATACGGACCGACTGCCCGTCGTCACGCCCCAGGTCCAGCCAGGTCGCGCCGTCGAATCCGGGTGCGACCCGGATGTGCACGGCCTGTGTGTCCTCGGTCAGCGCGAGGGCTTCGATCAGGTCCAACGCTTCTTTGAGCGCGGTGCCGTTGAAGACGCCGCACCCGTCCTTGAACAGGCCGACCATGAGTTCCTGGCGGTGGCTGCCGGTGGTGCCCTGGGAACGGATCGGGCGGGCGACGGGGTGGCCCTTCTTCTGCGCGTAGACGGTGCCGTCGGCAGTGCGGAAGTAGCGGAAGTGGGATTGCGCGTAGTCGGCGATGATCTCGCGGGCCGGGGTCTTGTCGTCGTCGGGCATGCTCACAGTCCCAACCTGGTCCGGGCGTTGGTCCACGCCTCCGTGCAGTGCCGGGCCGTCTCGCCCTTGGCCTGCGCGGCGGTGAACAGCCGCGCGACGTGGTCCTCGGTAAGGCAGCCGCACCGGCCGTGCGTGGACAGCACGGCCAGGAACGTGCGGTAGACCGTCGTATGCACCGCGCTGCGAGCCTCGGTGATGCCCTGCTCGGCCATGGCGAGGCCGCGTTCCAGGAAGGCGGGCGTGCGGTGCCGGCACTGCACGCCACCGGCTGCGGCGGGCACCGTGACGGCCTGCGGGTCGGGCCGGATCGTGGCAGGTTCCTTGACGACCAGCGCGCGCACGACGTCCGGCAGGGGCGCCCTGGTGCCGATGCCGGTGCCGAGCCAGCGGGCGTAGGCCATCGTGGACTTGATGTCCACGCCGGGCCGCACGCCGTTGGCGGACTGCATGCGCCCGAGGTAGAGCCAGTGCTCGCCGCGCGTGGTGGACACGGTCTGTGTGGTGGGCAGGGTCTCGCGGGCCCACCTCACGGCGTCGGCGTCGTCGAGGTCGACGACGGTGAACCCGGCCCCGCCGGGGTGGTAAGCGACCGCGGCCGCCGTCGTCCACCCGCGCCGCCAGGGCCCGGAAGCGATGACGTCCGGGTCGATGCTTGCGGCGGCCCATGCGTGGCACGGGGCCGGGCAGGTGCAGGGGCCGGCGGTCTTCATGTTCGGCCGGCCGCCGCACACGTTACTCGCGCACCGGGGGCAGTTGCCGAACGGCACCTTCCCGGCCCGCAGCGGCAGTACGGGAATGCCGGATGCGGCGAGGTCGAGGGCGGTGCGCAGGTGCCCGGTCAGGCCGTCACCGGGGGTGGGGGCTCGCCGGATGTCGGCGGGTTGCGTCATGCTGGATTCCTCCAGTTCGTTACTGGCGTGCTGGATCACAAGGGCGGCCCCGCGACTTTGGCGAGACGTGAGGGGCCGCCTTTGGCGTTGCTCTACCGGTTGGCGGTGCGGCGACGGTAGGCGCGTTGGCGGCAGGCTGCAGAGCAGTACCGCGCAGGTCGTCCCGTGACGGGTCGCGGGACCGGGCGCTTGCATTCCGGACACCGCTTCCGTCGGCCCCGAGGGGCGGGCGTTTCGTCACGGGTTTCGTCACGCAGTTCCGGCAGCGGCGGCGCGTTGTGGGTGGTGATTTCCCACCGGGTGCGGGCCACGTTTTCGGTGCCGAGCGTGCGGCGGGGGCGGCTTGGGGCGTCCCAGCCAGGACGAGCGGGCAGTTCAGCGGCCTTGCGCCAACCGGCGGCGCGCAGGCTGGCGCCGCTTTCGCCGTCTTGGGTGTAGGTGATCGCGCGCCTGTAGCCCGCGCTGCGGGCCGTACGCCACGCAGCTGCGTAGAGGGCGGAGCAGGCGTTCGGTGTGCCGTCCGTGGCCAGTCGCGTGACCTCCACGGTGAGCCCGTTGTCAAGGTGCTTGCTGACGGGCCGACCGACGACGGCCACGCCAACGAGAAGGCCGTCACCGGTCCGAACTCCCAGGGAGAACTGATGCCCCTGCGGGGCTCCGTGGTGGCGGTGGATGCGGTCGACGTAGGCGCACGCGGCCTTGTACTTCATCGGGTGGATGTGCAGTTCCACTGCACCGGGCGGGGCGCTCAAGGGGCTACCCGCGGAAGTGGTTGCGCTTGATGACAGCCTTGCGGATGTTGACGACGGTGCCGCCGCCCCCGCGGGTGGAGCCGAGGACGACAGCGGCGATGTAGCCGCCGAAGACGACCGCGGCCAGAATGATGAGTTGCTGCACGAGCGCGGCGAGTGCGGCGATGAACGTGGTGAGCAGGACCAGCCCGCCGCACACCGCGCCGAACCCGATGCCGCCGAGCGCGATGTTCACCGCCGTACGCGAGACAGCAGTAGGCAACTCGGCCGCGGCCGGTGCCGGGGCTGTCGGTGCGGAGGTGAGGGTGTAGCCAGTGACCGTGCGGCCGTCGGGCAGCACGATCGACTGCACCGCGGGCACATTGCCAGGCTGCACGGGCACGAGTGGCGCCGCGAGCGGGGCAGCGGGCGTGATCGGTATGGGGTGGTGGACTTCGACGGCCGTAGGTCGCTCGGGATAGTTCACGGGACCTCCCAGGGGGTGAGCTGCCGCGGGCCCGCGTCGGGGTGTGACGCGGGCCCGCGCTCGGGTGTGACGATCAGGTGTGAGGCGGCGTTAGGCAGCGTTACGGCGTGGTGTGAGGGGTGCGTAACACCGCGTCTGCCTAGGGGTTTGGGTGTTAGGCGGCCGTAACGCGTTACGGGGTGTTAGGCCGCTGTGAGGGCGGGGACGATGCGCCACCGGCCGGTCTGGTTCGTCATCTCCAGACGGCCTTCCAGGGCGGCGTCCTTGAGCCGCAGGGAGACCCAGGAACGCGACAGGTGGTGGGCGTCGCACCACTCGGTGAAGTCCTTCGGGCCGACGACCATGCGCCCCTGGGACTCGAACTGCGCGAGCGCATCGGCGAACAGGCGACGCGCCTCCTCCGGGTCGGGCTTGCGGCCCTGCTCCTGCCCGAACATCGGGGTGTCGTCGCCCGGCTGGTTGGCGGGCAGTTCCTCTTCGGGGTCGATGTGCTCGTCCTCGGGGTCGACGCCAGAACCCTGTTCGTCGTCCATCTCGTCCTCCTCCGGAGCGTGCGCCGAACTGTCGGGCCGGGTGCGATCGGTGTAGGCGCGTCCAGCGACGCCTGCCGCCGCGTGCGCGGTGACATCGTCGATGGCCATGCGGATCCCAGCGAACTCGCGGTCGACCCATTCGAGGGTGACGGGGTCGTTGCGGAAGGTGCGGGCCGGATTGGCGTACAGCTCCTCTTCGACCCCTGCGGCCACCAGGTAGCAGTAGCCGGGCTTGCGGTTCTTCCACGCGCCGGGGTTGGCGCCCGCGTCCAACACGTCTTCCGGGAGCGCGAAGGAGGCGTCCCGCTCGTCCACCCCGAAGCACAGCGAGGCGGGCAGGGAGGCGCGGGTGTCGGTGCTGATCTGGTAGCCGCTGGCCCGCTGCATGGAGATGATCAGCGAGATACCCGCGGAACGGGCCTCCTGCGCAATCGTGGTGAACACGTCGTCGTCCAGCCGGGCCAGGGTGTTGGCGGCCTCCTCGAACCACGAGATCAGGTAGGCCATGCCGGGGCAGCCGCACGCCTTGCGGCCCTTGCGGCAGGAGTGCGCCGGGTCATTCTGCGTCTCGGCCGCTTCCGGGCACCATGCGCGGTAGCCGTGCGCCCCCAGCCAAGCAGTGCGCGCGGGGATGGCGGCCTTGACGGCCTCGATCATGATTTCGGTGTCCTGCGGGCTGAGGGCCACCCAGTCGCAGGCCGGGAAGATCTCCCCGAGGTCCTGGCCCTTCTTGACGTGGTCGGAGAGCCACACGGCCACGTCGCGGCGGGTCATGACCTCGGTGAGGATGTCCAGGGCGCCTTCGGTCTTGCCCGCTCCGGTCTGGCCCATGATGAGCAGATGGATGGCCTGCGGCAGCGTGAGCAGGAGGAGTGAGCCGTCGTCGTAGACGCCGATGACCAGCGGGTCGGCGATCGAACCGCCCGGCTTGGACGGGCCGGGATACCAGGTGACCTGCTTGAGCATGTCCTCCGGCACGATGACCAGTTCGCCGCGGCGGGCCGATTCGGGGTCGGGCCGGTAGCGCACCGCGTTGGGCGGCACATCCAACGCGCCGGCCAGCTTGGGCAGCGCCTTTGCCATGTCCTCGTTGGTCGCCTCCCCTGCCGGGAGCGCGTAGGGGGCGGTGACCCGGTTGGGCTCCACCTTCGCCGCACCCAGCTTCGTCCCGGCCAGGCCGACCTTCTCCAGCAGGCCCGCGTCCGCGCCTTCGCCCGAGCCGTCGGGGTTGTGGCGCATGAGCAGGCGCACGTTCCAGGAGAGCGCGACCGCGGGGCCGCCCATCAGGTAGAGGTCATCGAGCGGCCCCGCGGCGGGCCCGGCCAGGCACGCGGCCGTCAGCCACGCCGACCCGAGCCCCGTGGTCAGCGCCGTATGGAAACGGCGCTGCTTGCTGGTGGTCTTGCCGATCAGCCAGGCGCCGCCGGACAGCGCCACCGAAGTGAGGGTGAGGCCGACCGCGGCCGGGGTGCTCTCCTCCCACCGTAAATTGCCCAGCAGCCCGGCCAGACCGATGCCACCCACCCCGAGCCAGGGCGGGAGGTGCGGCTTGGCCCGGTGCAGCAGATAGGCGCCCACGCCCCCGCCGTCCGCGTTGCCGCGCTGGGCCTCCATCAGCTGGAGAATCTGAGCCTGCTCGTTGTCTGCGCGCTTCATCACGGGTGCTGCCTCCTTACTGCTGGGCCCAGTTCATGACCGGCTGCTGCGGCTTGCGGGCGCGGTGGCGCACGCGGTTGATCTCCTCCTCGTACTGCTGCTGGAAGGTCGAGTACGCCGCGGCGGCGTTCTTGGCCGCGGACTTCAGATCGTCGGAAGCCTTGTTGAGCTTGCGGGCCACCTTCGCCGCACGGATGCGCGAGCCGAACGCCTTGCCCTCCGGGTCGGGCACCGCGGCCAGCACACCCTTGAGGATCTCGGCGCCCATGGCCACCTCGATGGCCAGCGTCACCCCGGCGGCGCGCAGCGTGTTGCAGTAGTTGCGCACCTGCGCCGGGGAGGTGAACTCTGGCGAGGGCAGCAGGGAGTCGGAGCGGCCGGTGCCGTTGGCGCGGGCCGCACTCTTGTTGTTGTTCACGGTGACGTTGATCGGCGGGACGAAGCTGCCGCCCATCGCCCCGACGAATCCGCCCGCGGCGGCCCCGGCGTTGGCGAACTTGCCGGTCTTGGGGTCGTTCACCGACCGCGCCGGGCGCTGGGCGTTGGTGTTGCGTGCCATCAGGCAGTCTCCTCAGGGATCAGTGCGTGCGGCGGATGACGAGCCAGGCGGTCTGTGCGGTGATCAGGGTGAGCAGCCAGAGCAGTTCCAGCGGGCCCGCGAGCGGCCCGAAGGCCGCGGCGAGGGCCAGCCAGGCGGTGGTGGCGGTGGCGAGCAGGGTCAGGCCGATGCGCCAGCCCAGGACGCCGCGGTCGGCGGCGGGGCGACGGCGCTGGGTGATCAGCAGCCACCCGAGAGGGCCCGCGGCCAGCGGGGCGAGCAGCAGCCCGGACCACCAGGCCAGCACATGCAGCAGCGCGGTCACCGGGAATGCGGCCAGGGCCACGCCGAGCGGCGCGAGCGCGCGACGGTGATCCCACAGCAGCTCTCCGAGGAACCCCGCGAACCGGGCGGTCAGGGAGGGGCGTTCAGGTACGACCACGATGAACGGCTGAGCGGAACGGCGCCCGCGCTGGCGGGGGATGCGGACGGTGGTAGCCCCGGCAGGCACCTTCGCGGTGCGCGCGCGGGAACGGGTGCGGCTGGACACGGCAGATCTCCTCACGGCACGGGATGGTCAGGCGGCGCACTGTTCTTCGGGGTAGGCGCAGGGCACGCACATGCCAAGTACGGCGGGGATGACGTATCCGGCATCCGTGAGGCACTGCGGGCAGGTGCGGCGGGCGGCGTTGGCCTTGGCCAGCGCGGTGCGCTTGGCCAGCGTCAGCGGCCGTACCGGCTTGGCGCGGTCGATGCGGTAGAGGTAGGCGATCAGCGGGCCGCGCCGGTAGCGCGGGCGCTCGACCTGTGCGACCACGTCCTGGCCGCCGGGCCGCAGCCCCAGGGCGCGCAGTTGCCGACGCGTGGCCAGGCCCTCGGGGGCCAGTCGCCAGGTGTAGACCGGTAAGGCGGCCATCACCGGCTCGCGATGGCGAGTTCAGCCCCGGTATGGCTCGGGTCGCGGTGATCGGCGTAGCGGGAAGAGACCCAGCCCACCGACCAGCCGCACAGCTCCGCCGCCGCTCGCACCGACAGCCCAGCATGGAACGCGGCCGTCACGATCCGGCGCGCCTCGTCCTCGGGCAGCTTGCCCTGCGCGGGCCCGCGCTCCAGCAGCGCGTCGCGCTCGCGGGCCAACCGCTCTTGCTGTTCATGCTGTTCACGCGCCGCTACTTCCGCACGCTGTCGCTGCTCGTCCGCAGCCCGTTCGCGAGCCTGGTGTTCAAGGCGTTCACGTTCGTGTTCACGGTGTTCACGCTCGCGTTCACAGCGTTCACGGATCTCCCGCTCGGCAGCCGCCGCGCGCTCGCGCTCCTCGCGCTCCTCGCGGCGCCGGGCAGCCTCCTGCTCCGCCTGCTCGCGGGCGAGTGAGGCTTCGTGCTCGCGCTGTTCACGGGCCAACTGCGCGGCATGCTCGCGCTCCTCGCGGGCATCCTGGCGTACCTGCTCGGCTCGCTCGCGGGCCGCCTGTTCGTGCTGCTCGCGTTCGGCTTTCTGCTCGGCTTCCAGCGCGGCTACGGCGGTGGCGATGGCGCGGCGGTAGGCGAGGCTGGTCTCCGCCGTGACGATCAGCAGGAGCGGTGCCACGGAGTGGACGGCCACGCCGACCAGGTCTTTCCTCAGTGCGGAGTCGGCGGTGTTGAGGGCGAGCGTCATCAGGCCGGTCATCCAGCGCAGCACGATGGGCCAGCGCCCGCCGTGCCCGCCCAGACGAGCCAGCACGTCATCGAGCTTGACCACGATGACCACCGCGGCATCCACCACCAACGGGAGGATCGGCGCCGTCCAGTGCCACCGGTCGGCCGTGTGCTCGGCCATCAGCGGGGTGACAGTGAGGATGGAGTAGAGCATCGCCCCGCACACGATCAGCCACGTGCCACCGGACAGCGCCTTCTCTGCTGAACGGGTCTGAACACTGTTCACGCCGCACCCCCCACCGGCTCCGGAGCGGGCGCGAACGCCCGGCGGAACCCGTTCGAGATGGCGTCGTAGATGAACGCCTCAACCCGCCATTCGACCTCGCAGGCACGGCGTTCATCACAGGGCGCCCAGCGGTCGGCGGTCAGCCCGTGCGTGGCGGTGTCGCCCTTGGCTTCCTCGCGCGAGCGGTAGATGGTGTGCGGCTCGCCGTAGTGGAGCAACACCGTGAGCGTCTGCCCTTCCAGCGGCTCACGGTCCAGCTCTTCCCGCAGGCGGCGGATCTCGATGCGCCGCAGGAGGAGTTCCTCCTGCGCTACGGCCAGCTCATCCAGCGCGTGAGCCAGGATCTCGCCCACCTCAGCCGTGGTCACCTCCGCCCGCTCCGCGCGATCGGTCACGGCGTACAGCTCCCGGACATGGCGGCCGAACGCCTCGTTCGCCGCCGCGGTGACCTGACGAGCACGCTCGTCAGCCGCAGCCTCGCCCCGCACAAGCTGCTCGACGCGGGCCTGGGTGACGATGCGGATCATGCGGCATCACCCTCCGGGACAGCGGTGCCGCGGTTGGCGACCTCCACCCGAGCCGCCAGCACCCTGTTCGCCGCACGGCGCAACCGGCGCTCCTCCAGCGGCGTGGCCGGCCGGTCCAGCAGAGCGATCTGCACGTCCAGCAACTCCAGCTCCGCCGCGATCAGCGGCGCCTCGTCCTCAATGGCGTCCAGCTCCGCATCCGTGGGCTCCATGAACGGAGCGAGCGCGGTAACACCGTCCTGAACAGTCACGATGTGCTTCATGGGTCGTGTCTCCCTGGTAGTAGGCAACGGCCCGAACGGCGCCCCGGAGTAGCCGCTCCGGGGCGCCCGCCGTTGGAAGGAAGAGCCGCTGTCACAGCGGCACGGCCGTCATCGCGACGGCCACAGAGCCCCAACCGGGAGTCGAACCCGGCCAGGGCGACGAAGAATTGAGGCGCGGCTTCACCGCTCTCCGTTGCCACGGAAAGCGGCCCCGAGCCGCGAGGATCGGGTGCGTCATCGTCACTGCTCTGACGCCAGCAGGGCGGCGCGTACCAGGTGGCACACCTCGGGCCGACCTCCCGTGAGGGAGGGACGGCCCCGAGGGGCGTTCTCCAGAGCTGACACGCGGGACAGGACACGTTCACCTGCCGCGAAGGGGCCGCCGGACGACATCACCCGGTCGTCACGGGGACAGGGACTTTCACCCCGTCGACTTGGCACACTGTTCAGTTCTCAAGCAACGCATTCGCTTCCTTCGAGGCAACCCGCCTGATACGGACCCCTCCGGGCGTTGGCGCAGGTCAAGCAGTCATGCATCCACGCCTCGCATTCATGCGAGTCATGTAGTACATGTCTCTCACCGTGGCAGATCGGTCCCGCGTCGTCAACCTTCGGATTGCTTGATGCCGGAACTGCCGCCCTCGATCAGCGACATGACCAGCTTGGCAACGAAGTACCGGACGTTGGACTCCGTGCATGTACGACTTGCATCCGACTCGCTAGGGTCGAAGTCGTCCCAGAACGTCCCAGACGGGGGAGGTCGTATGGCGAACGAGAGGCTCCGCGGGGCGATCGTGGAGAGTGGCCTCAAGTTGGAGCAGGTGGCGGCACGTATCGGGGTATCCCCCAAGACCGTGGACCGCTGGGTGTCCGAACCAAACCGCAAGCCCTACAGGCGATTTCAGTACGCGGTCGCCTCGATGCTCCAGCGCGAAGTCTCGTACCTCTGGCCGGACGAGCGGACCTCTGAGGAGGTCACCGCCTCCAGCGACTCGGAGGTGATGAAGCTCTATCCTCATCGCTCCGTCGTTCCGCCAGACACCTGGACGAAGCTGTACGCCGACGCGACAACGCACTTCGACGTGCTGGTCTACTCCGGATTTTGGCTAACCGAGGACGCACGATTCCACCGGCTCGTACGAGAGAAGTCTGCCGCCGGCGTGCCCGTGCGGTTCATGCTCGGCGACCCCGATAGCGCGGCCGTCGCCGTCCGCGGCGACGATGAGGGCATCGGAGCAGCCATGGCAGGCAAAATCCGCAACGCTCTCATGAATTACGCGCCGCTCTTCCGGCTTCCGAATGTGGAGTTCAGGCTCCACGACACGACTCTCTACAACTCCATCTACCGGGCAGACAACCAGCTGTTAGCAAACGGGCACGTCTACGGCGTAGGCGCCTACATGGCGCCCGTACTCCACCTTCAGCGCATCCCCGGCGGCGAACTCTTCGACACGTACACAGAGAGCGTGGAACGCGTGTGGGAATCCGCACAACGGATCACATCGCCAACCGACCACGAAGGCGCCACAGCATGAGTCGTACCGATCACTTCCGTGACCCGAATGCCCCCGCAGCCAACTCGGTCGTTCCGTCCGTCACTGCGGTGGTCCGCAACGCGCAGGGAAACGTTCTGCTCATCCACAAGACCGACAACGGACTGTGGGCACTTCCCGGTGGCGGCCACGACGTCGGGGAGAGCGTGGAGCAGACAGTCGTACGCGAGGTTGCCGAAGAGACCGGAATTGCTGTCGTCGTGGAGGACATCGTGGGTCTCTACACCGACCCACAACACGTCATCGCCTACGACGATGGCGAAGTCCGCCAGCAGTTCTCAATCTGCTTCCACGCTCGTCCTGTCGGCGGCAGTCTCCGCACTAGCTCCGAATCCAAAGAGGTCCGCTGGGTCTCCCCCGCGGACCTCGACACGTTGGACATTCACCCGTCCATGCGACTCCGGATCACCCACGGTCTCGACGACTCGCGGACCGCTCCCTACATCGGCTGATTCGCCTGCTCCGCAGACGAAAGACGCCCCTCCACGCGATGCACTGCGGCGTGAATCTCCGGGGCGGCGCGCTGGATGAAGCGACCCACGATGGTGTCTGGCCCGTAGCGCCCTACGATCTCGGCAACCCGAGCGTTGGACGTCGTGTGACCACCGTCCGGCGTGGTCGTCATGTCGCAGAAGATCAGCGCGTCCACCAGAGCGGGGTGCTCCAGCTCGAATTCGCCCTCTAGCTCCTCTCGGAGCCCTCGCTCCTCCGCCTCCAGCAGGGCGCACGAGTGATGCGCCACGAGGCAGACAACTCGCTCATCCACGCCTTCCTGGTCACGAAGGAAACGGGCACCATCGAGCGGGTGGAAGCCGGTGGAGGCGATCCGCGGCGAGTAGCCGATGTCGTGGAGGACTGCCGCGGACTCCATCAGGGCTGCGTCGTCACCCAGGATCGACTGCAGGGAACGCGCCCGCTCAGCAACTCCGAGCGAGTGCGACCAGCGCCGCGGCAGCGGTTCAGACAGAAGCGATTCGGCGAGGCCGTAGGCGCGCTCAGTGAGATCCATGGTGCCCAAGGCTACGAGGCTTCCTGCCCCGTCGGGAGAGCGCGAACCTGCCGCCGGCGGTTCGGGCCCATCTCGATGAGGCCCCGCCCCTCCAGCAACGCAAGAGCGGAACGCACTGCCGTACGGGACACCCCGAACTCATCGCACAGTTCCTTCTCGGAGGGGAAGGAAGTTCCAACCACGACGCCCTCTCGGCGGAGGAGGTCCGTCACCTTCTCCACGAGCGGTCGGCGGTCGCCAGTACCTGTCACGAACCAGCCCGCGCCCTGCACAGACTCGATGACGCCGTCGGTCTTAAGCGTCTTGAGTGCGCGGCCGATCGTAGAGCGGCCCACACCGAAGGTGCGCATTAGCTCCGCTTCGGAAGGGAGCGAATCGCTGATCTTTCCCTTCTCGATCTGCTGTCGCAGAGACTCCGAGATCTGCAGGTACGTACCTCGCGGACTGGGCTGCGGCACGTGGCCTTCCCTCCATCAGTTTCAGACTCGCTTCCCATCGTTGCATGTCAGCTTCAACGCCTACATGCGGTGCACGCTCGGAGGTGACGCCCCATACCTCTCCTGCTTCCCACATCGGCTTACGCTTCACGCCATCGTCTCGGCTAGTACATCCCGACAACCGCCCATGACCTACTTCAACAACCCGCGGGTAAGTCTCGCGATGAGTCGTAGAGCCAATCTTGCTCGCCAGCTTCTAGTACGGCTAACCGAAGTAGGGAAACGCAATGATCTACGCACGGCATCGGACTCAGCAGCCAGTTTGCTTGTCTCGCTCGGTGCTACCAAAGCAACGACTCCGAGCGCCCGAATCACGAGCGCCGCTGTAGGCGCATCCACTTCTTGGACAAAACCATGCGCACCGAGATTTCTTAGATTCTTTCCAGACGGAAGCAACAATGCGCGCAGGAATGATGACCAATCGGGGTCAAACCCATGCTTTTCTAGCTGGGGCAGCATAAATCCGAGACCGGGAAACTGACCCGGCGCTCTCCCCTCTTCAACCCTATAAATAGGCTCATCAAGCAGAAGGCAAAGGGACCGGACTGCGGCCTCGACCCTTGGCATCGCAACTTGCACGCACGCAAGATACTCTTCTCGCCAGAAAAGACTCAAACTCAATGCCAGCGACGCACAGAGGCCCGAGTCGGAACCATACGTTTCCGTGAACCAACCGTGCAGAGTATCGACCTCGGGAACTCCATGACGTGCCTTCATACGGTGGAGCGCCGCAGCAAGCATCTCACCATTGAACCCCATCGCCATCGCTTCAACGGTCCCCACCTGCTGCTCCAATTTCTCAGAATCTGCAGAATAGGATTGTTGCGGCAATCCATGCGCCCCGTACCTCATGGATCCGAACATGCCAAAAAGGGACCCTGTAAGTATATTTCTAGCAGTTTCCTCGTTTGTGCTGCGCGAACCGCTGGGCGCAAAAGTATTGAAGTACTTGGCGAGAGACTCGAACAGGTAGGATCTATCGAAGCCGCGCAGATACGACTCGATATCGCTCGCCCGCATTCCAGATTCGGACGAGATTGTCACCCAGTTGAAAGACCCCTGATCGACCGACTGAATTCTTCTAACAGCCTCATCGTGTTGATCATCAAGGTGATACTGGCGCGCAAACTTTGCCGCCTGATCCAATCTATGCATTTTTACGAGTGCATCGCTCGTTCCGTCTGCTTCCGCCAGCATATTGTCGACAGTCAACCTGAGGGCGCGGTCGACTAGGCTGACGTCACGGAGGCAGTTCCTAGCAATATCTGCAAGCTGAAGGGACAAATAGTCGGCCTGATACCTCTCGAATGCAGCGAACAAGAGCTGCACCGATTTCGATGCATCGTCGCGCGTCGCGTCGAGACCGGAGGCAACCGAAAGAGGCTCCCTCAATAGGCATGGAAGCAGGGGAATTACCGCACCGGGAACAAACGCAGCAGAGTTGAGGGCATCGTCAGCAAATACTTCCATGGCAGTAATTACTGTTGTCTCCAGGTCGTGCGCCCGAATCGAGCGCATCAATGTCCACGCCCTTACCAGCATCTCACCCTTGTGGAGGACGTTAAAGCCTCCCTCCTTCGCACTAACGTAACCATCAACCGCCTCACGGGCATACAGGTGAGACTTTCCGTAGCGCACGGTGAAAAGAATATCTGCCAGCAAGGCAGTCAATTCTGGGTGACGCGATTGCGACAGTAGATTTGCCCAGAGTTCCTTCACTTCAGAATCGACTTGCTTCAGGGGGCGCGGCCAATAGGTTTGCCCGGAGTCATCCACGTCCCGAGGCTCGATCTGACTTCCCGCTTTACCTGCATCCCCCCGATCCAACTCAATTCTGTAGTAAAAGGTCGACGCGACTTCTCGCACCTCCGCCTCAAGTCGCCGATCATCTACCCCTCTAGATTTGTCGAAAATTCGGGACGCAATGTCATCGTAGCTGTCAGCACCCGCATAAGCTTCCTCGATCCACTCTATGTAGACAGGAATGCGCTGTTCGTCATAGCTGAATGAGACAGCCTCAGACGCGCCACCGCCAGTCATGCAGAATTCACATCCCATCAAATTGCGATCCGGGAGAGTGCGAATCGTTCATCAATTAAGTACACGATTTAAGAGAAGTGGGCATCAACGTAGACCATGTAGCGACGCACCTATTCAGGCGCATACTCGAACACTACATGCCTGACGCCTCCGATTTCTGCGGTCTTGCTAGTGCGTCGGTAACGCTCATTGGCCCCGGTCGCACCATTCAGGAACCACAAGTACTTCTGATTATCGTCGACCATGAGTGTTACATTCAGCCCACTGTTGGGACCATTGCGGCAGTTTAGGGTAACCATAGACTTTGTGCTGCCGATTCCCGATTCGCCATCATGCGCCGGCTCTGGGGCCTCGCTCATAGTCCTCTTAAAGGCGCCGGAGGGCCCTTCAGGGCTCAGATACCTCTGCGGTGGCTGACTGACCTGTATCTCACGGTCTCGAATCGCAGGCAGCTCTACTCCGTCCAAGGGGTCATCACCGGGGTGGTGGAAAAGCTCCCTGCGCGCATTGTCTGCGAAACGCTGATTTAGCTCTTTAGCTAGCTTGGTGTGGGCCCGAACGAAGAAGTCATCGTGCCCTGGTGATGCCATAAGGATGGCTGCCCGTCGATCGATGGGCACAAGGATCGCGGCTGCATTACCGATTCCCACCCCGAACCAGCGCGGCACGTCGTTATCACGCACTAGCGTGACCGGATGGTCAGGGATGAGCAGTGGGCGGCGCTCGAACCTGATCAGCCCCCAGGAGCGCGTCATGAATACTTCATACGCCGTCTTCATGGACTCCCCCATCAACGCCATGTGGTCGTTGACGGAGATCTCGGCATAGTAGCTGTCGAAGTCGGTCACCTCCTCCCACAGAGCATCGACATCTTCATCCGATACAGGCCCGGATGCGGTCTCTTTAAGACGCCTGCGGATTCCAGGCTTTCCCTCCATCGCGATCAATACCTTGCCGAGGTGGTCGGCCACTTCATTGTGCGCCGCGCGGGCAGCGGGAATCCTCGCATGCTGCGCCGCAATACATTCGGCAAGGACGGCTCGTTCTTCTGTCGGCAACGGCCACGCCCCGCCGATAACTCTGCGTATGACCGTCGCAGCCTTACTCTCCAGCTCTGCAAGCAGATCCTCTACGGTGTCGTCAAGCTGACCTGAAGCATCCCGCATCGAGTAAAAATCCCGGCGAATAGTGACGTCAGCGATCCCGACCACCCGCCGCTTGCCACCGTTGAGAGGGACGCGCACGATCCGCTCGCCCTCGGCGAAACGCCGCAACAGCAGACGCGGCACCGTGTGGTGGCGACGCTTCAGCTTCTGCTCACCGGAGGAATCGCTCATGGTAAGACGATACGGGCGCCCTCTGGGATCGTCATGACCTTTTCGCTATGGCCATGACCTTGCCTGTCGTCGGTGGTTTCGTGGTCGCCGAGTCCGCCGAAGTCCAGCGGTGTATCGCTGCACGAGAACGGTGGAACCCCACCTTCCGGTGAATAGATGGTGGAGTGGAAGGGCCCGCCCCGGCCAACGGGTACTCCGTCGCAGGTCAGAGTCACACGATCCGTCAAGAGGATCAGTCTCTTCTAGACGCCTGCTTCCTCGGCACGCCTCTGTCCAGGTTGGCCGTCTAGCTGCAGTCGGCTACCGCGCGACTGGACCTAGCCCTCGAGCGGGGAGACCAGCGTTTGGAGAAAGTCCTGCGTGATCGCATCCGTTGAGTAAAGGCGCGTGCCTCGGCTGCCTCGGGTGGCCAGTACGCGGTAGGTGTTGAGCGCGTACTGCAGGTAGCGGTGTGGTGGGAGGTCGCGTAGCTGGGAGTCGTGGCTCTCCTCAGGCTGGGCGACCCACCGGTCACCTCGCCGAACCAGGTCCCCGCCCATGATCACGGCGTTGTAGGCGTACTCCATGCCCTGAGCTGTGTAGATGCAGCCGACCTGGTCGTGTCCACCCGCGTCGGTGGCCCAGAAGGGGCGGGCCGGTACCTCGGGGTGGTCGAAAGCAGGCTCATCAGCACGGGCGTTCCACGGGCGTGCCCAGTTTTGTGGCCCCGCAGGGCCATCCCAGGCGATCGACACTTCCGACAGGAGGGGTGGCGTCGGTGGGGAGTCCCATGGCCAGCAGAAGCCGGCCGTCACTCGGGCGGTCCGGCCACCGCGGATGTGTTCAGCAACCCAGTAGTCGAGCCGCTCGGGGTCTGCTGAGACTGCCAGGTCGTAGTCGCCGCCCTCCCAGACCGAGGCGGCGCCTTCGGGCCAGAAGAGGTGATCGACCCACTGTTGGTAGGCGCGTGAGCCGTTGCAGCGGAACTGGCTGACTAGGTCGATGTGGGCGAAGGAGAATCCGTTCTGTTGCGCGTGCTGTTGGAGCTGCTTGAAGGTAACGCCTTCGGTCGGTCGCACGATCTGTCGTTCGTCCAGGAACAGCACCGTCACTGCGGCCTGGTCGAGGAGTTTCCCCAGGATCACCGGAAATGCACCCTTCCGGTGATGGTCGGGATAGGTACGGGCGCGGTGCGCCTCGTCCAGCAGGACCACGCTTTCATCTGTGATCCGGGCCGGGACCTTGTTGAGAAACGTGGCGATGAGACCTCGGAAGTCGTCACCGACCGTCCTGCGCAGCTGTCGCGTGAGCGTCCCAGACGGGGACAGCAGCCTCGGGTTGCCGCCGAGTTGTTTACACAGGTCACCCAGCAATCGGCAGGCAATGACGGTCTTGCCGGTGCCCGGCCCACCGGTCACGACGACGACACTCTTGGTGCCCCGCTCGCGAGCGGCATCCACAGCGTGCAGGACTTCCTGGCGGGCCAGGTCTTGGTCTCCGATGAGGGCGAAGGCATCACGGCCTTCGATGACCTCTCCGGCTCGCTCCAGGAGCGCTGGTGAGGGGCGGTGCTCGACATGGAGGAAGCGTTCTACGTCCTCCTGGCCGGGAGGGCTCAGCTCAGCGCAACCGAGCCGCTGGGCCAAGGCCTGGGCGGTCGGCTGCGGGGTGAGATCGTCACGCCCCAACACCGGGTAGGCACTGGCTGGGCCGCGAGCGGCCGCTGCGCGAAGGGCGCCGATCAGCTCGGCGGGAGCGTCGTGGAGTACCACGGTGCCGCGGGAGGTCAGTGGGAAGTCATCGCGGCTCACCCACTGCTGCAGATAGTGCACGTAGCCGCCCACTTGGCGGGCGGGGTGTTGCACGACGCGCTCTCCAATGCGGACCATCCCAGGCCGGGCGGAGCTTAGTTGGGCACGCGTCCACTGCTTCAGCTCGATCGCGACAGCGCACAGACGCCCGTCGGCGTCCTTGCCCAGGAGCAGGGCGTCGATGCGTTCGCCGGTGGCGGGCAGCGAGTATTCCAGCAATAGGTACACGTCGTTCAGCCCGGCATCACAAAGGATCGAGACGAGGACCGGCCAGCTGCGGCGCCAACTGCGCACTTCCTCCGCGCTGGGCGCTACCCCGAACACCTTTGTAAAGCGTTGTTCGGCCGCGGCGACGAATGCTTCATCGCCCACGCCTCGGGCCGCCTCGGCCACCGTGCCCCCGTAGAGATGCATACGCGATCTATATCAACCCCAACTGACAAGCAGCACATGAGGCTTTGGCGGAACCGACAATGTCAGTGGCATCTGATACAGCTGTGGCCATGACCTTGACGTCTCTGCAACAAGCCTTGGCTCAGTTCGCCGTCGAACGCGATTGGGAGCAGTTCCACACCCCGAAGAACCTTGCGATGGCGCTGGCCGGTGAGAGCGGGGAGTTGCTGGAAATCTTCCAGTGGCTGACGCCGCAGCAGTCCGCGCAGGTGATGCAGAGCAACGCGCGTGCCCTGCAGGTACGCGAGGAGATGGCGGACGTCCTGGCGTACCTGTTGAGACTGGCAGACGTCCTCGACGTCGATCTCGAACAGGCGTTGACTGACAAGATCGAGAAGAACCGTGGCAAGTACCCGGTGCATCTGGCGCGGGGCAAGGCCGACAAGTACACACAGTTGGGGGGATGATCCACGTCATGCGCATCGTGATGCAGCCGGCACGCCGGTCGGAGAAAGACGTCGAGCAGCACTACCAGGACACGATCGTCCATCCCGTGGTCTTCGACGACCACGCGGACCTCCTCGACGCAGCGACCATCGACCATCTCAAGCAGCTCTTCCCCGATGGCCGGGCCCAGATGTGGGGCGTTGTGCCAGGCAAGAAGAACGTCAACGTCTCCCGGATCAAGAAGATGCACCCCGGCAACTGGGTGTTCTTCAGCGGCGACAAACGGCTCTACTTCGGCGGCACCATCGCCCTGATGTGGCGCAACAAGGAACTGGCCACCCGGCTGTGGGGCACCGACCCGGCCGGCAGCACCTGGGAGTACATGTACGCCCTCTCCGGCACCCGCGGGTTCGACATACCTGTCGAGGAAGTCCGCACCCTGCTCGGCTGGAACCCCAACCGCAACATCATGGGCATCTCCGTGCTCAGCGAGGGGGAGAGCGACACGCTCCAGACCCTGCTGACTCTCGATCCCGCAACGGCAGCGTTGGAACCGCTCGACACGGTCCAGGAAGAGGCCGCCGTGGCGGCCTTCGACGGGGAACTGGAACGCACGGCGCAACGCGCACAGCGGGGCGAGCAGACCGCGCTGAAGAGGCGCCTCCTGCAGGGATCCACGGGGCAGTGCGCACTGTGCGGGCGAACCCTGCCGGGCGCCTTCCTGATTGCCGCGCACATCAAGAAGCGCGCAATGTGCAGCGACGACGAGAAGCGGGACTTGGGCAACATCGCCATGCTGGCCTGCACCTTCGGATGCGACGCCGTATACGAACACGGTTACGTGACGGTCGGAGCCGGAGGCACCCTTCAGGTAAGCCCAATGGCTACAGAATTTCCCGAAGTCGCCGCATACATCGAGGAGAAGCTCGCGAACCGAACCGTCAGCTGGTGGACTCCGAGCCGAGAGTCGTACTACGGATGGCACCGCGCTCACACCTACAAGAATGCTCCGCCAGCATGACAGCCGACCCCATCAACGCGATAGGTCCACGATGTGAGGACCCAGAATCTGCGGAAGAACAAGTCGGAGAGGCCTACCTCGCCTGGCAAGCTTCCCTACGGGCATTGACCAGGAATGCTTCTGCCCTGGAGCTCTGGCAGGAGCATCGGTACCGATTCGCGCACAGAGTCCGCTTGGCCCTGCTGACCGCCACGTCCGCAGGGTCAGCCGGCGTAGCGGGGGCCGTCGTGTACGGCATCTATACAGCGGCGGGGCTCTGCTACATCGGCCAGACGCACGAGGCGGAACGCCGCCTCGGCGATCTACCGGTTGGAGAGAGCCATCATCTGGGCAACACGCTGCCTCCCGAGTTGTGGGATCGGGTCGTCGTGTTGCGCTGGCCTGCTCTCCTCTCGATGGTTCCAGTCAATGAGCGCTCTACGGTCGAAGAGATAGGCAACGAGATATGCGGTCTCGCCCTTGAGCACGCGCTACAGGTAGCAAACGCACCTTTGTTAAACCTTCGGCGACGCGGCCGTGACGGAGAGTGGCGGCAAAGGAATCTAGAGACAAGCCGGTCGCGCGGTGCAGTCCAAATTGGGCGCCTTCCCCACCTTTGCGAGATTGCCTTGTCTACGTGGCAGGATCTCGCATCAGCCAAGATTCCTGCCAATGAGTTCGTACGTGATACATCAGCGGGTCGGATCGTCCTGCCTGTACGGATCAACAGGGCTTCATGACTGGCTGACGCCCTCCGGACACTCCCCGACCTTCGCAGTACCCCTCACCTCCTACCCCATCCACCACCGCTGTCATGGGAGTGGGGTACCAGGCAGACGACGTGGACTGACGGCTTGGACCGCTTCGCCATACCGGAGCGGCCCCCTCCGGTGGATACGCGGTGACATCGACGGCCGCGGCACCTCAACCAATGCAACACCGCAGGTCAAGCTCTTGACCGAATGGAAGAGGATCACTCTCTTCTAAGCGCTTGGCCGCAGGTTCGAGTCCTGCCGGGGGCGCCTCTCTGAGGCCCTGCTTCGGCAGGGCCTTTCCGCTGCCCAGGTGCCCTTTTCGTACCGATGCGAAAGCCCCTGCCACTCCCCGAGGCCGACGAGCGGTTGCCGTCCCTACGGCCGCTCCCTACGGCCGCTCCGTACGGCCGTGACGGCACAGCCGGGTCGCACTAGGCTCCGCCCCACAACGGGGTGGTGGCCATGACGCAACCGGATCCTTCGGATCGTCGCATCAGGGACAGTCTGACCCAGGCGGGCGAGCGGGTCGACGCGCGGCTGGTGGAGTTCATTCGCTGGTATCAGCTTCGGCCCAGGCGGGCGCCGGGCGAGGATGCCGCGGATCAGGATGGAGAGCCGGATTCGAGGAAGTGGGGCGCGGTGGGGCGCGCCACCATCGTGTTGGGGCTCGCCCAGGCCGGTCTGCCCGCTGTGGCGATCATGGGCCTGTACACCGCACTGGCCAACGTCGAGGAGACCCAGGCCACGATGCTCAAGTCGCTCGACAAGAAGGCCTCGCTCCTTCTTGACGGTCCGCTGCGCACGGCCCAGCTGCTGATGCACGAAGCGGCACGCATCGGCTTGTCCGATCCCCGTTACGCCGCGACGCTGCAGCAGGCGTGGGATCGGTTCTTCGATGCGTACGGCTTGGCGGGCTCGCCGCAGAGCCGAGCGGTCGTCCAGATGCACCTGGGCCAGGTGAGCCTGCTGCTCGGTCGGCACGAGGATGCCGCCCACTGGATGATGGAGAGCTACCGCTGTGCCCGCCAGGCCATCGAGGTGCTTGCGGCAGGGTCCAACGACGGACGGGTTCTGCGCAGCAAGTGGGGCACAGCAGCGAGCGTCTACGTCTCCCCGGTGGGCCTCGCGGTCTTCGCCCGCAAGCTGGGGAAGATACGGAAGGCGCAGCACTCCCTTGAGGCGACCCGCTCGTACGTGGAGTTCGTCAACGCGGTCGCGGCCGGCGTCAATGCCGTCTCCACGCACGCCGTTGCGGCCGGTCTCACTGTCGAGCAGCTCTCCCTCAACGAGTTCGTCATTCGGGAAGTGCCGGAAACGCCGGAAGCGCCGTCGACCTAGCGTGGTCAGGCGGTTGGCGGGGGCGGGCGGTCAGCAGGTCACTTCTGCTTGACCGGCGGGCACGTGCCCGTGTCCTCGCCGATCGAGTTGATCTCGGCGTTCGAGCGGGAGTCGCCCGCGTAGTCGACCTGGTCCGTGCACTTCTTGTCGGGGTCCTTCTGCGTGCCCGTCGGCTTCTCGGACCTCTGGACCGGCGGGCAGGTGCCCGTGTCCGCGCCGATGGAGTTGATCTCGGCGTTCGAGCGCGGGTCGCCCGCGTAGTTCAGCTGATCCGTGCACTTCGTGTCGGACTTGGCGGGCGTGCCCGACGGCTTGCCGTCGTCCTTCGCCGTGTCGGGCTGCGAGGCGTTCGCGCCCGACGACGCGCTGCTCTTGGAAGAGGACGCGTTGTCGGCGCCGTCGTTGTTGCCGTTGCATGCCGTCAGTGCCAGGGCGAGGGCCACTGCGGTCATGGTCAGCGCCGAGATCTTCCGAGTGCGCATTCTGGTGTGTCCGTCCTCTGCGTGGGGGGGCGCCGCTCCTGGGGAGCAGGCGGGTGCGTGAACTGGGCGGTTGTTCGTCCGTGTCGCTTTCTGTCCTGTCAGACAGTCAGCGCGGTTGCCTCAGTTTCATCTTGATCGTTCTCGGGACACGTTCGTGACATGACAGGCGTCGTGTCGTGCGAACTGCGATGTCCCGCTCGGGGTTTCCGTGCGCGGCGCCCGACCGTACGGTGACCGGATGACGTCGATCAAGAAGTTCCAGGTGACCTTCGACTGCGCGGAACCCGAGCGCCTCGCCCGCTTCTGGTGCGAGGTGTTGGGTTATGTCGTACCGCCGCCGCCGGACGGGTTCGACACCTGGGACGACTTCACTCGCTCGCAGCCGCCGGAACAGCGGGATTCCTGGTTCGCCTGCAGTGATCCCTCGGGCGTGGGCCCTCGGTTGTACTTCCAGCGCGTCCCCGAGGGGAAGGCCGCCAAGAACCGGGTCCACCTCGATGTGCGGGTCGGCACGGGGCTCGTGGGTGCGGAGCGCCTCGCCGTGCTCGAGGCCGAGTGCGCGCGGCTGGTTCCGCTCGGGGCCGTGCACGTGCAGACGCTGTACGACGGCAATGACTCGTGCATCCCGATGCTGGACATCGAGGGCAA
>NZ_LIPN01000198.1 GCF_001418325.1 Streptomyces atriruber | reverse complement strand
ACCTCCCCCGCCTCCCCCGCAGCCTCCGAGGAGACCTCATGATCCGCTTCGAGGACGTCTCGGTGACCTACGACGGGGCGGCGCTGCCCACCGTCCAGGGGGTCGACCTCGACGTCCCGGAGGGCGAGCTGGTGCTGCTCGTCGGTCCCTCCGGGGTCGGCAAGTCGACGCTGCTCGGCACCGTGAGCGGTCTCGTGCCGCACTTCACGGGCGGCACCCTGCGCGGCCGCGTGACCGTGGCGGGCCGCGACACCCGTACGCACAAGCCCCGCGAACTCGCCGACGTCGTCGGCACCGTGGGCCAGGACCCGCTCTCGCACTTCGTGACCGACACCGTCGAGGACGAACTGGCCTACGGCATGGAGTCCCTGGGACTCGCCCCCGACGTGATGCGCCGACGCGTCGAGGAGACCCTGGACCTGCTCGGCCTCGCCGGGCTGCGCGACCGCCCCATCGCGACCCTGTCGGGCGGCCAGCAGCAGCGCGTCGCCATCGGGTCGGTCCTCACCCCGCATCCGCGGGTCCTCGTCCTCGACGAGCCGACGTCGGCCCTCGACCCGGCCGCCGCCGAAGAGGTCCTCGCCGTGCTGCAGCGGCTCGTCCACGACCTCGGCACCACGGTCCTGATGGCCGAGCACCGGCTGGAGCGGGTGGTGCAGTACGCGGACCAAGTGCTGCTGCTCGGCGCGCCGGGCGAGGCTCCGGTGCTCGGCGACCCGGCCGCGCTGATGGCCCGCTCCCCCGTCTTCCCCCCGGTGGTCGCCCTCGGCCGCATCGCGGGCTGGTCGCCGCTGCCGCTGACCGTGCGGGACGCGCGGCGCAGGGCGGGCGCGCTGCGGGAGCGGCTCGCGGGCGCGGAGCCGCCCCGGGAGACGCCGGCCGAGCCGGGCACGGCACAGGCTCCCGGCCGCCGGTGGCCCCGGCCGCGCAAGGAACGTACGGCCACGGCGCAGGACGCGGCGGCCGCCTCCGTCGAACGGCTCGCCGTGCGCCGCGGCCGCGTCGAGGCGCTGCGCCGCGTCGACCTCACGGTCGTGCCCGGCGAGACCGTCGCCCTCATGGGCCGCAACGGCGCCGGGAAGTCCACGCTCCTGTCCGCCCTGGTCGGCCTCCTCGAACCCACCTCGGGCACCGTCCGCGTCGGCGGCGCGGTCCCCCACCGCACGGCACCGCGGCAGCTGATCCGGCACGTCGGCCTGGTACCGCAGGAACCGCGCGACCTGTTGTACGCGGACACCGTGGCCGCCGAGTGCACGGCCGCCGATCACGACGCGGACGCCGCCCCCGGCACCTGCCGGGCCCTGGTGGACGAGCTGCTGCCGGGCATCGCGGACGACACCCACCCCCGGGACCTCTCCGAGGGCCAGCGCCTGACGCTCGCCCTGTCGATCGTCCTGACCACGCGCCCGCCGCTGCTGCTCCTGGACGAGCCGACGCGCGGCCTCGACTACGCGGCCAAGACCCGGCTGGTCACGGTCCTGCGCGGGCTCGCCGCCGAGGGGCACGCGATCGTGCTGGCCACCCACGACGTGGAGCTGGCCGCCGAGATCGCCCACCGGGTGGTGATCCTCGCGGACGGCGAGGTCGTCGCGGACGGCCCGACCGAGCAGATCGTGGTGTCGTCGCCGTCCTTCGCGCCGCAGGTCACGAAGATCCTGGCGCCGCAGGAGTGGCTGACGGTCGCCCAGGTGCGGCGAGCCCTCGACGCGGGGCGGGGGGAGTCCTCGTGAGCGCCGTCCCGAAGGCGCGCGGCCGGGCCCGCCCGATCCGTCTCGGCGTCCGCTCGGTCGCCGCTCTCGCCCTGGTCAGCGCCGTCGGCGTGGCCGCCTTCGGGTGGCCGCTGCTCGCGGCGGGCGACTCGGGGCTCAGTGAGCACGCGCAGGACGCGCCCTGGCTCTTCGCGGCGCTGCTTCCGCTGCTGCTCGCCGTGGTGGTGGCGACCATCGCGGACGTCGGTCTCGACGCGAAGGCCATCTCGATGCTGGGCGTGCTGGCCGCGGCGGGCGCCGCGCTGCGGCCGCTGGGCGCGGGGACGGCGGGCATCGAGCCGATGTTCTTCCTGATGGTGCTGAGCGGGCGGGTGCTCGGGCCGGGCTTCGGGTTCGTGCTCGGGGCGGTGTCGATGTTCGCGTCGGCGCTGCTGACCGGCGGTGTGGGGCCGTGGATGCCGTTCCAGATGCTGTCGATGGGCTGGGTCTGCATGGGCGCGGGGCTGCTCCCGGGCGCCGACAGCCTGCGCGGGCGGCGCGAGCTGTGGCTCCTCGCGGGCTACGGGGCGGTGTCCTCCGTCCTGTACGGCACGGTGATGAACCTGCAGGGCTGGCCCTATCTCGGCGGTCTCGCCACCGGTGTCTCCTTCGTGCCGGGCGACCCGTTGGCGGACAACCTCGGGCGGTTCGTCGCGTACTGCCTGGCGACCTCGCTCGGCTGGGACCTGCCGCGGGCGGTCGTCACCGTGCTGCTGAGCCTCGCGCTCGGCCCCGCCGTGCTGAAGGCGCTGCGGCGGGCCACGCGCCGGGCCGCGTTCGAGGCGCCGGTCACATTCGAGGCGCCGAAACCGTAGGGAAACCGACGCACTCCGTTACATCCGGGCCCGTCCCGAGTGAGGCGGCGCACAGGACCTTGGTCCTCTACGAAGCGGGCTCGTAGACCTTCCTTCTTGATGTACACGCGTCAATCACCGCGCTGACCTGCACATTGAGAGCCACGTCACATGAAGGACATTCGACTCGGGTGCGACTTCCACTAGTAAATGGGGTCATTGCGGCGGGGTAACAGCCCTGCTTCTCTGGATGAGTCGCACGGCGCCGACAGCCCACCCGGGCCTCGGCGCCGCCGCATGTCCCCCACACCCCCGTGTCGGACGGCGTGCACCGCGATCGCCCCGTCCCCCACCGGAAGGTCCTCTGTGTCCGCCTCGCTCATCCGCCGCATCGCTTCCCCGAAGAAGGCCATCACCGGCACTCTCGTCGCCGCTGCCGCTTCCGGCATGGTCTTCGCCGCGGCCCCGGCCCAGGCAGCCACCCCGACCACCGCGAAGGCCGCCGCCCCGGCCGCCGCCCCCGCGTCCGCCAAGGCGATCGCCCAGAAGAAGATCCCGGACCCGGCCCAGTTCGCCGCGTTCGACAAGATCGTCTCGCACGAGAGCGGCTGGAACCCCAGCGCCACGAACTCCTCGTCCGGCGCCTACGGCCTGGTCCAGGCCCTGCCCGCCTCGAAGATGGCCTCGGCCGGCGCCGACTGGAAGACCAACCCCGAGACCCAGATCGAGTGGGGCCTGAAGTACATGAACGACCGCTACGGCAGCCCCGTCGGCGCGTGGAACCACTGGCAGGCCAACGGCTGGTACTGAGCCGCCGCGAACCGCCACTGAAAGAGGCGGCAACCCCCACGGGGTTGCCGCCTCTTTCGCGTACCGGGCCGCCCGTCGGCTACCGCACCGCCGCGAACCACCGCGCGATCTTCGGCGTCGCCCGCGCCGCCGACCCCATGTGCGGCACCCCGCCCTGGTCCACGACCGGCGCCCGCACCCCGTGCGCGGCCAGGACCGCCGCGCAGCCGCGGGCGTTCTGGATGGGCACGTCGGTGTCGCCCCGTGACGCGTAGAGCCGCACCGGCGCCGCGGGCTTCCAGTCGCAGGCGCCGTCGTTCGCCTCCAGCGCCTCCTTCAGGCCGCCGCCCGGATGCTGGACGCGCTCGTAGAAGTCGGGCGTGAGCAGTTCCTTCAGCGATCCGGGCAGCGCGGGCAGGACCTCCTCCTCGCCGTGCTCGCCGTCGAAGAGCTGCTCCACCCGGTCCGCGTAGGGCGCGCGGAACACCTCGGAGGGGTCCTTGTAGATCGGGTGCAGACGGTTCTGGGCGACCAGGAAGTACGAGAGGTAGAAGACGCCGCTCGTGTCGTTGACCCGGCCGTCGAAGAGGGCGGGGAACTCCTCGCCGGACAGGTCGTAGGGCCCGCTGACGGGCGCGACGGCACGCGCCGTGAACGGCGCGGCGCCGCCCTTGCGGTCCAGCTCCCTGCCGAGCGCCATCGCCACCTGCCCGCCCTGCGAGAAGCCCGTGAGGTACAGATCGCCGGAGAGCGTGCGCCCCTCGCGCCGCGCCGCGGCGCGCGTGGCGCGGAGCATGTCCTCGGACGCGGTGACCGCCGAGCGCGTGTCCATGTACGGATGGCGTCCGGGACCCTTGCCGAGCCCGAGGTAGTCCGGCGCGGCGACGGCCTTGCCCGCCGCGGCGTGGAGGTAGGGGCTCAGCCGCCCGAAGTCCTCGGCGACCGAGGGGGCGTAGGAGCGGTGGACCATCGTGCCGTGACTGTCGGAGACGAGACCGAGGGCGCGGTGTTTTGGCGTCCTGGGCAGCACGAACAGGCCGGTGGCGGTGGTGGGACGGCCCTGGGTGTCGACGGTGCGGTAGGTGAGGCGGTACGCCCGCACGCCGTACCGCACGGTCGCCTTGCCGGACTCGAACTCGCCCTTCTTCAGGAAGCGGGCGACCTCGGCGCGGCTCAGGTCGGCGACCGGGGTGACCTTCAGGAGGGCACCCCGGGCGGTCCGGTCGCCCCGGTCCGCGTGCTGCCCGGGCGCCGCCTGCACGGCGGGCGCGGCGGTGAGTCCGGCAAGTCCGGCGAGCATCAGCGCGGCGAGGGCGGCGCCCCCTCGACGCGGGGAACGGGCGCGGCCGGACATCGTTTTCGTCATGCTCCGACGTTACGAAGGGCCCCGGTCGCACCGACAACCGAGAATCCCCCGGGCAGAAGGTGTACTTACGGACACCCCGGGCTTACGGACACCCCGGACTACAGCCGCTGCAGAATCGTCCCCGTGGCGACCGCGCCCCCCGCGCACATGGTGATGAGCGCGAACTCCTTGTCCCTGCGCTCCAGTTCGTGCAGGGCCGTGGTGATGAGCCGCGCCCCCGTCGCCCCCACCGGGTGGCCGATGGCGATCGCGCCGCCGTTCACGTTCACCTTCTCCAGGTCCTGTTCGAAGACCTGCGCCCAGCTCAGCACCACCGACGCGAACGCCTCGTTGATCTCCACGATGTCGATGTCCTTCAGCGACATCCCGGCCTTGCCGAGCACCGCGCGCGTCGCGTCGACCGGCCCGTCGAGATGGAAGTGCGGGTCGGCACCGACGAGCGCCTGCGCGACGATGCGCGCCCTCGGCTTCAGCTTGAGGGCCCGCGCCATCCGCTTGGACGCCCACATCAGGGCGGCCGCGCCGTCCGAGATCTGCGAGGAGTTCCCCGCAGTGTGCACGGCGGTCGGCATGACCGGCTTCAGACGGCCGAGGCCCTCCATCGTGGTGTCGCGCAGCCCCTCGTCGCGGTCGACGAGCCGCCACATGCCCTGCCCCGAGGCCTGCTCCTCCTCCGTGGTGGGCACCTGCACGGCGAATGTCTCGCGTTTGAAGCGCTCCTCGGCCCAGGCCACGGCCGCCCGCTCCTGCGAGATGAGGCCGAGCGAGTCCACGTTCTCGCGGGTGAGGCCGCGCTTGCGGGCGATGCGCTCGGCGGCCTCGAACTGGTTGGGCAGGTCGACGTTCCACTCGTCGGGGAAGGGTTTGCCGGGGCCGTGCTTGGAGCCGGAGCCGAGCGGCACCCGCGACATCGCCTCGACGCCGCAGCTGATCCCGACGTCGATGACACCGGCCGCGACCATGTTCGCGACCATGTGGCTCGCCTGCTGGGAGGAGCCGCACTGACAGTCGACGGTGGTCGCCGCGGTCTCGTAGGGCAGCCCCATGGTGAGCCAGGCCGTGCGCGCCGGGTTCATGGACTGCTCCCCGGCGTGCGTCACCGTGCCGCCGACGATCTGCTCGACGCAGTCGGCGTGGATGCCGGTGCGGCCGAGGAGTTCGCGGTAGGTCTCACCGAGCAGATAGGCGGGGTGGAGATTGGCGAGCGCGCCTCCGCGCTTGCCGATGGGCGTGCGCACTGCTTCGACGATGACGGGTTCCGCGGCCATGGGCTCGTCCTCCCTCTCCACGTCCCGCGAGCCGTCCCGGCGGCTCGCGAGTGGAACTAGTACGCGTTCTAGTTCTGCCCGTCAGTCTGCTGAGCGGAGCCCTGGTGCCGCAAGGGTCTTGCACGCATCTTGCGCAGGACCCGCACGCAACCGGACCCGCCCTGGGCCTTGCCTCTTGTAGAACCCGTTACTACCTTGCGAGCCAACTGTCCTGATGGATCGTCAGAACTCAGCCCACGCCTGGAGTTGCCGATGCCCTGTCCAGCGCTGCCCGACGGGTTCGACTTCACCGACCCCGACCTGCTCCAAGACCGCGTACCCCTCCCGGAGTTCGCACAGCTGCGGCAGACGGAACCGGTGCGCTGGATCGCCCAGCCGCCACGGATATCCGGCTACGACGACGCGGGCTACTGGGCCGTCACGCGCCACGAGGACGTCAAGTACGTTTCCACGCACCCCGAGTTGTACTCCTCCAATCTGAACACGGCGATCATCCGCTTCAACGAGACGATCACCCGCGATCAGATCGAAGTCCAGAAGATGATCATGCTCAACATGGACCCGCCCGAGCACACCCGGGTCCGGCAGATCGTGCAGCGCGGCTTCACCCCCCGCGCCATCCGCTCGCTGGAGGATGCGCTGCGGGCCCGGGCCGGCTCCATCGTCGAGACGGCGCTGGCGAACGCGGGACCCGACGGCTCCTTCGACTTCGTGACGAACGTCGCCGTCGAGCTGCCGCTGCAGGCCATCGCCGAGCTCATCGGCGTGCCCCAGGCGGACCGCTCCAAGATCTTCGACTGGTCCAACAAGATGGCGGCGTACGACGATCCGGAGTACGCCATCACCGAGGAGGTCGGCGCCGAGGCCGCGATGGAGATCGTCTCCTACGCGATGAACCTCGCCGCCGCCCGCAAGGAGTGCCCCGCCAAGGACATCGTCAGCCAGCTGGTGGCGGCCGAGGACGAGGGCAACCTCTCCTCCGACGAGTTCGGCTTCTTCGTGATCCTGCTCGCGGTGGCCGGCAACGAGACCACCCGCAACGCCATCACCCACGGCATGCACGCCCTCCTGACCCACCCCGACCAGTGGGAGCTCTACAAGCGCGAGCGCCCGGCGACCACGGCGGAGGAGATCGTGCGCTGGGCCACCCCGGTGGTCTCCTTCCAGCGCACGGCGACCCAGGACACGGAGCTCGGCGGCGCGCGGATCAAGAAGGGCGACCGGGTCGGCATCTTCTACTCCTCGGCCAACCACGACCCCGACGTGTTCGAATCGCCCGAGAAGTTCGACGTCACCCGCGACCCGAATCCGCACCTCGGCTTCGGCGGCGGCGGCCCGCACTTCTGCCTCGGCAAGTCCCTCGCCGTCCTGGAGATCAACCTCATCTTCAACGCCATCGCCGACGCCATGCCCGGTCTGCATCTGACCGGCGACCCGCGCAGACTCCGCTCCGCCTGGCTCAACGGGGTGAAGGAACTTCAGGTCAGCGCCCGCCCCTGAGCCGACAGCCCACCCCTGAGCCGATAGAGCGTCATAAGGCGACCTATCAGGTCAATTACATTTACGGAACCAACGTTTCCGTTGCATCCGGCGTCTGGGGAAGTGAACCTTGCCTTCCCCGGACTCGAACGGAAACGGTGGCCGTGGCCTCTGCCGACGTAACGCTCGCCCCGTCCGACAGCACGTCCACCGGTCGGAACGCACCCCTGCGCCCCTTCTTGCGGCGCCATCGCGTCCCGCTCCTGGCCACCCTCCCCACCCTTCCCCTGTACGTCGTGTGGGCGGCGTTCCTGGCCACGGGCGGCGGCGACCTCGCGGCGCAGGAGGCGTGGGCGCGGTTCGCCTCCGAGCACGGCACGGCCGCGTACAACCTCTTCTGGTACGGCGGGATGCACACCGCCAACTACAGCCTCATCTCGCCGTACCTGATGGCCGCGCTCGGCGTGCGGACCGTCACGGTGCTCTCCGGTGTCGCGGGGGCCTGGCTGGTCGCCGCCCTGATCGCGCGCACCGGTGTCCGAAGACCCCTGTGGCCCGCGGTGCTCGCCTCGCTCGCGGTGTGGTGCAACGTCGCCTCGGGCCGCACGACCTTCGCACTCGGCCTCGCCTTCGCGCTCGCGGCCTGTCTCGCCCTGGTCCGACAGCGGCGCACGGTCGTCGCGGTGGTGTGCGCGGCCCTCGCCACCATGGGCTCCCCGGTCGCGGGGCTCTTCCTCGTCGTGGCGGGCGCGGGCTACTTCTTCGTACGCGACTGGGTGCGGTCGGCCGCGCTGATCGTGCCGCCGTTCCTGGTCGTCGCGGCGACCACGGTGCTCTTCCCGTTCACCGGCGAGCACCTGATGCCCTTCGACCGGATCTTCCCGCCCGTGCTGTTCAGCCTGGCCCTCATCGTGGCGGGTCCCCGCGAGTGGCGGGTCCTGCGCCGGGGCGCGGGCGTCTACGCGGTCGGGACCGTCCTGACGTACCTCATCCCCTCTCCCATCGGGACCAACGTCGAGCGGCTCGCGGAGCTCATCGGCCCCGCCGTGCTGCTCGCCGCCCTGCTCGTGCCGGGCCTGACCCGGGCCCGCAGGGTCACGCTGACGGTGGCGCTCGTGCTGTCCTCGGCGTGGGTGGCGCAGAAGACCTTCGACGACCTCGCGGTGTCGACGAAGGTACCGAAGTGGGCGATCGACACCCACGGCGTGGTGCGGGAGCTGGAGCGCCTGGAGGCCAACCGCACCCGCGTCGAGGTCGTCCCGACCCGCAACCACCGCGAGGCCACCGCGCTGGCCCCGTACGTGAACATGGCGCGCGGCTGGAACCGCCAGCTCGACATCGAGCGCGGCCGCCTCTTCTACGACGGTTCGTTCTCGGCGTCCACCTACCGCGCGTGGCTCGACCGGTGGGCCGTCGGATACGTGGTGCTGCCCGCGGGCAAGCCGGACGGCTTCGCCGAGGACGAGGCGGCGCTGGTGGCGAGCGGGGAGAAGTGGCTGAAGCCGGTGTGGAAGGACGCGCACTGGCAGATCTTCCGGGTGAAGGACCCGGTGCCGCTCGTCTCCGAGCCCGCGGCCGTCGTCCGCTCCTCCGGGTCGAACATGGTGGTGCGGGTGCCCAAGCGGGGCTCGGTGACGCTGCGCCTCGTGTACTCGCCGTGGCTCCGGGCGGAGGGAGCCTGTCTGAAGCCGCACGGCGAGTTCACCCGCCTTTCGGTGCCCGCGCCCGGCACGTACGAGATCAGCTCGGGCTATGGTCCTTCACGAAGTCGGCCTTCGACGTGCCGATGACGGGCTCCGCGCCCGTGGCCGCCTTCAGCGGCTGCCGCACCCTCGGCCCGGACAGGAGGTAGGTGAGGCCGAAGCCCGCGCCCACGACGGCCGCGCCGCCCACCGCGTCGAGCACCCAGTGGTTGCCGGTCCCCACGATCGCGGAGACCGTGAAGAACGGGTGCAGCAGGCCGAGGGCCTTCATCCACCACCTGGGCGCGATGACCGCGATGACCAGACCGCACCACAGCGACCAGCCGAAGTGCAGCGAGGGCATCGCCGCGTACTGGTTGGTGAGCTGCGTCAGTGTGCCGTAGTCCGGCTGCGTGAAGTCCTGCACGCCGTGCACGGTGTCGATGAAGCCGAGCTCCGGCATCAGGCGCGGCGGGGCGAGCGGATAGGCCCAGAAGCCGATGAGCGCGAGGACCGTCGCGAAGCCGAGCGCGGAGCGCGCCCAGCGGTAGTCGGCGGGCCTGCGGACGTACAGGACGCCGAGGACGGTCAGCGGCACCAGGAAGTGGAACGACGTGTAGTAGAAGTTGAAGAAGTCCTGCATCCAGCCGGTCCGCGCCGTGAGGTGGTTGAACCAGTGCTCGATGTCGATGTGCAGGAACTGCTCGATGGCGTGGACCTGTTCGCCGTGGCGCTCGGCGTCGGCCCGGCCCCCGGAGATCGTGCCGCCGGTCGCCGCCAGCCTGACCTGCTGGTAGGCGGAGTAGCCGACGCGGATCAGGAGCAGTTCGAGCAGCAGGTTCGGGCGGGCCAGGACGCGCCGCCAGAACGGGACCAGCGGCACCCGGCTCCAGCGGGCCGGGACGGGCTCGGCGTACTCGGTGGGGATGGGGCTGCGGTACTGCGGGTGCTGCCGGGACAGGAACGGCACGACGGTGGCCGCGGCGAGCGCCGCGATCAGCACGATGTTGTCCCGGATCGGCTCGGTGACCGGCATGTTCGGCAGCATCATCTTGGCGGGCAGCGTCGACACGAGGACGACGGCCACCGGCCACATGTAGCGGTCGGAGCGGCGCTTTCCGGCCCGGCCGACCACCGCGAAGAGCACCCACAGGAGCTGGTGCTGCCAGGTGGTCGGCGACACCGCGACGGCGACGCAGCCGGTGATCGCGACGGCCAGGAGCAGCTGCCCGTCCTGCGCGTACCGCACGGCGCGGCGCAGGCCGAGGGCGACGACGGCGGCGCTCAGGGCCAGGAAGACCCCGATCTCCAGCGGGCCTTCGAGGCCGGCGCGGAGCAGCATGCCGTGCAGCGACTGGTTGGCGTTGGCGTCCGGGTCGGCGCCCAGGCCCGCGCCCGCCAGGTGGTGGATCCAGTACGTCGTCGAATCGCTCGGCATGGCGGCCCAGGCGAGCGCGGTGCAGGCGGCGAAGGCGCCGCCGGTGGCCGCGGCGGCCCGCTTGCGGCCGGTGAACCAGAGCAGCGCGGCGAAGAGCAGCACCGTCGGCTGCAGGGCGGCGCCGATGCCGATGAGGACGCCGCAGGTCCGCTGCCCGCGGACGGCGAAGAGGCCGAGCAGGACGAGCAGCACCGGCAGGATGCTGGTCTGGCCGAGGTACAGGGTGTTGCGCACCGGCAGCGACAGGATGAGCAGGCTGACCGCCACGGGGGCGGCGAGCAGCGAGGTGCGCCGGGTGACGGGCTGGGGCAGGGCGCGGGCGGCGACCACGCCGAGCACGACGACGAGGCCGAGCGTGCCGAACGTCCACATCCAGCCGAGCGCCTGCTCGCCCGCGCGGGTGAGGGGCTTGAGGACGAGCCCGGCGAACGGTGTGCCCGTGAACTTGTCCGCGTCGTAGAGGGAACCGTTCACGTGCAGGACGCCCTCGGGACCGATCCAGGTCTCCAGGTCCGTCAGCCGGTCACCCTCGGGGGTACGCAGGACGACGGCCATCTGCCGGATCGCGAGGACCGCGGCGACCAGCCAGAGGACGACACGGGCCGCTCCCGTCCGCGTCCCGGGTCCACCGGTCTGCCCTGCTCCCAAGACATCGCCCGGCCCCCTGTGCTCAACGTTCGCCACGCCGCGTCGACCCTCCGCCCTCGTCGGTCCTCGCCTCGGATGTGAAGTTCTCGTCCCTGAGATGGAGACGCACGCAACCACCATTTCACCTGGCCGCCACATCGCTTTCTATCGCCTTTGTCCGTGGCGCCCAACAGGGCCCCCACCCGGTGGCAGCGGTTCCCGGCCCCCTGACGTGACGGTTTCCGTCCTCGTGACGCGGCGGTTCCCGGCCCCGGCCGCGACAAAGATCACATGGGCACATAACCCCTGCCACCTGGGTAAATGCCGTTTGACCTGGACAGCAGCCGTTTTGCGGCGCTGTGCGGCCGACCGGCCACCGACCGTAATGATGCCCCTTGCACCTATGGTCGCTTTTCGGGCCGCGCCAGTTTATGGGTGCGGCCTCGTCCTTGTCGTCGACCGAAAGCAGGCGAGCGAACCCTTGGCGAGCGCCACCCCCGTCGCACTACGGAAGCCCGAGCCGTCGGACGCCCCCCTGCCCCGGCCGCGGAGAGAAGCGGCCGCGGCCCAGGACGTCACCGTCACCGACCCCGCGATGGTGAAGCGCGCGGTGAAGGCGGCCGCCCTCGGCAACGCGATGGAGTGGTTCGACTTCGGCGTCTACAGCTACATCGCCGTGACGCTCGGCAAGGTCTTCTTCCCCTCGGGCAACCCGACGGCCCAGCTGCTCTCCACCTTCGGCGCCTTCGCCGCGGCCTTCCTGATCCGGCCGCTCGGCGGCATGGTCTTCGGCCCCCTCGGCGACCGCGTCGGCCGCCAGAAGGTGCTCGCGCTGACCATGATCATGATGGCGGCGGGCACGTTCGCGATCGGCCTGATCCCGTCGTACGCGTCGATCGGCGTCTGGGCGCCGGTCCTGCTCCTCGCGGCCCGCCTGGTGCAGGGCTTCTCGACGGGCGGCGAGTACGCGGGCGCCTCCACGTTCATCGCCGAGTACGCCCCCGACAAGAAGCGCGGCTTCCTCGGCAGCTGGCTGGAGTTCGGCACGCTGGCGGGATACATCGGCGGCGCGGGCCTGGTCACGCTGATGACGGCCCTGCTCTCCACCGACGACCTCCTCTCCTGGGGCTGGCGCATCCCGTTCCTCATCGCGGGCCCGATGGGCCTGATCGGTCTCTACCTGCGGATGAAGCTGGAGGAGACCCCGGCGTTCGCCGCCGAGCTGGAGAAGGCGCACAAGGACGAGCAGACCCGCGCGAAGGTGCGCCTGCGCGACATGGTCACGGGCCAGTGGAAGACGCTCCTGCTCTGCATGGGCCTGGTCCTGGTCTTCAACGTCACGGACTACATGCTGCTGTCGTACATGCCGAGCTATCTGACCAGCGAGCTGAAGTACGACGAGACGCACGGGCTCCTGGTCATCCTGGCCGTCATGGCGCTGATGATGTGCGCCCAGCCCTTCATGGGGGCGCTCACGGACCGGGTGGGCCGCCGCCCGGTCATCGCCGCGGGCTGCGCGGGCTTCTTCCTGCTCTCGGTCCCCGCCCTCCTGCTGATCCGCGAGGGCTCCCTGTGGGCGATCGCCCTGGGCCTCGGCGCGCTCGGCATGCTCCTGGTCTGCTTCACGGCCTCGATGCCGTCGGCCCTCCCGGCCCTCTTCCCGACGAAGGTCCGCTACGGCTCCCTCTCCATCGGCTTCAACATCTCCGTCTCGGTCTTCGGCGGCACGACGCCGCTGATCGTGACGGCGCTGATCGGCGCGACGGGTGACAAGATGATGCCCGCGTACTACATGATGGCGGCGGCCGTGATCGGCGGCATCGCCGTCTGGTACATGACGGAATCGGCCCGCCGGCCGCTGCCGGGTTCGCCTCCGGCGGTGGAGACGGAAGCAGAGGCGATGGCTCTGCGCGGGGCCAGGTAACCCCCCGGGGTCACGGGACTGAACGGTGCGCGTGAGCCGGACCGCCCAGGGGCGCGGGGAACTGCGCGCCCAGC
>NZ_LIPN01000197.1 GCF_001418325.1 Streptomyces atriruber | reverse complement strand
ACCAAACACACCCACAAGCCCTAAGCCATAAGTCCTAGGCGCAAGGGGCGGCTTGCGGCACGAGTCGCGTCAAAATTGGGAGTGCCAGCGGGCATCCGGCACATACTGGAATGTGAACAAAGCGCAACCTGTTGATGCCTACAAGCAGGCCTGATCATTTATATTTGCCTGCAGTTCAGTCGCTGAAGCTGAATACGATCCGTAACTCAGATGATGAAGATGGATCAGTTCGCCAATGCAATTCCCCACTGCTCACCGAGGCAGGTATCGGAGTAAAGCATTCCGGAACTGGTTGAATATGCGTACAGCACACGGAATACCGATTCCTTGCCTCTCCTCCCGGCACCGCGCATCCCGGGCCGCAAGCCGTGAATCGTGAGCCGTGAGCATCGGTGAAAAATGAAAACGGGCCGACTCCCAGTCGGCCCGCCACCGGCTGAGCGCGTGCCTCATACGCTCAGCCGGGTCATGATTTCACTCTGCTGTCACAGAGATTTCGCGCACGCGCCCTTCTACTGCGCTTCCTCCTCTGCAAGTTGGTACAGCTCCGGCACGGAGACCTTGATCGGCTCTTGCGTGGTGCGGGCGATGACGACCACCGCGGGTTCGTCCGGGTCGGGGTTCTCCTCCCGGTGCGGGACGAACGGAGGCACCAGGAAGAAGTCGCCGGGGCCCGCCGCGACCCGCACCTCCTTCGTGCCGTCGTGGTAGACGAACACCGGGTGGCCGCTGACCACGTAGATGCCCGCCTCTGACGCACCATGATGATGATTGTCGGTCGCGCTCAGCGGCGGGTTCTCCACCATGCCCATCCAGAGGTTCTTCGAGCCGACCGTCCCTCCGCTGATGGCGGCGTAACCGTCCAGCTCGCCCGCTCGGACATGGTGGACGCGATTGCCCAGCGGCCCCTTGTCGTCGGCGCTTCGCCGTGCGCTGTCGCCCGTGGTCACACTCATCACGCAACTCCCCGTCTTTCGAACTACCTTGACTGGGCATCAGCCTGCCTCCACTCTCCCATACCAGCAATCAAGGTTGCCGTATCGGCAAATACTGCTCAGCCGGTGAGCCGGTGAGCCACTGGGATGTCTCGCATACGGGTGACGCTCCGCCTGTCCCGGTCCGACCGGAGGTCTCGGCGGGCTACGAAGACCTCATGGTGTGATCTTCGATTGGAGCCCGCATGCGTACACCCCTCACCGCCGCCCACAGCGTCACGTCTCGCAGAACTCACGAAACCCGCAGCGCACGCACCACTCGCAGCGCACGCAGCACACACAGCACTCACGGATCTCGCCGAGCCTGCGCTTCTCCCCCGCCGCCCTCGGGCCCGCGGCCTGCGTGCGCTTTGCTGACCGCAACAGCTCTTGCTGTCGTCCTCGTCACCGCTCAGCCGGTGACCGCGCAGGCCGCGACTCTGCGGGCCGCGGCACCGGCATCGTGCATCGACGGCCTCAGGGACTCACGGGCGCGTTCGTCCGTGGACGGCGACGAGATCGCCTGGGAGGACGAGACCCGGTTCGATGACGCACGGCGGCACGCCCACCGGGCCTGGACCCGGAACGGACTCCATCGGGTGAAGTTCCCCGCCGACGACGCAAGCCGTATCGCCGACCTGGAATGGTCGGACGTCAACACCGCCCGGGCTCCGTGGAAGAACATCCTCGGACGCTGGAAGGGAATGCCGGGCACGGATGCCGTGCAGCTCAACAGGGCGTACCTGGGGGCTGGCAAGGCGTACGGGGACACCCGGTCCCGACGGATGATCGCCGCGCACGAGCTCGGTCACGCCTTGGGGTTCTGCCACAAGAACCCGTCGGCCTACCGCTCGTTGTTGGCTCCGAACACGTTCGACATGCCGTCCAACGGCAGACCGACACCACGGGACCGGAAGAACTATCACGCGCTGTGGGGCTGAAGGGCGGACAGAAGGACAGACAGAAGGGCAGAACCATGAGTGGTCTTCTCCGCCGTCTGGCGGTCGCCACGGCAGGAGTGACGGTGCTGGCGGCTGCCGTCTGGGGCGCGTACGGCCTCACCGGGCTTCAGGAAGGCGGCAGTTCCGGAGAGGCGGTCACCCTCTACGATCCGCGTGACGCCCGGCAGGTGGCGGGGACAGCGGACGATGTGTTCGCCGGCACCGTCGTGCGTCGCAGCGGGGAACGTGATGTGTACGGCGTCTTCTCCGACCTCTACGCCGTGCGCGTCGGCCATGTGTTCAAAGGGAAGCTCCGCGGCACCGTCGCTGTCAGCTACGAGCAGGGCCATGAACCACTGGCCGAGGGTTCCTCCTACGTCTTTGCCACCGGTCGGGTGCCGGACGGCCGCAGCCACGCCGTGCTCCTGGAGACGACCCTCACCCCCATCGCCGGTCTGACCGCACCCGCACACGCCCCCTCATCCGATTCCGCACCCGCCTCCGTCCCCGCCATGTCCGCCGTCGCCGCGCCCGCCGGACGGACGGTCGCCGAGTACTGGACCTGGGCCGTACGCCACGAAATCGACGTCTCGCCCCGCTGAGGCCCGCCAGTTCCGGACTCGGCGCCTTCAGCCGCGGGAGAGGGCGAGCTCGTGATCGCTGCGCGTGGGATCCGCGGCAGCGGGGACTGTGTGGCCGGTGCGCTTGAAACCGACCTTGCCGTACATCGCCTCCGCTCGGGCGTTGTCCTCGTGCACGAAGAGCCGGACGCGCTCGACCTGCGGCTCGGTCAGCGACCAGGACCACTCCAGGGCGGCTTGCAGGAGGTCTTCCGCGAGCCCGGTGCCGCGCGCCTCGGGCCGGACGAAGACGCCCACGATGTGTGTCTGGGACACCTCAGGGACGTCGGCGAAAAAGCTTTCGACGCCGCGCCGTTCGACGAGGACGGAGAGCGTGCCGAGCCAGCGTCCGTCCGCGTCCTCCGCGACGAACTGCCGGACGGTCTTGCCCTCGGCCGCTCCCGCAGCACGGTCCTGCCAGAAGCCATCGGGCTGGGCGGCGGCCTGCTCGTGGGTCTCGTGGAACGCGAGATGCGCGACCGGATCCCGCAGCGCGTCCAGGCGCAGCGTCTTGATCTTGGTCCAGTCTTCGTGCCGTACGGCCCTGATGACGTGCTTCATCTGCCGATACTCGCATCTGGCCCGGTGCTCATCGCAACTGAATTCACATCGGCCCCTGGGCTCCGGTCCCTGGCTCCGGTCCCTGGCTCCAGTCCCTGGCTCCAGTCCCGGGATCCGGCCCTGGGATCCGGCCCTGGGATCCGGCCGTGGGATCCGTGTCCGCCCCGAAGGGCTTCTGGCGCCGACGACCAACTGGTCGATTCAGAAGCAGTTGCGCCCTGAAGCTCGTGTTCGACGATCTCGGCCGACCGAGCGGAGTGGCACTCCCGTCACGAGAGAACCAGCCGCTGTCTGCCGTCGATGAGTTCGCGCACGGCGTCCAAGTGACCGGCGTGGGTGGCAGTCTCGGTGATCACGTGGAGGATGACCTCGCGCAGGCTGTCGAGGCGCCAGTCACCGAAGAAGTCCGGCCACCACTGCGGGGCGGCTGCCAGGTCGGCGTCGGCCAGAAAGGCGTCGGCGAGCTCCCCTTCCCTCCGGTAGAGGGCGAAGACCTCCTCGGCTGTCTTCTCCGGGGCAGGCTGCCACGCACTGTCCCCGGACCCAAGGATCTCCTCGATGGCCGCCCGCTCCCCCGCGGCAACCGCGCGGAACCAGAATTTCTCGTCGTCCAGGGCGAGATGGTGCACCAGTCCAAGGCATGTCCAGCCGGACGGGAGAACCGGGCGCCGCAGCGCCTCGTCGTCCAAGCCCTCCAGGATGCCGAGGACGTGCTCGCGCTTACTGTTCAGGACGGCGAGCAGCGCCGTCAGTTCAGTGTCCGCCATGGCTCGGACCCTATGCGGCCCCACTGACATTCGGCTCGCCGAGCGTTCGAGGATGCCGTGGTGGAGGTCGGCGCGCCGCTCGTAGCGGGTACGGAGGCGCTTGGTGTCGACCAGGGCTGCTCGGTCCGGGGCTGGTTGGCCGCTCAGCGCTTCACGCCGCCACTCACGTGCTCGCCGCTCTGCGCGCCCGGTGCGCGGCCGCCTTGACGCGGCTCTGGCAGGCCGGGGAGCAGAACTGCTTGGCGGCGTTGCGCGAGGCGTCGACGTAGACGCGATCGCATTTCGGGGCGCGGCAGATGCCCAGGCGTCCGGCCAGGTCGCTGCCGAGCGCCAGCGCGAGGGCGGTGGCGCAGCCCGCGCTCCAGCCGATGGCGAGGGAGTCTTCGGTGCCGTGGAAGTGGACCTGCCAGGGCTCTCCGGGCACGCGGTCCAGTTGGGGGCGGGCGCCGGTGGCGCGCAGGAGGGTGTTGAGGGTGGCGGCCGCTGCATCGATGTCGCCGCTGTCCACAGCGGCGAAGACGTCGCGCAGTTGCCCGGCGGTTCGGGCCAGGAACTCGGCCGGTCCCTGTCCGACCTCTTCGCGGCTGAGGCTGCCGGGCGGTAGGGCGGCCAGGACGGCGTCGGGCAAGTCGGTTTCGCGGGGCGCCACGTAGGCCTTTCCGCGGCGCGCGCCGTCGGTCAGTTCGTTGACGAGTGCGACCGCCACATCCAGCAGCGTCGCGATGTGACTGTCGAACATCACTTGACCGGTCACTCCTTCGAGATCTAATGTCAGTGACTGTCATTATGCAATTCGCCAGTCACGAATGGGGAGCGGGAGGGGAGTGCGGACCGGTGCGACTGCTTCCGGGCGCCGACCAGGCCTTACCGCGCACAGTGTGGTGGCTCATCGGCGCACGTGCCGTCAATCGGCTCGGAGCGTTCTCGCTGTCCTTCCTCACCGTGCTGATCACCACGCAGTACGGCGCGAACAGCGCTACCGCCGGGTTGATCTCGGCTGCCTTCGGACTGGCGACGGTCCCCTCCCGGCTGGTCGGCGGTCATCTGACGGACCGGTTGGGACGGCGCCGCACCATTGTCGTCGGACTGGCCGGCTGCGCCGTCGCCCAGTTCGGCATCGCCGCGGCAGGCAGTCTGGCCATGACGGTCGTCTTCGTCGTACTGCTTGGACTCGTCTTCGAACTCTACGAGCCGCCGAGCCAGGCAATGATCGCCGACGCGGTGGGGCCCACGGAACGTATACGCGCCTACGGCCTGCTCAACGCCGCCTTGGCAGCGGCAGGCATGGGAGCAGGCCTGCTCGCTGCGGGGCTGGGACGATGGGACCTGCGCTGGCTGTTCGTCGCCGACGCCGTGACCTGCCTGCTCTGCTCTCTCGTGGTAGGCCATGCCCTTCCCGGTGACCCACCGCGGGCCGTCCAGACTGCAGCCGAGGCCGAGGCCGGGAGCGGGAGCGGGGATGGGGGCGGGAGGGGGGGCGCGGGCG
>NZ_LIPN01000196.1 GCF_001418325.1 Streptomyces atriruber | reverse complement strand
AACACCGAAGGGAAGCGCCCGGAGGAAAGCCCGCGAGGGTGAGTACAAAGGAAGCGTCCGTTCCTTGAGAACTCAACAGCGTGCCAAAAGTCAACGCCAGATATGTTGATAACCCCGTCTCCAGCATCAGCTGGGACGCGGTTCCTTTGAAAAAACACAGCGAGGACGCTGTGAACCGGGGAGATTATTCCTCTTCCTGGTTCCGCTCTCGTGGTGTTGCACCGGATTACCGGTACACATTCACGGAGAGTTTGATCCTGGCTCAGGACGAACGCTGGCGGCGTGCTTAACACATGCAAGTCGAACGATGAAGCCCTTCGGGGTGGATTAGTGGCGAACGGGTGAGTAACACGTGGGCAATCTGCCCTTCACTCTGGGACAAGCCCTGGAAACGGGGTCTAATACCGGATAACACCCTCTCTCGCATGGGAGAGGGTTGAAAGCTCCGGCGGTGAAGGATGAGCCCGCGGCCTATCAGCTTGTTGGTGAGGTAGAAGCTCACCAAGGCGACGACGGGTAGCCGGCCTGAGAGGGCGACCGGCCACACTGGGACTGAGACACGGCCCAGACTCCTACGGGAGGCAGCAGTGGGGAATATTGCACAATGGGCGAAAGCCTGATGCAGCGACGCCGCGTGAGGGATGACGGCCTTCGGGTTGTAAACCTCTTTCAGCAGGGAAGAAGCGAAAGTGACGGTACCTGCAGAAGAAGCGCCGGCTAACTACGTGCCAGCAGCCGCGGTAATACGTAGGGCGCAAGCGTTGTCCGGAATTATTGGGCGTAAAGAGCTCGTAGGCGGCTTGTCACGTCGATTGTGAAAGCTCGGGGCTTAACCCCGAGTCTGCAGTCGATACGGGCTAGCTAGAGTGTGGTAGGGGAGATCGGAATTCCTGGTGTAGCGGTGAAATGCGCAGATATCAGGAGGAACACCGGTGGCGAAGGCGGATCTCTGGGCCATTACTGACGCTGAGGAGCGAAAGCGTGGGGAGCGAACAGGATTAGATACCCTGGTAGTCCACGCCGTAAACGGTGGGAACTAGGTGTTGGCGACATTCCACGTCGTCGGTGCCGCAGCTAACGCATTAAGTTCCCCGCCTGGGGAGTACGGCCGCAAGGCTAAAACTCAAAGGAATTGACGGGGGCCCGCACAAGCAGCGGAGCATGTGGCTTAATTCGACGCAACGCGAAGAACCTTACCAAGGCTTGACATACACCGGAAAGCATTAGAGATAGTGCCCCCCTTGTGGTCGGTGTACAGGTGGTGCATGGCTGTCGTCAGCTCGTGTCGTGAGATGTTGGGTTAAGTCCCGCAACGAGCGCAACCCTTGTTCTGTGTTGCCAGCATGCCCTTCGGGGTGATGGGGACTCACAGGAGACCGCCGGGGTCAACTCGGAGGAAGGTGGGGACGACGTCAAGTCATCATGCCCCTTATGTCTTGGGCTGCACACGTGCTACAATGGCCGATACAATGAGCTGCGATACCGTGAGGTGGAGCGAATCTCAAAAAGTCGGTCTCAGTTCGGATTGGGGTCTGCAACTCGACCCCATGAAGTTGGAGTTGCTAGTAATCGCAGATCAGCATTGCTGCGGTGAATACGTTCCCGGGCCTTGTACACACCGCCCGTCACGTCACGAAAGTCGGTAACACCCGAAGCCGGTGGCCCAACCCCTTGTGGGAGGGAGCTGTCGAAGGTGGGACTGGCGATTGGGACGAAGTCGTAACAAGGTAGCCGTACCGGAAGGTGCGGCTGGATCACCTCCTTTCTAAGGAGCACTTCTAGGCTGCCTCGGCAGTCCAGAGGCCAGTACATCAGCGAATGTCTGATGCTGGTTGCTCATGGGTGGAACGTTGACTATTCGGCACACTTGATCGTCTTCTCCTTCTAGTACTGCTCTTCGGAGCGTGGAGCGTTGAGGGAAGCGGTAAGGGTGTCGGGCACGCTGTTGGGTATCTGAAGGTACGGCCGGTTTTCGGCTGCCTTCAGTGCCGACCCCAGTGCACTCACTGGTTTCCAGTGGGGTGATGGGTGGTTGGTCGTTGTTTGAGAACTGCACAGTGGACGCGAGCATCTGTGGCCAAGTTTTTAAGGGCGCACGGTGGATGCCTTGGCACCAGGAACCGATGAAGGACGTGGGAGGCCACGATAGTCCCCGGGGAGTCGTCAACCAGGCTTTGATCCGGGGGTTTCCGAATGGGGAAACCCGGCAGTCGTCATGGGCTGTCACCCGCTGCTGAACACATAGGCAGTGTGGAGGGAACGCGGGGAAGTGAAACATCTCAGTACCCGCAGGAAGAGAAAACAACCGTGATTCCGGGAGTAGTGGCGAGCGAAACCGGATGAGGCCAAACCGTATGCGTGTGAGACCCGGCAGGGGTTGCGCATGCGGGGTTGTGGGATCTCTCTTTCACAGTCTGCCGGCTGTGAGACGAGTCAGAAACCGTTGATGTAGACGAAGGACATGCGAAAGGTCCGGCGTAGAGGGTAAGACCCCCGTAGTCGAAATGTCAGCGGCTCGTTTGAGAGACACCCAAGTAGCACGGGGCCCGAGAAATCCCGTGTGAATCTGGCGGGACCACCCGTTAAGCCTAAATATTCCCTGGTGACCGATAGCGGATAGTACCGTGAGGGAATGGTGAAAAGTACCGCGGGAGCGGAGTGAAATAGTACCTGAAACCGTGTGCCTACAAGCCGTGGGAGCGTCGGACGGAGAGCTTGCTCTTCGTCTCGTGACTGCGTGCCTTTTGAAGAATGAGCCTGCGAGTTTGCGGTGTGTTGCGAGGTTAACCCGTGTGGGGAAGCCGTAGCGAAAGCGAGTCCGAATAGGGCGATTTAGTAGCGCGCTCAAGACCCGAAGCGGAGTGATCTAGCCATGGGCAGGTTGAAGCGGCTGTAAGAGGTCGTGGAGGACCGAACCCACCAGGGTTGAAAACCTGGGGGATGACCTGTGGTTAGGGGTGAAAGGCCAATCAAACTCCGTGATAGCTGGTTCTCCCCGAAATGCATTTAGGTGCAGCGTCGTGTGTTTCTTGCCGGAGGTAGAGCACTGGATAGGCGATGGGCCCTACCGGGTTACTGACCTTAGCCAAACTCCGAATGCCGGTAAGTGAGAGCACGGCAGTGAGACTGTGGGGGATAAGCTCCATGGTCGAGAGGGAAACAGCCCAGAGCATCGACTAAGGCCCCTAAGCGTACGCTAAGTGGGAAAGGATGTGGAGTCGCAGAGACAACCAGGAGGTTGGCTTAGAAGCAGCCACCCTTGAAAGAGTGCGTAATAGCTCACTGGTCTAGTGATTCCGCGCCGACAATGTAGCGGGGCTCAAGCGTACCGCCGAAGTCGTGTCATTCCAGCAATAAGCCCCAACGGGTGCTGGGATGGGTAGGGGAGCGTCGTGTGCCGGGTGAAGCCGCGCCGGAAGGCAGG
>NZ_LIPN01000195.1 GCF_001418325.1 Streptomyces atriruber | reverse complement strand
CCCGTCAGCCCCCCCCTACGCCGCCGACATCACCCGCTCCAGCCCGTCGAAGTCCTCGACGCACTTCCCGCACCCCATCGCGACGCTGTCCAGCGGATCCTCGGCCACGAACACCGGTATCCCCGTCGCCGAGGCGAGCCGCAGGTCGAGCCCCGGCAGCAGCGCCCCGCCGCCCGTCAGCACGATCCCGTGCTCCATGATGTCGCCGGACAGCTCCGGCGGGCACTCCTCCAGGGTCGTCTTCACGGCCGCGATGATGTGCTCGACGGGCTCGTCGAGCGCGGCCCGCACCTCACGCGCCGTCAGGTCCAGCGTCTTCGGGAGCCCGCCCACCTTCTCCCGCCCCCGCACGGTGAACGTCCGCATCTCCAGGGCGTCCTCGCCCGGCACCGGCCACGCCGACCCGATGCCGACCTTGATGTCCTCGGCGGTGCGCTCGCCGATGAGCAGCGCGTGCTCCTTGCGGACGAAGTCGGTGATCGCCGCGTCGAGCCGGTCGCCGCCCACCCGCAGCGACTGGGAGGTGACGATGCCGCCCAGGGAGATCACCGCGACCTCGGTCGTCCCGCCGCCGATGTCGACGACCATCGATCCGCGGGGCTCGGCGACGGGCAGGCCCGCGCCGATGGCCGCCGCCATCGGCTCCTCGACCAGGTGCACGGCCCGCGCCCCGGCCCGCTGCGAGGCGTGCACGATCGCGCGCCGCTCGACGGGTGTGACACCGCTCGGCACGCAGACGACCATGCGGGTACGGGGCCTGCGCCCCGGCACGGCCTTGCGCACGAAGTGCCGGATCAGCTCCTCGGCCGCTTCGTAGTCGCTGATCACGCCGTCGCGCAGCGGGCGGATGGCGGTGATGGACCCGGGCGTCCGCCCGATGGTCTCCTTGGCCTCCGCCCCCACGGCGAGCACCCCGCTCTTGCCGCCCTTGTCCGCGCGCACGGCGACCACCGACGGCTCATTGAGCACGATCCCCTTGCCGCGCACGTAAAGGAGGGTGTTCGCAGTGCCGAGGTCGATACCTATGTCCATGATCGCCAAGTTTGCCCGGCGGCTTCCCGATCCGGAGGGACTAAGGTCCCGAATCGGACGGGCCGAAGGTCCCGACGAAGGTCCCGAGGCCCGAGGGGGCGGTCCGGACCGCGTGTGTCGGTGCCGCTCCGTAGACTGGCGTACGTGAGTGATCTCCCCCCGCGCGACGACCATGCCGACCGCCCCGCCGACGCCGACCCCTTCGACGAGATCGTCGATGCCGAGACGGACCGTCCCCAAGCTCTCGACTCCGCTCGAGCAGGGGAGACCCCAACCCCCGACCTCGCAGTGATCGAGGCGGGCAGCCGCACCCTGCGCACCCAGGCGGGCCCGCCCCAGAGCGATGTGCCCGCGCGCCCCACCGACCCGGAGGTGGACCGCGCGCTGCGTGAGGTGGAGACGGAGCTCGCGGGCCGCTGGGGCGAGACGAAGCTCGAGCCCTCCGTCCGCCGCATCGCCGCACTGATGGACGTCCTGGGCGAGCCCCAGCGTGCGTACCCCTCGATCCACATCACGGGCACGAACGGCAAGACGTCCACGGCCCGCATGATCGAGGCCCTCTTCTCTGCCTTCGAGCTGCGCACCGGGCGGTACACCTCGCCCCACGTCCAGTCGATCACCGAGCGGATCAGCCTGGACGGCGCCCCCATCGAGGCCGAGCGTTTCGTGGAAGCGTACGAAGACATCAAGCCGTACGTGGAGCTGGTCGACGCCAAGGAGGAGTACCGCCTCTCCTTCTTCGAGGTCCTCACCGGCATGGCGTACGCGGCCTTCGCCGACGCCCCCGTGGACGTGGCCGTCGTCGAGGTCGGCATGGGCGGCAGCTGGGACGCGACGAACGTGATCGACGGCTCCGTCGCCGTCGTCACCCCCATCGACCTGGACCACACGGACCGCCTCGGCAACACGCCGGGCGAGATCGCCAAGGAGAAGGCCGGCATCATCAAGCCGGACGCCACGGTGATCATGGCCCAGCAGCCGGTGGACGCCGCGCAGGTCCTCCTGAAGAAGGCCGTCGAGGTCGACGCGACGGTCGCCCGCGAGGGCCTGGAGTTCGGCGTCGTCGCCCGTCAGGTGGCGGTCGGCGGCCAGCTCCTGACGCTGCGCGGCCTCGGCGGGGAGTACGAGGAGGTGTTCCTGCCGCTGCACGGCGAGCACCAGGCGCACAACGCCGCGGTGGCGCTCGCCGCCGTCGAGGCGTTCTTCGGCATCGGCTCGCAGCACGCGCGCCCGCTGGACATCGACACGATCCGCAAGGCGTTCGCCACGGTCTCCTCGCCGGGCCGCCTGGAGGTGGTGCGCCGTTCGCCCACCATCGTCCTGGACGCCGCGCACAACCCGGCGGGCGCCCGCGCCACCTCCGCCGCGATCAGCGAGGTCTTCGACTTCAGCCGGTTGATCGGCGTGGTCGGCGCGAGCGACGACAAGGACGTGAAGGGGCTCCTCGAAGCCTTCGAACCGATCTTCGCCGAGGTCGTCGTCACACAGAACTCCAGCCACCGTGCGATGGACGCGGACGCGCTCGCCGGACTCGCCGTCGAGGTCTTCGGCGACGACCGCGTGCAGGTCGAGCCGCGCCTGGACGACGCGCTGGAGGCGGCGATCACCCTCGCCGAGGAAGAGGGGGAGTATGCGGGCGGCGGCGTCCTCGTCACTGGTTCCGTCATCACGGTCGGCGAGGCCCGACTGCTTCTGGGGAGAGGCTGATTTCCTGTGCGTACCCTCTGTGCTTCGACGCTGATCGGCGAGTTCTTCGTGATCGGCTTCGCGGGTCTGGTCGCCATGAAGGACGACGACCTGTCCATGGGCACGGTCTGGACGGTCTGCGGCATCGCGATGGTGCTGAGCCTCCTGCTCTGCGGGATGGTCACGCGGCCGGGCGGGGTGCAGCTCGGCTGGGCCCTGCAGGTCGCGCTGATCGCGAGCGGGTTCGTGGTGCCGACGATGTTCTTCCTGGGGGCGGTCTTCGCCGGGATCTGGTGGGCTTCGGTGCACTTCGGCCGCAAGATCGACGAGGCGAAGGCCCGCTTCGCGGCCATGGCGGACGGACAGCCGGAGGCCGGAGGTAACGCGGCGTAGCCGACCCCGGTATCGTGCGGCCCAATCCCACCTGATCGCAAAGATCGTACGAACACCCCTTGGAGCCGCACATGAGCCAGCGCACCCTCGTCCTGCTGAAGCCCGACGCCGTCCGTCGTGGCCTGATCGGCGAGATCATCGGCCGCATCGAGCGCAAGGCGGGCTGGACGATCTCCGCGCTGGAGCTGCGTTCGCTGGACCAGGACACCCTGGAGCAGCACTACGGCGAGCACAAGGGCAAGCCCTTCTACGAGCCGCTGGTCGCCTTCATGTCGTCCGGTCCCGTCGTCGCGCTCGTCGTCGAGGGCGAGCGGGTCATCGAGGGCGTGCGCGCGCTCGCCGGTCCGACCGACCCGATCGCCGCGGCGCCCGGTTCGATCCGCGGCGACTTCGGCTCGATCGTCCGGGAGAACCTGATCCACGCCTCGGACTCCGAGGAGTCCGCGGAGCGCGAGCTCAAGATCTTCTTCCCGGGTGTCGTCTAGCCCGACGTACAGCCTTCTGACCCCGGGTCAGAAGCGCGCTGTTCCAGCCAGGGGCGGCCGAAGGAATTCGGCCGTCCTTTGGCATATGCGCCCCAATTGGGGGAACCCGTGCCTCCGATGGCACGTCTCCAAGGGCGAGGCGGCCCATCATCTGCTGACAATGGCGAAGACCCTAGCGCCGTGTTCGCGCAGCCGAGACTACGATGGAAGCCTCCACTGCCACACAGCACCCACCTCGCCTACCTAAAAAGCCATCACACGCTCCACTAGGGAAGGCCAGACGCATCCTCATGGGGAACAACATGTCGTTCATCGGCCGTGACATGGCTGTCGACCTCGGGACCGCCAACACGCTGGTGTACGTCAGGGGTCGGGGGATCGTACTCAACGAGCCGTCCGTCGTCGCGATCAACACCAACACCGGTGGCATCCTCGCGGTCGGCGCCGAAGCGAAGAAGATGATCGGGCGCACGCCCGGCAACATCGTTGCCGTGCGTCCGCTGAAGGACGGCGTCATCGCCGACTTCGAGATCACCGAGCGCATGCTCCGCTACTTCATCCTGAAGATCCACAAGCGGCGCTACCTCGCCCGCCCGCGTGTCGTCGTCTGCGTGCCCTCCGGCATCACGGGCGTCGAGCGCCGCGCCGTCATCGAGGCCTCCTCGCAGGCCGGCGCGCGCCAGGTGCACATCATCGAGGAGCCCATGGCCGCGGCCATCGGTTCCGGCCTGCCGGTCCACGAGGCCACGGGCAACATGGTGGTGGACATCGGTGGCGGCACCACCGAGGTCGCGGTCATCAGCCTCGGCGGAATCGTCACGGCACAGTCGATCCGCGTCGCCGGCGACGAGCTGGACAACGCGATCATCCAGCACATCAAGAAGGAGTACTCCCTCCTCCTCGGCGAGCGCACCGCCGAACAGATCAAGATCACCATCGGCTCGGCGTACGACATGGACGCCGACGAACACACCGAGATCCGCGGCCGGGACCTGGTCTCCGGGCTGCCCAAGACCGTCGTCATCTCCGCCGCCGAGGTCCGCAAGGCCATCGAGGAGCCGGTCAACGCGATCGTGGACGCGGTCAAGACCACCCTCGACAAGTGCCCGCCCGAGCTGTCGGGTGACGTCATGGACCGCGGCATCGTTCTCACCGGTGGCGGCGCCCTGCTGCGCGGCCTCGACGAGCGGCTGCGCCGGGAGACCGGCATGCCGATCCACATCGCCGAGGACCCGCTGGACAGCGTGGCGCTTGGCTCCGGAAAGTGTGTCGAGGAGTTCGAGGCGTTGCAGCAGGTGCTGGACGCCCAGCCGCGCAGATGATCTGACGCGCGAAGATCCGCCGTACGAGTGCCTGCCAACTCGTGCGGCGGATCGTTGATATAGAGGCAAGGCACGACAATTCCCCCGAAGCCCGTGGATCCCGCAGACTCCACGGAATCCGATTGAGGAAGGCACGCCGCCGCACGTGAGGGACACACGAGAGAGCCGGCTGCTCCTGGTGCTGCTGGTAGCCATCGCGTTCGCTTTGATCACGGTGGACATCCGCGGCGGCGAGGACTCACCGGTCGACGGTGCCCGCCAGGCCGCCGCCACCGTCTTCGGGCCGGTCGAGGAGGGCATGTCCTCCGCCGTCGACCCGATCGGCAACGCCATCGGCGCGGTGCGCGACTCCGGTGAGCGCCACAACCGCATCGCCGACCTGGAGCGCCAGAACGCCGCGCTGAAGGCCAAGCTCGGCAGCGACGACCGCAACCGCAGCCGGGTGCGCCAGCTCGACAGCATGCTGAAGACGGCGGGCGCCGGGCAGTACGGCATCAAGGGCGCCGAGGTCATCGGCATAGGAGCGGCCCAGGGCTTCTCCTGGACCGTCACCATCGACGCCGGCGCCAACGACGGACTCAAGCGGGACATGACCGTCCTGAACGGCGACGGCCTGGTCGGCCGCGTCACCACGGTCGGCCCGAACACCTCGACCGTCCTGCTCGCCAACGACCCCGACTTCACCGTCGGCACCCGCATGGAGAAGACCGACGAGCTCGGCTTCGCGACCGGACAGGGCGACCGTCCGCTCTCCGTCCAGCTGCTCAACGGCAAGGCCAAGGTCAAGAAGGGCGACCGCCTGGTGACCTTCGGCTCGCGCAAGGACAAGCCGTTCGTGCCGGGCGTCCCGGTCGGTGAGATCGTCCGCGTCGACCCCTCGGGCGGCGACCTCACCCGCAACGTCTACGTGAAGCCGTACGTCGGGTTCACCAAGCTCGACATCGTCGGTGTCGTCGTCGAAGCGCCCCGCGAGGACCCGCGCGACACGGTCCTGCCGAAGAAGCCCGAAAAGCCCAAGCCGACCCCGACGGTGACCGTCACGGCCACCCCGTCGGGCCAGCCCCCGGCGGACGGCGCCGACAACGGCAACGACGAGCAGTAGGAGACCGGACTCATGCGCTTCAACCGAATCCTGCTGTCCGCCACCCTCGTCGTCGTCGCCCTGGTCGTCCAGGTCAGCGTCCTGGCCCGGCTCCAGCTGCCGGGTGCGGTCCCGGACCTCGTCCTGCTCACCGTCCTCGGACTCGCCCTGGTCTACGGCCACGTCGGCGGCGCCCTCGTCGGCTTCGGCGCGGGCCTCCTGGCCGACCTGGCGCCGCCCGCCGACCACGCCGCCGGGCGGTACGCACTGGTGCTCTGCGTCATCGGCTACCTCGCGGGCCTCGCCAAGCCCGACGGCGGCCGGCTCCGCTCCGCCACCGGGCCGCTCGTCGTGGTCGTCGGCGCCGCCATCGGATCGACGCTGCTGTACGCGGGCGTCGGCTCCCTCGTCGGCGACACCGCGGCCCGCCATGTGGGCCTGGTCGGGCTCCTGTTCACCGCCGCGCTCTACGACCTGCTGCTCGCGCCCTTCACGGTGCCGCTGATCATCGCGCTGGCCCGGCGCGCCGACAACGACCCGCTGGGGGAGAGTTCACCGGCCAACAAGGCGGCCGACGTCTCCGCCGGCTGGCTCTCGTCCGGCACCGGACTGCGCATCGGCAACCAGCGCGGCGGCCTGCGGGCGAAGGCGGCCAAGGCCCGCGTCGCCCGCGCCGGACGCATCAAGGGGGTCAAGCGCCTGTGAGCGCCACTCAGTCGGCCCCGCACGGGGCTGCGCGAACGCACAGCTTGGGCGTGTACACGTACTACCCGTACGCACACTGAGAGGGGGAGGCACCAGTGACCAACATCCCCGAGACGGGACGGACCCCACGGGTCCAGATCCGCCTCGTCATCATCCAGATCCTCGTCGTCTCCCTCCTGCTCACCCTCGGCGGCCGCCTCTGGTACCTCCAGATCCGCAACGGCGACGAGTACGCGGAGGAGGCCTCCGGCAACCACGTCCAGCAGGTCGTCCAGCCGGCCGTGCGCGGTTCGATCCTGGACGCCCGCGGCGTGCCGATCGCCGACAACGAGACCCGGCTCGTCGTCTCCGCGTCCCGCACCGACCTGATGAAGATGAAGGACGACGGCAAGGCGGTCCTCACCAAGCTCGCCGACGTCCTGGACATGAAGCCCGAGGACGTCGAGGGCAAGGTCCGCCTCTGCGACGCCAAGACGCCGCAGCCCTGCTGGAACGGCTCGCCGTACCAGCCCATCCCGATCACCGACGAGGCCACGCCCAAGCAGGCCCTGCAGATCCGCGAGCGCTCCGAGGACTTCCCCGGCATCACCGCCGAGCCCACGGCCGTCCGTCGGTACGCCGCCCCCGGCAAGTCCAACACCGCCCAGGTCCTCGGCTATCTCTCGCCCGTCACGGACGAGGAGATCAAGAAGGCCGAGAACAGCGATTCGCCGTTCCTCCGCTCCGACCAGGTCGGCCGCTCCGGCCTGGAGCGGACGTACGACAAGCAGTTGCGCGGCAAGGCGGGCGTGACCCGGTACGAGGTCGACAACCTCGGCCGCGTCATCGGCGAGGCCGAGTCCGACGACGCGAAGCCCGGTGCGAACGTCGTGACGAGCATCGACGCGCGCGTGCAGGCCGTCTCCGAGTACTGGCTGAACGACGCGATGAAGAAGGCCCGCCACGAGTTCGACAAGAACACCGGCGAGAACTACAAGGCCGACGCGGGCGCCGTCGTCGTCATGGAGAACAAGACCGGACGCATCGTCTCCATGGCCTCCAACCCGACGTACGACCCGAACGCCTGGGTCGGCGGCATCTCCGGCAAGGACTACTCCCGGCTCACCGGCAAGCAGTCCAACTACCCGCTGCTGAACCGCGCCATCCAGGGCCAGGCGGCGCCCGGCTCCATCTTCAAGGTCATCCCGACGACCGCGGCGGTCCGGGCCGGATACCGGTTCAACGGCCGCTACCCGTGCCCCAGCTCGTACTCCATCGGCGGCCAGACCTTCAAGAACTTCGAGTCCAAGGGCCACGGCTCCATCACCCTCGGCCAGGCCCTCGAGGTCTCGTGCGACACCGTCTTCTACAAGCTGTCGCACGACCAGTGGGCCAAGGACGGCGGCAACAAGCCCAAGAAGGACCCCAACGACTGGTTCTACCGCACCGCCCACGAGTTCGGCCTCGGCAAGGAGACCGGCATCGACCTCCCGAACGAGGTCGCCGGCCGCGTCCCCGACCGCCAGTGGAAGAAGGACTACTGGAAGGCCAACAAGGACGCCTGGTGCAAGCAGGGCAAGAAGGGCGGCGAGTACGCCGAGCGCATCGCGTACGAGAACTGCCTCGAAGGCATGAAGATGCGCGCCGGTGACTCCGTCAACTACTCCATCGGACAGGGCGACACCCTCGTCACGCCGATACAGATGGCGTCGATCTACAGCGCCATCGCCAACGGCGGCACCATGTACAACCCCACCGTCGGCAAGGCGATCATCAGCGCCGACGGCAAGCAGGTCGAGGAGATCGCGCCGAAGTCGCACGGCAAGCTGCCGATGGACGCGGCGCTCCGGAAGGACATAGACGGTGCCCTCGCGGACGTCGCGACGCGCGGTACGGCCGCCTGGCGGTTCCAGGGCTGGCCGCAGGACAAGATCCCGATGCACGCCAAGACGGGTACCGCCGAGGTCTACGGCAAGCAGACCACCTCGTGGTTCGCGACGTACACCAAGGACTACTCGATCGTCATGACCATCGCCCAGGGCGGTACGGGTTCCGGTGCCTCGGGACCCGCCGTCCGCAAGATCTACAACGCGATCTACGGCCTGGACGACGACGGCAAGCAGGACCTGAGGAAGGCCCTCCTGCCCGAGCCGGAGAAGAACCTGCCGAAGATCGAGACCGACGGCTCCATCGACGCCCCGAAGATCAAGCCGTACAAGCCCGAGGCGCCCAAGCCGCCGGCCGGGGAGCAGGAGCTGGCCGGTGCCCCGGCCAACTGGAGGCGTGACTGATGACCGGCAGTGGCTTCTCCGTCTCCGGGTACGGCCCGGAGCGCTCCGGGATGTCGCGGCTCCTCGCCCGCGACTCGGTGGTGCGCAGGCTCGACTGGGTGATACTGCTCTGCGCCCTCGCGCTCTCCGTGATCGGCTCCGCGCTCGTCTACTCGGCGACCCGCAACCGCACGGAACTCGTCGGCGACGACCCGTACGCCTTCCTGGTCAAGCACATCATCAACGTCGGCGTCGGCCTGGCCCTGATGGCGGCCACGATCTGGCTCGGCCACCGCACGCTGCGCACCGCGGTGCCGATCCTCTACGGCGTCTCGGTCTTCCTGGTGCTGCTCGTCCTGACCCCGCTCGGCGCGACCATCAACGGCGCCCACGCCTGGATCGTGATCGCGGGCCAGTCGCTCCAGCCGTCCGAGTTCTGCAAGATCACGATCATCCTGGGCATGGCGATGCTGCTCGCCGCCCGCGTCGACGCGGGCGACAAAGAGCACCCCGACCACCGCACGGTGCTGCAGGCCCTCGGCCTCGCCGCCGTGCCGATCATGATCGTCATGCTGATGCCCGACCTGGGCTCGGTCATGGTCATGGTGATGATCGTGCTCGGCGTCCTGCTGGCCTCCGGCGCCTCCAACCGCTGGGTCCTCGGCCTGCTCGGCGCCGGGGCCCTCGGCGGTGTCGCCATATGGCAGCTCGGCATCCTGGACGACTACCAGATCGCGCGCTTCGCGGCCTTCGCCAACCCCGCCCTCGACCCGGCAGGCGTCGGCTACAACACCAATCAGGCCCGCATCGCCATCGGTTCCGGCGGCCTCACCGGCACGGGCCTGACCAAGGGCTCCCAGACCACCGGCCAGTTCGTCCCCGAACAGCAGACCGACTTCGTCTTCACCGTCGCGGGCGAGGAGCTCGGCTTCGTGGGCGCGGGCGCGATCCTGGTCCTGCTCGGCATCGTCCTGTGGCGGGCCTGCCGCATCGCCCGCGAGACCACCGAGCTCTACGGCACCATCGTGGCCGCCGGAATCATCGCGTGGTTCGCCTTCCAGGCCTTCGAGAACATCGGGATGACCCTCGGCATCATGCCGGTCGCGGGCCTTCCGCTGCCCTTCGTCTCCTACGGAGGCACATCGATGTTCGCGGTCTGGGTGGCGGTCGGGCTGCTCCAGTCGATCAAGGTGCAACGACCGATGTCGGCCTAGGGCTGCCGCAGGCATGTTTGCCTTCGTCTTTCGCGTCTAGATTCAGTTCATGGCGGAGACGAAGCGCGAGATCGAGCGGAAGTACGACGTCACTGCGGGCACCGAGCTGCCCGACCTCTCCAGGGTCACCGGGGTCGCGGACGTCGTGGACAGAGGCACGGCGGAACTGGACGCCGTCTACTGGGACACCCCCGACCAACGTCTCGCCGCGGCCTCGATCACGCTGCGGCGCCGCACGGGAGGCCACGACGCGGGCTGGCACCTGAAGCTCCCGGTGTCGCTCGCTGAGGGCGTGCGGGACGAGGTCCGGGCGCCGCTCTCCGAAGCGGTGCCGCGGGCGCTGCGCGGTCTCGTGCGGGCCCGGGTGCGCGAGGCCGAACTGGTGCCGCTGCTGCGCCTGGAGACCTCGCGCCACGTGCGCCACCTCGTCGACGAGGAGGGCGCCCTGCTCGCCGAGGTCAGCCTCGACGCGGTGCGGGCGGAGCGGTGCGCCCCCGGCGGGGAGCGGATCGGCTGGTCCGAGCTGGAGGTCGAGCTCGCCGACGACGGCGACCCGAAACTCCTCGACAAGGTCGACAAGAAGCTCCGGAAAGCGGGCGTACAGCGCTCGATGTGGTCCTCCAAGCTGGGCCGGGCGCTGCGGACGACGGCGCCGCGGGACCCCGGGACCCAATGGACCGACGAGGAGGGCACGGGCCACGCCGTCGTCCACCTCGAGGACGACACCCCCGTCACCGCGGGCGACCACGTCCTCACCCACCTCCGCGCCCAGCGCGACGCCCTCGTCTCGCTCGACCCCGCCGTCCGCCGCGACCTGCCCGACTCCGTGCACCAGATGCGGGTCGCCACCCGCCGGATGCGCAGCGCCTTCAAGTCGTACCGGAAGATCCTCGACCGGACCGTCACCGACCCCGTCGGCGACGAACTCAAGTGGCTCGCGGCAGAGCTGGGCGTCGACCGCGACCGGGAAGTCCTCACCGAGCGGCTCACCGGCCGCATCGGCGCGCTGCCGAGGACCCTCCTCCTCGGCCCGGTGCGCGGACGGCTGCGCATCTGGACCGTGGCCCGCCGCGCGGGCTCCCGGCGCAGGACGGTCGCCGTCCTGGACGGCAAGCGCTACCTCGCCCTCCTGGACAGCCTGGACGCCCTGCTCGCCGCGCCCCCGCTGCGCTCCGCGGCCACCGCGCCGCCGGAGAAGGCCCTGACCACGGCGGCCCTCAAGGACTACGCCCGGCTGGCCACCCGCGTCGAGCACGCCCTGGACCTGCCCCCGGGCCACGAGCGCGACCTGGCTCTGCACGACGCCCGCAAGGCCGCCAAGCGCGCCCGGTACGCGGGCGAGGCGGCGACCCCCGCGCTCGGCAAGCCCGCCAAGCGGTTCGCCAAGCGGATGAAGTCCGTGCAGAAGGTGCTCGGCGACCACCAGGACAGCGTCGTCGCGCGCGAGGCCCTGCGCGCCCTCGCCATCCAGGCGCATCTGGCCGGGGAGTCCGCTTTCACCTGGGGCCTGCTGTACGGCCAGGAGGAGGCGGCGGGCAGGGACCGCGAGCGCGAGCTGCCCGAGGTGTGGGCCGAGGCGTCCCGGGCGAAAGTGCGGTCGGCGCTGGGCGCCTGAACGCCGGGGTACGCTTGATGGTCACCCCTGCCAGCTCATGAAGGTTCGCGATGTCTGCCGAATCGGTCTTCCCACAGCTCGAAGCTCTGCTCCCGCATGTGCAGAAGCCCATCCAGTACGTCGGCGGTGAGCTGAACTCCACCGTCAAGCCGTGGGAATCCTGCGATGTCCGCTGGGCGCTCATGTACCCGGACGCGTACGAGGTGGGGCTGCCCAACCAGGGCGTCATGATCCTCTACGAGGTCCTCAACGAACGCGAGGGCGTGCTCGCCGAGCGCACCTACAGCGTGTGGCCGGACCTGGAGGCCCTGATGCGTGAGCACCAGGTGCCGCAGTTCACCGTCGACTCGCACCGCCCGGTCGGCGCGTTCGACGTCTTCGGCCTGAGCTTCTCCACCGAGCTCGGCTACACGAACATGCTCACCGCCCTGGATCTCGCGGGCATCCCGCTGGAGGCCAAGGACCGCACCGTCGAGGACCCGATCGTGCTCGCGGGCGGTCACGCCGCCTTCAACCCCGAGCCGATCGCCGAGTTCATCGACGCCGCGATCATCGGCGACGGCGAGCAGGCCGTGCTCGACATGACGGAGATCATCCGCGCCTGGAAGGCGGAGGGCCGTCCCGGCGGCCGCGAGGAGGTCCTCTTCCGCCTCGCCAGGACCGGCTCGGTCTACGTCCCGGGGTTCTACGACGTCGAGTACCTCCCGGACGGCCGCATCGGCCGCGTCGTGCCCAACCGCAGCGGCGTGCCGTGGCGCGTGTCCAAGCACACCGTCATGGACCTCGACGAGTGGCCCTACCCCAAGCAGCCCCTCGTCCCGCTCGCCGAGACCGTCCACGAGCGCATGTCCGTGGAGATCTTCCGCGGCTGCACCCGGGGCTGCCGCTTCTGCCAGGCCGGCATGATCACGCGTCCCGTGCGGGAGCGAAGCATCACCGGCATCGGCGAGATGGTCGACAAGGGTCTCAAGGCGACCGGCTTCGAAGAGGTCGGCCTGCTCTCGCTCTCCTCCGCCGACCACAGCGAGATCGCCGACGTCGCCAAGGGCCTCGCCGACCGGTACGAGGAGGACAAGATCGGCCTGTCCCTCCCCTCGACCCGCGTCGACGCGTTCAACGTGGACCTCGCCAACGAGCTGACCAGGAACGGCCGCAGGTCGGGCCTGACCTTCGCCCCCGAGGGCGGCTCCGAGCGCATGCGCAAGGTCATCAACAAGATGGTGTCCGAGGAAGACCTCATCCGCACCGTCTCGACCGCGTACGGCAACGGCTGGCGCCAGGTGAAGCTGTACTTCATGTGCGGCCTGCCGACCGAGACCGACGAGGACGTCCTGCAGATCGCCGACATGGCGACGAAGGTCATCCAGAAGGGCCGCGAGGCCTCGGGATCGAACGACATCCGTGCCACGGTGTCGATCGGCGGCTTCGTCCCCAAGCCGCACACGCCCTTCCAGTGGGCCCCGCAGCTGTCGGCCGCGGAGACGGACGCCCGCCTGGAGAAGCTCCGCGACAAGATCCGCGGCGACAAGAAGTACGGCCGCTCGATCGGCTTCCGCTACCACGACGGCAAGCCCGGCATCGTCGAGGGCCTGCTCTCGCGCGGCGACCGCCGCATCGGCGCCGTCATCCGCGCCGTCTATGAAGAGGGCGGTCGCTTCGACGGCTGGCGCGAGCACTTCTCGTACGAGCGCTGGATGCGGTGTGCCGAGAAGACGCTGCCCGAGGTGGGCGTGGACGTCGACTGGTACACCACGCGCGAGCGCACCTACGAAGAAGTGCTGCCCTGGGACCACCTGGACTCCGGTCTCGACAAGGACTGGCTCTGGGAGGACTGGCAGGACTCGCTCGACGAGACCGAGGTCGAGGACTGCCGCTGGACGCCGTGCTTCGACTGCGGCGTCTGCCCGCAGATGCAGACCGAGATCCAGATCGGCCCGACCGGCAAGAAGCTGCTGCCGCTCACGGTCGTGAAGTAGCGCCGGACCTCCGTTGCCCCGACTCGCCCCGCCCACCGGCCTGGTGCACCGCTCCTTCATCGCCGCGATGGAGGAGCTCCGGGCCGAAGGGCAGGGCGGGCCCGGCGACGACACGACGCTCGGCGCCGCCCTGCGCGACTACGGCACGCGATGGCGGGACCGTGCGGTCTTCGAGGCGTACGTCGCCGAGGTCCGCGCCGCCGCGCATCCCATCGCACCGCTCGCCGTCCCCGTCACGACCCTCTGGTACGTCGACGGCGCCGACTACGTGGGCCGCATCTCCGTCCGCCACACCGTCGCCACCCGCTTCCTGCGCGAGTACGGCGGCCACATCGGCTACGACGTCAGGCCCACCGCCCGACGCCGCGGCCACGCCACCGACATGCTGCGCGCCTGCCTCCCGCACGCCGCGGGACTCGGCCTGGAATCCGTCCTGGTGACCTGCGACACCGACAACATCGGCTCGCGCAAGGTCATCGAGGCGGCGGGCGGCACGTTCGAGGACGAGCGCAGCGGGAAACTGCGGTACTGGATCCGAACCGGCGTCCCGCGCGTCTAGGACAGCATGGACCTGGAAAAACGGCCCGACGGGCAGGTCGGGCAGCCCGTGACGCCTGCGCGGCCGACAGTGCCCGCGCAGCCCGCGCCGCCCGCCGAGCCGCCCGTGCAGCCCATGGCGCCCGCGCAGGCCGAAGGCTGTCTCGCCGTCGCGATCCGCATCCCGGTGCGCATCGTCGTGCTCGTGCTCGTCGTCCCCGTGCGCCTGGTGTGGGACGCGCTCGCCGTGTGCGGCCACTTCCTGTACCGCAACGCGCTGCGGCCCGTCGGCCGCGGTATCGGCGCCGTCCTGACGTGGCTGTGCAAGGCGGTCTTCGTGTGGCCGTGGGTGGCCCTGTGGCGGTATGTGCTCGTGCCGATCGGCAAGGCCCTCGGATGGCTGGGCCGCACGCTGTTCGTCGTCCCCCTGGCGTGGCTCTACGCGCGCGTGCTGACCCCGATCGGACACGGCATCGCCTGGCTGGGCCGGGTCCTGCTCGTCATCCCCGCCGCATGGCTCCACGCGCACGTGCTGCGGCCGCTCGGGCACGGCCTCTGGGTCTCCCTGGTGTGGCTGGGCAAGGCCGTGTTCGTGTGGCCGTGGGTGGGGCTGTGGCGGTACGTGGTCGTGCCGGTCGGGGTCGGGATCGCCTGGCTGGTGCGGACGCTGGTCGTGGTGCCCGTGGTGTGGCTGTACGAGGCCGTGCTGACGCCGCTCGGACACGGCGTCGCGACGCTCTTCCGCTGGGTCTTCGTCGTGCCCGTCGTCGCCCTGTGGCGCTGGGTGCTCGCCCCCGTCGGGCGGGCGATCGCCGTCGTCGCGCGGGAGATCGGCGACGCCTTCGGACACGCATGGCGCATCGCCGGGCACGTTTCCCTCGTCGTGGGCCGCTTCCTCGGCACCCTCCTTCGGTGGATCTTCGTCGAGCCGGTGCGCTGGGCGTACCGCTCGGTGCTCACCCCCATCGGGCACGTCGTCCGCGACGCGGTGTGGCGCCCCGCCGCCGCGGCCGCCCGCGGCGTCGGCCGCACCACGCGCCTCGCCCTCGCCTCGGCCCGCGGCAGCATCCGCCAGGCACGGGCCGACGTACGACGCATGCTCTTCGGGGCACCGCAACCCGTGGCCCGGCGGGAACCCGACACGCCGGAGGCACGTACTCTAGGCAGTAGTACGACCGCACTCATGAAGGACTGACGACACTGGGCAAGCGACAGCCCGTAGGCCCGCCGCCCGCACCCGCGGTGCAGCGCATCCGACTGCGCTACACCAAGCGCGGCCGCCTCCGGTTCACCAGCCACCGTGACTTCCAGCGCGCCTTCGAGCGTGCGCTGCGCCGCGCCGAGGTGCCCATGGCGTACTCGGCGGGGTTCACCCCGCACCCCAAGGTGTCGTACGCCAATGCCGCACCCACCGGCACGGGCAGTGAGGCCGAGTACCTGGAGATCGCGCTCACCGCACCGCGCGACCCGGACAAGCTCCGCGAGCTCCTCGACGAGTCGATGCCCGCCGGGCTCGACATCGTCGACGCCGTCGAGTCCCGCACCTCGGGGCTCGCCGACCGGCTGACAGCCTCCGTCTGGGAGCTGCGCCTGGACGGCGTGGAGCCCGCCACGGCGCAGCACGCCGCCGAGCGGTTCACGGCCGCGGAGCAGGTCGAGGTCCAACGCCGCACGAAGAACGGCATGCGCACCTTCGACGCACGCGAGGCCGTGGTGAGCCTGGCGACGGTCGACAGCGGACTCCCCGCTGACGACGCTGATAGGCCGACCGACAAGCCCTGTGCGATACTGCGGCTGGTTGTTCGGCACGTGACACCTGCCGTACGACCTGACGACGTCCTGTCCGGTCTCCGAGCTGTGGCCGACCTGGCGCCGCCGGTCCCCGCAGCGGTGACCAGGCTGGCGCAGGGGCTTTTCGATGAAGAGACCGGCACGGTGACCGACCCGCTCGCGCCCGACCGCGAGGCAGACACGGCCGCTCCACCCACGGCCGCCGTACCTGCCGCCGCGAAGGCGCCGGCGCCGGAAGGCCCCCGTTAAGGACGTACGTCACCGCGCAGCCCTCGTACTCGGGAGCCACCTGGGTCGGGCAGCGCACTGACCGAGACTTTCGCCAGGCCGTCCGCACATGGGCGTACGGAACCGGCGAGACAAGACATAGAGCTCCCGTGCGGCGCCCACGCCCCCGGATGGCGGCCCCGCGCACCTAGCGCGAGCCGTGGACATCACCGGACCAGGCGCGGCGCCCGGGAGCGTGACGGGAGAACCGCCCGCATGCTTGAGCCGAACGAACCCACTGAGGGCTCGGACAACAACACCCCCAGCGACACCCTGCCGCCGCGCCGCAGGCGCCGCGCCGCGTCGCGTCCGGCGGGCCCGCCGACGGGCGCCGCCGAAGCCGCCGCTCCGGCCATACCGGCCGCCCCCGCCGCCGAAGAGGCTCCCGCCGCCGAGGCCGAGGAGACCGCAGCAGCACCTGAGGCCGTCGAGGCCCCCGCGCCGCGTGCGCGCCGTCGTGCGACCCGTCGCGCCTCCGCTCCCGCCGGTGCGCCGCAGGCCACCGAGGCGACGGAGCCCGCCGCGGGCGCCGCCCCCGCGCCTGCCGCAGAGGCGGAGCCCGCGCAGGAGGAGGAAGCCGCCGAGGCCGCGGAGGCTGCCCCCGCGCCGCGTGCGCGCCGCCGTGCGACCCGTCGCGCCTCGGCCCCCGCCGGTGCGCCGCAGGCCGCCGTCGAGGAGACTCCCGCGCAGACTCAGCCGGTCGCCGAGGAGACTCCCGCGCAGGCTCAGCCGGTCGCTGAAGAGGACGCGCCGAAGGGTCGTGCGCGCCGTCGCGCCACCCGTGGCACCTCCGCCCCCGCCGGGGAGCCGCAGGCCGCCGTCGAGGAGACCGCTGCCGCCGTCGAGGAGACTCCCGCGCAGGCTCAGCCGGTCGCCGAGGAGGACGCGCCGAAGGGTCGTGCGCGCCGTCGCGCCACCCGCGGCGCCTCCGCCCCCGCCGGTGCGCCGCAGGCCGCCGAGCAGGAGGTGGCCGCGGAGCCCGCCGAGCAGCCGGCCGCCGAGAAGGCACCGGCCGAGAAGGCTCCCGTCGAGGAAGCCGCCGCCGACACCGCCGAGGACGACGCGCCCCGTGGCCGTCGCCGCCGCGCCACCCGCAAGGCCGCGGCCACCGGATTCTCCGCGCCGTCCGCGCAGAAGGCCCGCAAGGCCCAGCGCGCCGAGGAGTCCGGCGAGGACAGCGGACGCAAGGCCGCCCGCCCCGCCGTCGCCGTCTTCCAGGCCCCGGTCTTCGCCGAGCCGATGTTCCAGACCCCGGAGCGCGCCGCCGCGGCGGCCGCCGCCGAGGCCGCCGAGGAGACGCCCGCCGAGCCCGCCCCGGTCGCCGAGGAGGAGACGACGCCGCGCCGTCGCCGCCGCCGTCGCGCCGCGGACGAGCAGCCCGCGGCCGCCGAGGAGCGCGAGCCCGTCAAGGCCGCCGCCGAGGAGCCGCAGGCCGAGGAGCCCGAGGAGGCCGCCGCCGAGCAGGCCGAGTCCGACGACGACACGGAGGAGTCCGGCGAGCGCCAGGGCCGCCGTCGCCGTCGCGGTGGCCGCCGCCGTCGCCGCGGTGACTCCGCCGACCAGGACAGCGAGCAGAACGACGCGTCGGGCGAGTCCGACGACACCGCCGCCGAGCAGGCGGAGCGGTCCGACGAGGGGGCGTCCGACGCCGCCGAGCAGGACGCAGAGGAGTCCGAGGACGCCGAGGACTCGGCCGCGGAGTCCGGCGGGTCCGGCTCCAGCAGCAGCCGTCGCCGTCGCCGTCGCCGCCGTCGTGCCGGTGACTCCGCCGAGGGCGAGCCGGGCGACGGCGACCCGGAGCGTACGGTCGTCAAGGTCCGGGAGCCGCGCAAGAAGGAAGAGCGCGAGCCCGGCACCGGTGCCGACGAGGTCCAGTCCATCAAGGGCTCGACCCGTCTGGAGGCCAAGAAGCAGCGCCGCCGCGAGGGCCGGGAGCAGGGTCGCCGCCGCGTCCCGATCATCACCGAGGCAGAGTTCCTGGCCCGCCGCGAGGCCGTCGAGCGCGTGATGGTCGTCCGTCAGAACGGCGAGCGCACCCAGATCGGCGTCCTTGAGGACAACGTGCTCGTGGAGCACTACGTCAACAAGGAGCAGGCCACCTCGTACGTCGGCAACGTCTACCTGGGCAAGGTCCAGAACGTGCTGCCGTCCATGGAGGCCGCGTTCATCGACATCGGCAAGGGCCGCAACGCCGTCCTGTACGCCGGTGAGGTCAACTTCGAGGCGCTCGGGATGGCCAACGGCCCCCGGCGCATCGAGTCCGCCCTGAAGTCCGGCCAGTCGGTCCTCGTGCAGGTCACGAAGGACCCGATCGGCCACAAGGGCGCCCGTCTGACCAGCCAGGTCTCCCTGCCGGGCCGCTACCTCGTGTACGTGCCCGAGGGCTCGATGACCGGCATCAGCCGCAAGCTGCCCGACACCGAGCGCGCGCGTCTGAAGACCATCCTCAAGAAGATCGTCCCCGAGGACGCGGGCGTCATCGTGCGCACCGCCGCCGAGGGCGCGAGCGAGGACGAGCTGCGCCGTGACGTCGAGCGTCTGCAGCAGCAGTGGGAGGACATCCAGAAGAAGTCGAAGGCGGCCTCGACGAGCTCGCCGAGCCTGCTGTACGGCGAGCCGGACATGACCGTCCGGGTCGTCCGCGACATCTTCAACGAGGACTTCTCCAAGGTCATCGTCAGCGGTGACGACGCCTGGCAGACGATCCACGGATACGTCTCGCACGTCGCCCCCGACCTGGCGGACCGCCTCTCCAAGTGGACGTCCGAGGTCGACGTCTTCGCGACGTACCGGATCGACGAGCAGCTCGCCAAGGCCCTGGACCGCAAGGTCTGGCTGCCGAGCGGCGGCTCGCTGGTGATCGACAAGACCGAGGCGATGATCGTCGTCGACGTCAACACCGGCAAGTTCACCGGGCAGGGCGGCAACCTCGAAGAGACCGTGACGAGGAACAACCTCGAAGCGGCCGAGGAGATCGTGCGCCAGCTGCGGCTGCGCGACCTGGGCGGCATCGTCGTCATCGACTTCATCGACATGGTCCTGGAGTCGAACAGGGACCTGGTCCTGCGGCGCCTCCTGGAGTGCCTGGGCCGGGACCGGACCAAGCACCAGGTCGCCGAGGTCACCTCGCTCGGCCTGGTCCAGATGACCCGCAAGCGCGTCGGACAGGGCCTGCTGGAGTCCTTCTCCGAGACCTGCGTCCACTGCAACGGCCGTGGCGTCATCGTGCACATGGAGCAGCCGACCTCCGTCGGTGGCGGCGGCAAGCGCAAGAAGCGTGGCCGTGGCGGCTCGGACCAGCAGGACCACGGTCACGAGCACACCCACGAGGTGGAGTCGGCCGACGGCTCCGCCGAGCCGGAGACCGAGACGGCGGCCGAGGTCGCCGCCGAGACGGCCGCTCCGGTGGCGCTGCCCGAGCCCGAGTTCGTCGCGGACGAGGAGCTCTACAGCAGCGCGGCCGAGGCCGAGGCCGCCATGTCGTCCCGTGGCCGTTCGCGGCGTCGCGCGACGCGTCGGGCGTCGGCTCCCGCGGGTGCTCCCCGCGCGGAGACCGCTCCCGTGGAGGAGGCCCCGAAGGCCGACGCTCCCAAGGGCGACGCCCCGAAGAGCGCGAAGAAGTCGGGCAAGAAGGCCAAGGCCGCCGAGAAGGCGGAGCGGGCCGAGAAGGCGGCGGCCGAGGTCCCGGTCGTCGAGTCCGAGGTCGCGCGCACCGAGGCCCCGGCCGTCGAGGACCCGATGGTGGGCACCCCGGCTGCCGTCGAGGCGGCGCACGAGGCGGAGGCCAAGGCCGCTCAGGCTCCGGCCGCTCCTGCGGACGACGCCGCGCCGAAGGGACGTACGCGCCGTCGTGCGGTCCGCAAGGCGACGTCGCCCGCCGGTTCGCCGAAGGCCGCGGAGCCCGAGGCCACCGAGGTCGTCGTGGCGGAGGCGCCGAAGGCGGAGCAGGTCGCCGAGCCGGTGACCGAGCCCGTGGCCGAGGCGCCCGTCGCCGACGCCGCGCCGCCGCGTCCGCGTCGCCGTGCGGTGCGCAAGGCCACCGCGCCGACCGCGTCCGCCGACGCGGCCGTCACGGTGGTCCCGTCGGCGGAGAAGCCCGCTGACAAGGCCGCCGAGAAGCCCGCCGAGAAGGCCGTGACGGAGACCGAGGCGCCCGCCGAGGAAGCCGCTCCGGCCAAGAAGACGGCGCGCAAGACGGCGGCCAAGAAGGCGCCCGCGAAGAAGACGGCCGCCAAGAAGACCGCGGCCAAGAAGACGGCCGCCAAGAAGACGACGGCCAAGAAGGCGACGAAGGCGACGGCGAAGAAGGCCGCGGCGGCGGAGCAGACGCCGTCCGGTGTCTCCGCGAGCGCCGACGAGGCCTGACCCCTTCGCACGACGGTGCCCCCTGCAACGGCGTTCGCGCCGGGCAGGGGGCACCGCTGTGTCCGGCAAACGGGTCACTTAAGCCCGAAAGCGTGAAGTGGGACGCCCCGGCCTTGGAGGCCAAGGGTGTACCTGTAAAACTCATGAGGTCTGATAAATGAACAGGGGCGCAAGCACGTGTTTGGGGAGACGGCGTGCCCGCGCCCGGGGGAGGGATGACTGATGGCGCACGGGCGCCTGAGAGGCACGGGACGACACCGTGCGGTGAAGCCGGTCAAGGGCGGTCGACAGGCGGTGGCGCTGGCCACGGTCCTTTCGGCGGCGGGGATCCAGGCCGCGGGCTCCGTGGGGACCGCGTCGGCGGACGCCGGGCCGACCTGGACGGAAGGGCCGATCTTCAACGACCCGAAGGGCGACGTCGAGGGGCAGTACGCGATCCGGGCCCGCCTGATCGAGCTGACGAACTCCGCGGTGCCGGGCTCGACGATCAAGGTCGCGGTCTACCACGTGTGGGAGGCCTCGGTCGTCAACGCGCTCGTCGACGCCAAGAACCGCGGCGTGCACGTGCAGATGCTGCTCGACGAGACCAGCAAGAGCGACCGGCCCACGAACACCTCGTACAACACGCTGAAGACGGCGCTCGGCACGGACAGGACCAAGTCGTCGTTCGTGTCGCTCTGCCCGACCGGGAAGTCCTGCCTGGGCGATCCGCGGTACGGCAAGTCGATCATGCACAACAAGTTCTGGCTGTTCTCGGAGGTCGAGGGCGCCAAGGACGTGGTCGTGCAGACCACGTCGAACTCGACGCCGTCGGCGCACACCAAGTTCTTCAACGACGCGCTGCTGCTGCCGAACAACCCCGCCATGTACGACGCGTACGCGGACTACTTCACCGACATGCTCGGCAAGCGCTGGGCGGACTGGGACTACCGCACGGTCAGCAGCGGCCGCTACAAGGCGTACTTCTTCCCGCGCAACGGCACGGTCAACGAGACCGACACCATGTACTCGGTCCTGAACAACGTGAAGTGCACGTACAAGGACAGCGCGGGCACCACGCAGCACACCAAGGTCCGCGCCGCGATCTTCAAGATCACGCGGAAGCAGATCGCCGACAAGCTCGTCTCGCTGAAGAAGGCCGGCTGCTCGGTGAGCATCCTGTACGCGGAGACGGACAGCGCCAAGAGCCAGAACGGCACCCCGGGCACCTGGGAGCAGCTGCACAAGACGGGCGGCCCGTCCATGCGCTGCTACAACGACGACCGGGACCCGCTGCACCCCGGCACCCGCCTCACGACGCCGTACATCATCCATTCGAAGTACCTGCTGGTCGACGGCGTGTACGACGGCAAGCGGAACAAGGTCTCCTTCACCGGCTCGCAGAACTACACGGCGCCGGCGCTCCGCGAGAACGACGAGGCGATCGTCAAGATCGACGACGACTCGGTGCACGACACGTACCGCTCGCACTTCGACCGCACCCGGGCCGTGGCCTGGCCGGGCAGCGCCGACAAGACTGACCTGTGCAAGGGCGTCAAGCCGCTGCCGCCGGACGGCGAGAATCCGGTCACGTGACCGGGGGGTACGGGGCCGGTTTGACCCTTCCGGGGCGGCCCCGTAACCTTGACCGTCGGCGTGTTCCTATGCGCGCCCGCCCCCTGTAAACCTTTTTCCTCTTCTGATCCAGGTCATGAGAGAGGCCGTTCCGCTTGCGCGGGCGGCTGGACTGCGGGGGTCCCGTTCCGAGCGAGAGAGAGATCCGCGTGTACGCCATCGTGCGCAGCGGTGGTCGCCAGCACAAGGTTGCTGTCGACGACATCGTTGAGGTTGACAAGATTTCCACTGCCAAGGTTGGCGACACGGTCGAGCTCTCGACCCTGCTCGTTGTCGACGGCGACGCTGTGACCAGCGACCCGTGGGTGCTGGCCGGCATCAAGGTCCAGGCCGAGGTCGTGGACCACCACAAGGGCGCGAAGATCGACATCCTTCGCTACAAGAACAAGACCGGCTACCGCCGTCGTCAGGGTCACCGTCAGCAGTACACGGCGATCAAGATCACCGGCATCCCCACGGCTGCGAAGTAAGGGACTGAGACAAGATGGCACACAAGAAGGGCGCATCGTCCACTCGGAACGGGCGCGATTCCAATGCTCAGCGGCTCGGCGTGAAGCGCTTCGGCGGTCAGGCCGTCAACGCCGGTGAGATCCTGGTCCGCCAGCGTGGCACCCACTTCCACCCGGGCACGGGCGTCGGCCGCGGCAAGGACGACACCCTGTTCGCGCTGGCCGCGGGTGCGGTGGAGTTCGGTACCCACCGTGGCCGCAAGGTCGTGAACATCGTTCCGGTCGCCGTCTGAGTCCGTCTTTCTGACTGACTGGGCGCTCGTCGAGCGAGTTCTGCGAGGGCGGACCTCTCTTCCCGTTGATCGGGAAGCAGGTCCGCTTTTCGCGTGTTACAGATAAGACATTTCCGCACGCCCCCTCTGCCTTGAAGGCGTGGGGGGACCCCCAGGAGGCACCGAACCATGACCACCTTCGTGGACCGCGTCGAGCTGCACGCCGCCGCGGGTAACGGGGGCCACGGCTGTGCCTCCGTCCACCGTGAGAAGTTCAAGCCGCTCGGCGGTCCCGACGGCGGGAACGGCGGCCGGGGCGGTGACGTGATCCTGGTCGTCGACCAGGACGTCACCACGCTCCTCGACTACCACCACAGCCCGCACCGCAAGGCCACCAACGGCCAGCCCGGCGCCGGTGACAACCGCTCCGGCAAGGACGGCCAGGACCTGGTCCTGCCCGTGCCGGACGGCACGGTCGTCCTCGACAAGCAGGGCAACGTCCTCGCGGACCTGGTCGGCCAGGGCACCACCTTCGTCGCGGGCCAGGGCGGCCGCGGCGGCCTCGGCAACGCGGCGCTCGCCTCCGCCCGCCGCAAGGCCCCCGGCTTCGCGCTCCTCGGCGTGCCGGGCGAGGAGCGGGACGTCGTCCTCGAACTCAAGACCGTCGCCGACGTGGCCCTGGTGGGCTACCCGAGCGCGGGCAAGTCCTCGCTGATCTCCGTGCTGAGCGCGGCGAAGCCGAAGATCGCGGACTACCCCTTCACGACCCTGGTCCCCAACCTCGGCGTGGTGACCGCGGGGTCGACCGTCTACACCGTCGCCGACGTGCCCGGCCTCATCCCGGGCGCCAGCCAGGGCCGCGGCCTCGGCCTGGAGTTCCTGCGGCACGTCGAGCGCTGCAGCGTGCTCGTGCACGTGCTCGACACGGCGACCCTGGAGTCCGACCGCGACCCCGTCTCCGACCTCGACGTGATCGAGGCCGAGCTGCGGGAGTACGGCGCGGGCCTGGAGAACCGGCCGCGCATCGTCGTCCTCAACAAGATCGACGTGCCGGACGGACAGGACCTCGCCGACCTGGTCAGGCCCGACCTGGAGGAGCGCGGCTACCGCGTCTTCGAGGTGTCGGCCGTCGCCCACAAGGGCCTCAAGGAGCTCTCCTTCGCCCTCGCCGAGCTGGTCGGCGAGGCGCGTGCCGCGAAGCCGAAGGAGGAGGCGACCCGCATCGTCATCCGCCCCAAGGCCGTGGACGACAGCGGCTTCACGGTCACCCGCGAGGACGCCGACGGCGAGCCGCTGTACCGCGTGCGCGGCGAGAAGCCGGAGCGCTGGGTGCGCCAGACCGACTTCAACAACGACGAGGCCGTCGGCTACCTCGCGGACCGTCTCAGCCGCCTCGGCGTCGAGGAAGAGCTGATGAAGGCGGGCGCCCGCAACGGCGACGGCGTCGCCATCGGCCCCGAGGAGAACGCGGTCGTCTTCGACTGGGAGCCGACCATGATGGCCGGCGCGGAGATGCTCGGCCGCCGTGGCGAGGACCACCGCCTCGAAGCGCCCCGCCCGGCCGCACAGCGCCGCAGGGACCGCGAGGCGGAGCGGGACGAGGCCCAGCGGGCGTACGACGACTTCAAGCCCTTCTAGCACGCGCTGCCGGGACGGCCCGGATACACCTGGATCCGGAACACCTGGATACGGACGAGACGAGAAGGGCCCCGGAGCTTTCAAAGCTCCGGGGCCCTTCTCG
>NZ_LIPN01000194.1 GCF_001418325.1 Streptomyces atriruber | reverse complement strand
CCGCCTGGCTGCCCCGGCTGATCAGGGAGAGCTGGCGGAGGGCGGGCAGGGGGCTGGGCCATCTCCTCCAGTGCCTGGCCGTTCTCAGCCTCGTCCTGGACGAACAGATCATGCGGCTGGACCTGGACATCGGGCCACAGACGCTGGCGACGGCGGGGCTGCTGGCCCTGGCATGGCGGGTCTGCGTCGCCTGCCGTGACTCCGGCGTCGAGTTCGACCTGGGACGGTGGCACATCAGCCTGCGACGGCTGTTCCAGCCGCTGGCGGCGCTCGGCGCCTTCGGCCTCGTCCTGTACGTCGTCGACAACCCCGAGATCCGCCCACTGCTCGCCGACGAGGACAACCCCCTGCGCATGGCCGTCTTCATGGTGGGCCTGGCGCTCGTCGGAGTGGGGCGGTGGGAGCCGAGGCTCGAGGAACCGGAGCTGGTCACCCGCTGCCGCAACCACCTCTACCGGCTGCAGACCATCCAGATGTCCGGCAACACCTTCAACGCCACCGGCCCCGCCCAGGTCCTGACGCTCGGCGGCTCCCACGCGACGTCCGTCACCACCGTCCCGCCCACCTATCCCGAACTCGTCGACAGCTTCCGCGACCTGCTGACGCAGATCGCCTGGGCGCTCCACCTGCGGAACGCGGGGCGGGCGCGCGACGCGAGCAGGACCGTGGTCATCGCCATCGACGAGGTCGACCGCCTGGGCTCCGACACCGAGGCCCTGGCCTTCCTCGGCGAGATCAAGGCCGTCCTCGGCGTCCCGTACGTCTACTACCTCATCTCCGTGGCCGAGGACGTCGGGGCCACCTTCGTCCGCCGCGGCCTGCCCCACCGGGGCGTCACCGACAGCTCCCTGGACGACATCGTCCACGTCCAGCCCAGCACCCTCGAAGAGTCGAGGACCCTCCTCGCCGTACGCACCGACCGGCTCACCGAGCCCTACGTCAGGCTCGCCCACGCCCTGTCCGGCGGCATCCTGCGCGACCTCATGCGCTACGGCATCCAGATCAGCGAGATGCAGGAGAAGTCGCAGAGCCACGAACTCACCGACATCTCACGCCACTTGGTCCTGGAGGAGCTCTCCGAGACGCTCGCCGGATTCAGGACCCTGCTGAGCAAACACCAGTGGACGCCGGAGACCCGTACGATCCTCAGCCGGTTCGGCACGCTCGTCACCTGCCTGAACGACCCCGAACCCTGCCCCTGCACCCAGGCGAAACTGCAGACCACCCTGGAAGAGTTCGCCTTCGGCGGCGCCGACGACGACCTTCAGTCCGCTCTCGCCGGACAGCTGACGACAGAGGCCGTCCAGCTGATCGACGAGGCCTCCGCGTACGCCTACTTCTCCTTGACGCTGCTCGACATCTTCGCCGCCAGGCACTTCTCGCAGCGGGCCACGGACGCCGCCGTGCGGGGCGAGGGCGGCGAACCGGAGCGCCTCGCCCAGGCGCGGCAGGAACTCGGCATATCGGCCTACAGCGCGCGACCGCTCATCGACACCATCCGCGTGGCCTGGTCACTGCCCCTGGCCACCGCCGACAGCCGCCGCATCCCCCGCCAGAGCCCGTGCACGATGCACGCCCGCCAGGTTCCGCACCTGCCGGGGGCCCCGACGAGATGACGCGGAGCGGGCACATCGGCATTCGCCGCGCCCCGGCCCCCTCTCAGAGCCTGTGTCATGACACAGGCTCTCAGCCGAACCGCAGGATGCGCGGCGCGAACGTGCCCTCGGGCCCCGCCGCACGGCCGACCGCCCACACCGCCTCCGTGCCCGGCACCGCCGCCAGTTGCAGCACCGAGGAGTCGCCCTCCCCGGCCACCGCCGGTTCGTCGTACCCGGTGAACGCCTGCCCGTCCCAGGCAAGGAAGTCAGGACCGGGGACGAGCGGAGGGTAGGTGCCCGGCGGGCCCCACTTCTGCGAGCGCGCCACCGAGACCCAGCCCAGCTTGCCGGAGGCCGAAGGCGCCAGTGAGGTGATCGCGCCGAAGTTCGTGGGCACGGGCACCCGGCTCCACGTCTCGCCGTCCCACCGCATCAGCAGCGGCGGAATCGGCTTGCCCGGCGGGCCGCCGATGAACCCGGCCGTGCCGCCCGCCCACACCTCCGTCGGCGAGGTCGCGAGCACCGTGCCCACGCCCGCGCGCGGGAACCCGTCCACGATCGTCTGCTGCCACGCCTTGCCGTCCCAGTGCGACACGGCCGCACCCGAGTCGCCGGTCCCCGCGGCCCAGACGTCGTCGGCCGCCAGGATGTGCAGGCCGTACACGAGCCCCGGCGGCACCGGCAGATCCCGCCAGCCGCCGCCGTCCCGGCGCAGCAGCACCTGCGCGCCGTCCCGCGAACCGATCAGCCAGGTCTCGCCGCCGCCGGCGACGGCCTTGGTCAGCACGACACCGCGCGGCGCCCGGCTCTCGTGCCAGGCGGTGCCGTCGAAGCGGAGCAGACGCGCGCCGCCCGCCGCGTCGCGGCCGACCGCCCAGGCCGCCGTCGTCGAGGTCGCCGCGATGGACAGCAGCTCGCCCTGCCAGTCGACCCCGGGCAGCCCCTGGCGCTGCCACGCGGTGCCGTTCCAGCGCAGCATCAGCGGGAACCCCGGCGCCTCGCGGCCGACGGCGTCGGCGCCCACCGCCCACGCCCGGTCGGGACCGAACGCCACGGCCTCGTTCAGCCCGGCCTGCGGGCGCACCTGCGCCGGAACCGGAACGTGCCGCCAGGATCCGGGTTCCGCCGCGGCCGAGGACATGACGGCCACGACGGTCAAAAGGACGGCGAGGGCCGCGACGAGCAGTCGGCGTGTCATGGGCGGGCTCCCGTCCGCTCGCTCATCAGGTTCGGTTTGGAGCCGTAGATCTCGACGGTCCCGAAGGACAGCAGCGCGGACCCCGCCCTCGCCAGCGCAGCCGGTTTCACGTCGATCGCGTTCGTGCGCTCCGGGCCGTAGGAGTAGGAGACGCGACGGCCGTCCACCCGTGCGTACTTGGACTGGAACGCGCGATCGCTGCGCACCGGCAGCCACAGCGCACGGTCCGGGCCGCGCACCATCGCGGCGGTGTAGGTGTCACCCAGCGGTGGGTACGTGGTGCGCCAGGCGTGCCCGTTCCACGACATCACATAGGTGCGGCCCACGCCGTCGGTGTACTGGCTGCCGCCGATGGTCATCCGGCCGTCCGCTTCGAGCAGCATCGTGTGTACGTTGCTGTTCGTCGGCAGCGGCACCTTCGCGTCCCGCCACGCCGTGCCGTCCCAGTGCAGGACGGCGGTTCCGTTGCTGGTGTCCGCCCAGGCCCAGGCATCGGTGGCCGTGCGCGCGGTGATCCCCATCAGGAACAGCACACCGTCCGGGGTGGACTGCGCGGTCCAGGTGGAACCGTCGTAACGCAGCACCTTCAGCCCGGTGCTGTCCTCACCGACGACCCACGCGGCACCCGGTACCGCGGTGAAGTCCTGGTACGTCCACAGGGTCCGGGGCAGCGGGACGGTGCTCCATCCGGCCGCCGACCGGCGCAGGATTTCCCCCGCACCGCTGCGAGTCCGGAAGATCCACGTTTCCTCGCCGACGAACTGCACCTTGCCGAGCCGCCCCGGTTCATCGCTGCCGGGGAACGTCGTGTCCCGGCTCCACGCCGTGCCGTCCCATCGGTGGAGCAACGGCCGTGACCCGTCGGCGCCCTGTTCGGTCCCGGTCGCCCATGCCTCGTCCGGCCCGCGCGCGGCGAGATCGGAGACGTTCGCGGGCGGAGCGGCAGCAGGCACCGACAGCGCCGACCAACTCGCCTCCACGGTCGGCGAGACGGCCGCAGCCGGTGCCACGAGCGCAGCCGGTGCCACGACCGCGGCACACGCGATGACGACACCGATGACGACCGTACGGAGACCATGCACGGGACCCCCCAGGGCGCGAAGGTCGCACAGCCTATTGGCATGCACACGCCCGCGCATAGACGGCATTCGGCCGTCGGGGACCTTCCCCCGTTCGCGTACCGCCGCCGTCAGCTCCGGCACGCCGACACTCCGCCAACGAGTGAATGGAGCCGGACCAGGGGCGTTGCCGAATGTACTGGCCCTTTCTGGCAACTGACGTTCCGTACTGGAGTGACATGCGTACCCGTAATCTCCCCCTCGCCCTGAGCCTCGCCGCCGCCGCACTGGCCGGCAGCGCGGGATCGGCCGCCGCCATCGGCGACGACGCCGGCACCACCTCGCTCAGCGGCAACGGCGCCGACCAGGCGTTCGGCAACAGCTCCACCCACGGGGACCTCAGCCCGCAGGCGCGTCTCGTCGACGGCTCGCTGAACAAGCTCTGCGCGGGCGTCCCCGTCAAGGCGAACGTGGGCTCCCTCGTCGGCATCCTCGTGCCGGTGGCCGTCCAGGACATCCCGGTCCTCTCGGCGCCGCAGAACCAGCAGTGCGCCGAGAACTCCACCCAGGCCAAGGGCGACGAGCCGCTGTCGCACCTCGTCAGCGACATCCCGGCCCTGTCCGGCAACGGCGTGAACAACCACTGATATCGGCTGATATCGGTGTGCTCCTCGGGCCGGGCATTCGCCCGGCCCGAGGTGTGTCCGGGGCGTCGCATCGGATCCGGGAAAAGAACCCCCTGCCGCCCGTGACCCGTGACCTCCCAAGGAGTGGCGCGTTCCCCAGTGGACCATCGCAAGGCAAGGAGCGGTACCGAAGTGGAAGCCACTGATCGTGTCACGGTTCTCTTGAAAAAGAACTTCGGGGTCCGTCTCGACGACGTGTCCCCCGACGCCCCGCTGTACCAGCTGTCCATCGACTCCCTCGCGCTGGAGGAACTCCTCCTGCTGATCGAGGACGAGTGCGCCATCGACATGGCCGACATGACTCTGACGTCGCGCGACACGGTCGCCGCCCTGATGTCCGTCGTACGCCAGAAGGCAGCGGCGGCATGACGGCTGCGACGCGCGAACCCGCCGCGGCCGTCGTGACGGGGCTCGGCCTGGTGACCGCCGCGGGCATCGGCGTGAAGGACGCCTGGAGCCGGGTCACCAGCGCCACCGTCCCGCGCGGAGTGCGGCGGCCGACCTCGTTGCAGGATCTGCCCTGCGACTTCATGTACACCATCGACGACCTCGACGTCGACGCCGTCCTCGGCGTGGCCAGCCACCGGCTCATGGACCGCTTCGCCCAACTGGCCGTCGTCGCCGCCCGGGAGGCCGTGGCGGACGCGGGACTCGGCCCCGACGTCTGGGACAGCACCCGTGTCGCGGTGGTCGTCGGCTCGGCCCACGGCGGCCTCACCTTCTACGACGAGCAGCAGGCCGTGCTCACCGAGCGCGGCCCGCGCCGGGTGTCCCCGAGGATGGCGCCGCTGACCGTCGTCAACGGGGCCGCGGGCAGCGTCGCACGCGACCTCGGCGCCCGCGGGCCCAGCCTCGCGGTGGCCACCGCCTGCTCCTCCGGCACCGACGCGATCGGCACCGCGCTCCAGCTGCTGCGCACCGGGGCCTGCGACATCGCCGTCACCGGCGGGGCGGAGTCCATGTGTTCCCGGGCGGTCTTCGCCGGAACGTGCAACGCAAAAGCGCTGTCCACCCGCACCACGGACCCCGCCGGGGCCTGTCGTCCGTTCGACGTCGACCGGGACGGGTTCGTCGTGGGGGAGGGGGCCGGGGTGCTGGTGCTGGAGCGTGCGGAACACGCGCGGGCCCGCGGCGCCAAGTCCCGCGCCACCGTGCGCGGGTACGGTGCGGCCACCTCCAGCGAGGCCTCCTCGCCCGTCGCCCCGAGCGAAGCGGGCATCGAGCTGGCGCTGCGTGCCGCGCTGGCGGACGCCGGTGCGGCCCCGCGCGACGTCGGGCACGTCAACGCGCACGGCACGTCCACCGTCATGAACGACCTGGTGGAAGCCGCCGTGCTCCATCGGGTCCTGGGCGAGGGCCCGTTGGTGACGTCCACCAAGTCCATGACCGGGCACACGCTGGGCGCCGCCGGTGGCATCGAGGCCGCCTTCACCGTCCTCGCCCTGGAGGAGCAGCTGGTGCCGGCCACGGTGAACCTCCGGACGCAGGATCCACGGGTACCCGTCGAGGTGGTGGCCGAGACCGCCAGGACGGCCCGCCTCGACTGCGCGGTGAGCACCTCGCTCGGCTTCGGCGGGCACAACTCCGTACTCGTCCTCGCTCGCGACTGAACCGGGAAGAAGCATGATCCAGGAACACATCCGCACGGTGGACGTGCACGGGGTGTCGTACACCTACCGACTGATGCAGCAGTCGGCCCCCACCACGGAGCCGGTCATCGTGCTGGGCGGAGTGCTCGAGGGCATGTACGACTGGGCGTATCTGGAAGAGGCCGTCCTGCCGAGGGCGAGCCTGGTCACCGTGGATCTGCCCGGGCTGGAGCCCGCCGCGTTCCAAGGTGTCGATCAGGACGGCCTCGACACCCTCTGCACGGGACTCGAGGGCATCGTCGACGACCTCGGCGCCGCCCGCGTCAATCTCTACGGCTACTCCCTGGGCGCGGCCGTCACGTTGCAGTACGCGCAGCGCCGCCCCGAGCGCGTCGAGCGGCTGCTCATCGGGGGCGTCCCCGGGCAGGTCACCAAGGAGCTCACGACCCATCTGCGGAACGCCGTCGACCGGGCGAGGAACGGCGATGCGAACGGCTTCGCCGAGCTGATGGCCGACGGCCTGCTGTGTCTCGACGAGAGCCACCACGTCTACCGCCGCGACCTGACCCGTGGCTACCTGCGGCGCTTCATGCGCAACGCGGCCCGCGTGCCGCGCAAGGTGGACCTGCTGGCGACCGCCCTGACGACTCGGCGCCGCCCGCTGAGGGACGGCCTGTCAGGTGTTCCCACGATGGTCTTCAGCGGTGAGCACGACCACCTCCACCCCCGTGAGCGGCTGCAGGCCTTCGCCGCGACGATCGAGGGCAGCCGGTTCGTGACGTTCCCCGACTGCGACCACATGCTGCCGCTGCAGCGCCCCGAAGCCGTGACCTCCCTGGTGGCCTCCTTCCTGCTGGACGCACCGACCGCTGACGTCCGGTAGCGGTCGAGGGGCACCTCCCACCGGCGCTGTTCCTAGAATGGCCAGGTGGAGGACATCGACGCGATCGCGGTACTGCAGGATCCGGTGCGGCGTCGCCTGTACGAGTACGTGGCGAAGCAGGGCCGCGAGGTCGGCCGCAACGAAGCCGCCGAGGCGGCCGGAGTGGCACGCACGCTCGCCGCGCACCATCTGGACAAGCTGGTGGCGGCCGGGCTGCTGGAGAGCGGCAGCCGCCGTCTGACGGGCCGTTCGGGACCGGGGGCGGGCCGCCCCGCCAAGGTGTACACGCGGTCGTCGGCCGAGCGGTCGGTGTCGCTGCCCGCCCGCGACTACCGCACCGCCGCCGAACTGCTCGCCGAGGCTGCCGAGGAGGCCGGTCTGGACGCCGGGCTCTGCGCCGCCGCGCGCCGCCGGGGCGAGGCACTGCGCGGATCGACGGCGCCCTGCGACGACCTCGACGAGGCCGCGGAGATGCTGGCCGCGCGCGGCTACGAACCGCACATCGAAGGCGCCGAGGAGACGAGCGGGGCGCCGGACCGCGTCGTCCGCATGCGCAACTGCCCCTTCCACGCGGTCGCGGAGCGTTTCCCGCCGCTCGTCTGCGGCATGAACCTCGCACTGCTGGAGGGGCTCCTCGGAGCGGACGGGCCGGTCCGCGCCCGGATGGACGCGCGGCCGGGGGAGTGCTGCGTCGTCCTGGAGGTTTCTAAAAACAATAATGATTGACATAGAAAAGCGGCGCGTGCTGGGATGAGGCCATGACCTCACCCGCGCCTGCCGCCGCGCATCTCGCCGAGTTCAACCTCGCCAAGCTCCGTCACCCGCTGACCGACCCGCGCATCGCGCCGTTCGTCGAACTGCTCGACCCGGTCAACGCGGCCGCCGACGGCGCACCAGGATTCGTGTGGCGGCTCGTGGAGGAGGGGGAGCCCGACGCCACTGCGCTGCGCCCCGCGGGAGAGGACGTCATCGTCACCATGTCCGTGTGGGAAACCCCGGAGGCCCTCTGGGAGTTCACCTACCGCAGTGGGCACTTGGAGGCGATGCGGCGTCGGCGCGAATGGTTCGAGCGGCACGTCGAGGCGTACCTGGTGCTGTGGTGGGTGCCCGCCGGACATCTCCCGACGGTGGACGAGGGTATGGAGAGGCTGGCTGACCTGCAGGCGAACGGGCCCTCACCGCGCGCGTTCACCTTCACCTCCTCCTACACCGCGGCCGAGGCCGCCGAACACCGGCAGGCCGTCCCGACCCCATAGCGCCTGGCGGTTCAGGCGATCCCGGATCCGGCGATACCGGACGTAATGTCAAGGCCCGGGAAAATCCCGGCAGTTGCGAGGGTGCGGCTGCCACGCTCGACCCATGGTCAAGGGGACGAGTGCGCTGGGCCCGGTGAGCCGCGCCCTGCCGGAGGCGGCGGCGCGAGCGGGGACCGTGGCGGAGCTGGGCAGCGTACTCTCGCAGCAGCTCGGCCGGGTCCTGCCGCACGACGGATATCTGCTCTCCGGGTTCGACCCCGTCACGGGTGCGCGGTGCTTCCTGGCCTGCGAGAACAACTACAGCAGCGCCGCCCGGCGCCGGATGGACCGGGCGAACGCCCTCGGCAGGACCCGCAGGCCCGTCGCCGACCTCCTCCACGGCCCCTGCCCGGCCGTCGTGCTCGGCGCGGGCGCGCAGGACCCGGGCCCCGAGACGCTCCGCCTCCACGACATCATGGCCGCCGACGACTACGGCAGCGAGCTGTGCATCGCCCTGTCCCGACGCGGCGTCGCCCGGGGCGCGTTGGTGCTGCTCCGCGAGCGGGGCTCCAGGCCGTTCTCACCGGAGGAGACCGTCTGCGCCGCCGAGCTCGCACAGCCGCTCGCCTCGGCCGTGACGCGGTACGTGACGGACAAGCCGTTGCGGCCCCGGCAGATCCACCTGCCGCCGGCCATCGTCGTCATCAACAAGAACAACGAGATCGCCGGGGCCACGTCGGCGGGGCGCCACGCGCTGCGCGGGATCCTGCCCGGCGTCTACCCCGCCGCCGACCAGGAGCTGTTCAGCTTCATCTGGCACATCACCTACACCGTCCGCCGCACCGGAATGCCCGCGATCACCCGCGCCCCCACCCCGCTGGGATGGTTCTCGTTGCAGGCGCACCCGCTCGACGGCGCGATGTCCGGCGACGTCGTGGTCACGCTGCAGCCCGCCCCGCCCGCCGAACTGCTGCCCGCGCTCGCCCAGTGGTACGGCATCACCGCCAGGGAACGGATGGTCATCGAGGGAGCGCTGCAGGGGCAGGCCGCCAAACAGATCGCCCGCCGACTGGACCTGTCACCGCACACGGTGAACGACCACTTCAAGGCGGTCTACCGCAAGACCGGCGTGACCAGCAGGGAGGAACTCATCGCCTGCCTGTGAGGTCGGTGGGAGCGGTAGGTTGTCCGCCATGTCCGAACCGATGTCCGTCGCCTGGCCACCTGCGCCCATGAGGACCGGACGGCTCGTGCTCCGCGAGTCCGAGAGCCGGGACCGTGCGGCGTTCATCGAGCTGTTCACCTCACCGGAGGTGGGCGCGTACCTCGGCGGTCCTCGACCGCGTGCGGCCTGCGAGCGCGAGCTGCCCGAGGCGCCCGGGAGGCGCCCGGGCCTCTTCGTCATCGAGCTCGACGGGGCGATGATCGGCACCGTCGAACTCAACCGGCGCGACCCCGAGCGCCGAAGCCGGATCCGTCCGGACGCGGGGGAGGCCGAACTCGGCTATCTGCTCCTGCCGGAGGCATGGGGGCACGGGTATGCCACCGAGGCGTGCACGGCGGTGCTCCACTGGTACGCCGACGCGCAGCCCGGCGAACCGGTGGTGCTCTGCACCCAGACCGCCAACGAACGCTCGATGCGCCTCGCTGCGAAGCTCGGCTTCACCGAGGTGCAACGGTACGAGGCGTGGGGCGCCCAACAGTGGATGGGGGTGTGGTCCCCGGTCGCGCCATCCGTCAGCCGGCACCTGCCAGCAGCCACGCCAGGACCGTGACGCCGAAGCAGACCGGTGCCAGGACAAGGAGGGCCAGCAGCGGCAGATCGTCGATGAGGCCTTCGCGGATCCTGCGGCCGGGCTTGAGGCGTCGGTGCGGGCGGGCGAGTTCCGCCCGGAGGTCGAGGCGTTCGGCGGCGCGGTCCGACACGACCACCTCCGCGCCCGGCGGGCGCTTGAGGAGGGCGTGGCGCACGAGCGTGTCGACGGTCTCGTCGCTGCCCGCCAGCTTGTCCAGGACGAGCCGCACGCCGTGCGCGTCGGTCAGGACCAGCCGGTCGTCGGTCCGGGTCTGGATCGGCACCTCGAGACGGCCGACCTTGGTGAGCCGGGCGAGATCCACCGTGCGCCGACCGGTGAGGGTGCGGGCGGAGAGCAGGCCGCCGTCGTCCGTACGGGCGTGCCACCCCATGGGGGCGTATGCGGCCACGAGACAGCTGACGAGCGGCGCGAACAGGTTGAGCAGGAGCAACTGGTCACTGACCATGTCCCGCCTCACCAGCACCACCGGGATCACGAACACGAGCAGCGGCGTCAGCAGGGCGACGAGGTCGGCGGCCCATCGCGCGGTACGCCCCTGACCCGCTGACACCGAAGTGCCCTCGGGGGAGGGCGCGGCATTCGCGCGCGTCCCGGTCGTTCTGTTCGTCACGGCCGCCACGCTATCGCGCCCTCGCAGCCCCTCTCCGGAGGCGGCCGGCTCACGTCGGCATGGCGTCCGACTCGACGTAGATCACCAGCGTCTGCTCCGGCCGCCCGGCCACGTGGAACGCGGTGTAGGCGTACGTGATCACACCGCGCCCCGGCGGCCTCAGCCGCTTGTGCCCGCCCCTGCGCTGCTCGACGTCGAACCGTGGCCACCACGCCCGCACTTCGGGGCTGCCGTCGTGGAGTTCCGCCACGAGCCGTGCGTACCGAGGATCTCCAGGGTGCGCACCGGCGAGCGTGCGTACCCGGGCGAGGAGGCCCTGCGCCTCGCGTTCCCAGTCGACCAGGATCTCCCTGGCCTCGGGTTCCAGAAAGACCCAGCGCGCGAAGTTGGGCGGCCGGTCCGAGCCCGTGCTCAGGCGCGGGAACACCTCGTCGGTGGCCGGGTTGCGGCTGAGTACGTCGTAAGTGCCGTCGATGACGTACGCGGGATGCGGCTGGAGCAGCAGCGGGACGGCCGCGACCTCGGCCGCGAGGGATTCCGGCTCCCGCGCTCCGGCCGTGGGAGCGCGTCCGGCGAGCCTGAGCAGGTGGTCGTGCTCGTGCGGGGCCAGGCGCAGAGCGTCGGCGAGCGCGTCGAGGACCTGGTCGGAGACCCGGATGTCCCGCCCCTGTTCGAGATACGTGTACCAAGTGGCGCTCATCCCGGCGAGCAGGGCCAGCTCCTCCCGCCGCAGGCCCGGCGTGCGGCGCCGCCGCGTCGACGGCAGGCCCACCTCGCGGGGCGTGATCCGCTCCCTGCGGCTGCGCAGGAACGCACCCAGCTCGCTGCGCCGCTCCTGTGTCTCTGCCATGACTACCACCTTTGATTCCAGAATAAGTCGGCTCTGGATGCCAGGTTAAGCACGTTCCAGACTGGCGGTGAACGGGGTCGAAGACCAGCACGACGGAGGAGCACAGCGCATGACAGGCATCAAAGGCAAGGTCGTGGCCGTCACCGGGGCGAGCAGCGGCATCGGCGAGGCGACCGCGCTGCTGCTCGCGGAACGGGGCGCGCGGCTCGTCCTCGGCGCACGCCGCACCGAACGGCTGGAGGCGCTGGCCGGGCGGATCGTGCGGGCGGGGGGCGAAGCCGTCCACCTGCGCACGGATGTGACGCGCGCCGAGGACCTGCGGGCCCTGGTCGCGCTCGCGGAGGAGCGCTTCGGCCGCCTCGACGTACTGGTCAGCAACGCGGGAGCGGGCACCATCTCGCCCCTGGACGACCTGCGCACCGACGAGTGGGACCACATGGTCGACGTCAACATCAAGGGCCTGCTGCACGGCATCGGGGCGGCACTTCCGGTCTTCCGCGCCCAGGGCAGCGGCCAGTTCGTCGTCACCGCGTCCACCGCCGCGTACCGCATCGTCCCGGCGATGGCCGTGTACGCGGGGACGAAGGTCGCGGTGCGGGCCATCTGTGAGGGGCTGCGCCAGGAGGCCGGGCCTGCGCTGCGGGTGACCACCGTCTCGCCGGGGGTGACGGCCACCGACTTCGCCGACGCGTCGACCAACGACAGAGTCCGTGCGGACATCGCGCGGATGCGCGACGAGCTCGCGTTCCCGCCCGTTTCGATCGCGCGGGCCATCGCGTTCGCCGTCGAGCAGCCCGCCGACGTGGACGTCAACGAGATCGTCGTCCGCCCGACCGCCCAGAGCTGACCGGCACCGGTCATCGTGGCCCGGCCGGGCCGCCCGTCCCGGGCCGGTCGGGCGCCGGAGAGTCGTAGCCGAGCTCGCGCATCGCCGCCCACAGGTCACCGCCCTCGGCGAGCAGCGCCTCGGTCAGCCGTTCCTGTGTGGCGGGCTCGGCGCGCACCGCATAGCGGGACCGCCCGGCCAGCCGGACGATACTGGCCACCACGTCCGACGAGGGACCGCCCTCGCCGTTCTCGAGGTGCTCCACGTCGGCCACCCCGATCCGCTCCACCGGCCCGCTTCCCTCGGGCACCGGCGCGATCACGGCGACCAGTGCCCCCGGCGGCTCGACGAGGAGCGGCGGCGGATCAGGGACGAGGAGCACGTCCCGGTCCACGAGGAGCGCCCTGGCGCCGATCGGTTCGAGGATGACGTCCGCGGCCGTGACCAGGGCGGCGGTGGACTCATCCATGGGGTCGCTCGAGTCGCTCATGGGGCCATGAAACGTGCTCGTCTGGGCGCAGAAACGTACACCCTGGGTCGTACACAGATAATCCACTCCAGAGTGGACGCGACAGCAGCCCTGATGCGCGCATTCTCATGGGTGTCGGAAACCCGTCCGACGAGGACGAGGAGAAGGAACAAGGAGACAGAGACACGAAAAGCGCGCCGCCGAAAGGGAAGATCGGCGGCGCGCCTGCTCGTTCCGCATGAGCCCGGGCGGGCCCTCTGCGGCGCGGGGCGTCAGGTCAGTCGTTGACGCAGGTGTTGCCGAAGGCCGGGTTGAGCAGGCCGATGACGTCGACGGTGTTGCCGCAGGCGTTGACCGGGATGTGGATCGGAACCTGGACGGCGTTGCCCGAGACGACACCCGGCGAGTTCTGGGCCGCACCCTGGGCGCCGGAGTCGGCCGAGGCCAGGCCCGCCGCACCCATCACCAGGGCGCCGGTGCCCAGGACCACGCTCAGCGTCTTCTTCGTTGCGGACATGGTGGTTCTCCTTGCAGTCGTATGAAGCCAAAGGCGCCCGGTCAGGTCACCACACGTCGTGCGAGACCGGAGCAGCACAACTCTGGGCGCCTGCCGTGATCAACGCCCGCCCCGTCGGCCGGACACGCGTTCTCGCCCGTTTGCCGCAACGGCAGGGCCATACGAAAGGGATGTACGAGGGACATACGAAAGCGGCTCCCGCTGTGAGCGGGAGCCGCAGAGGGCGTCAGACACGCGTCCGGCGCCGTTGGTACGTCAGGCCTCGGCCCGATCCTGTCCGGCTTATTCCCCGACGGCGTCCCGGCACTCGACGTGGCCCCAGCCGTGCGCGTTCTTGGCGATCTTCTCCCCGGCCGCGTACGGCTTCTGGCAGTGGCAGCGGCCCGGGAACTTGGCCTTGATGACGGGGCTCGACGACGCCTTCTTCGCACGGCCGGTGGCCTTCTTTGGCGCGCGGGTCGCGGGGGCGGCGGTCATGCGGTCCGCCCGCGGTTCCGGGATCGTTGTCGCGCCGTGGGCCGTGCCCGCGGGCTGCTGGCTCGTCGCGGCGTCGCTGGCCGCGACGTCCGCGATCGCGTTGAGGTGGTCGCCGTCGACGCGGTGCGCGGCCACGTGCCGGAACGTCACCTCACGGCCCTGCAGCAATGCGTCGATGCGCACGACCAGTTCCTTGTTGGCGACCGGCTTCTTCGCCGCGGTCTGCCACCCGTTGCGCTTCCAGGAGGCGATCCACTTGGTGACCGCGTTCATCGCGTACTGGCTGTCCATCCGTACCTCGATCGGCACGGCCGGGTCGGTGGCTTCCAGCAGCTCGGCGAGGGCGGTCAGCTCGGCCACGTTGTTCGTGGAGTGGCCGAGCGGACCGGCCTCCCAGCGCTGCGGGTGGCCCTCGGAGTCGGCTACCACCCAGGCCCAGGCCGCGGGCCCGGGGTTCTTCTTCGCCGCTCCGTCACAGGCGGCAATGATCAAGTCAGACATCCCCCGATGGTTTCATCCTGCGGAGGGTGCCGAGACACTGCAGGTCCCCTTGCGGGCTCTCTCCTGCTTCAGAGCCTTCGGAGCATTCACAGCATGATGAGCAGACGCGTATTCGGCTTGAGTTTCCTGTTCACCGAACGGCTCTGCACGTACACCTCCAACTTGGGATTGTTCCCCGCCTTCACGGATACGGTTCCGTGAATACCCGAACCGAACAGGAGGCTGCGCGCCGCATCGCCCGTATATGCGCGGTCGGTGTCCTTCTCGACCACGATGACTTCCTTGTTCTGCTGAACCTGAGCCCGGGCGCCCAGCTGGTAGTAGCACGCGCCCCTTTCGTACGCGACGCCCGGATGCGAGTTCACGAAGGGGCGGATCTCGACCTCCTTGTCGACCTTGAGGAGGCGGTATTTGTCGGCCGGAATCGGTTCGAGGTTCGCCCGCACCTCGTCCACCGATATGTCCTGGCCGACGGCGAACAGGTTCTTCGTGCCGCGGACCCCCTGCTCCCGTCCCCGCAGGAAGCTGGTGGCGGCGGCGCGCACGGTGCCGATCGCGTCCTCGACGCCCTTGTGGGAATCCGCGTCCCAGATGGCGATGTTCCCCGCCGGGAAGCCGTAGTTCTGCGCGGTGCGCTTGGCCAGCGAGTTCGGCACGAGGATCGCGGAGGTCCAGTGGTCCGGCAGTCCGCCCATCTTCGCCGCGATCCTGTCGAGCCAGGGGCCGAGGATGGTCATGTCGCCGTCGTGGCGCCTGTCTCCGCCGGAGGCGTTCTCCTCGCCGTCCGTCACCACGATCTGCAGGAAGCTGTGCTCGCCGTACTCCTCCCAGATGTGGCCCAGGTCGTCCAGGGACTTCAGCGACGCCTCGATCAGCGCCGTCGCGCCGTTCTTCACCCTGTAAAGACCGCGCATGGACGGGAGGTGCTTCACATCCATGTCCCAGACCAGGTTCTCCACCCTGTGGTCGAAGGAATAGAGGCTGATACGGGTCTCGTGACCGAGGCTGTCCGACTCGGCCTTCAATCCCGCCACGAACTCGTCCACAACGCGAATGAGTTGGCTCTGATGCGGCTGCATCGAGCCGGAACAGTCCACTACCAGCGCGACGTGATTCACCTTGTGCTGAATCCTGTTTGCGGACACGTTTGTGCTCCCCCTTCGAGGTTCCCCGAGTGATGTATTCACTCTATGGGGAGGCACTGACAACGGCCTTTGACGCTCGATCAGCCCGCCTCGTCCGTGCTGTGCCGCGTGCACGCCCACAGCACGAGCCCGAGGCAGCTGAACGCCGCACCCAGCGCGCATACGGATCCCCAACCGCCCACCGTGTAGAGGGAGGTCGCGGCGATGGCGCCGGTGGCGCTGCCGATCGAGTAGAAGACCATGTAGCCGCCGATCAGCCGGCTGCCCGCGTCCGGGTGCAGCGCGTAGATCAGGGTCTGGTTGGTGACGTGGACCGCCTGGACGGCGAGGTCGAGCAGGATCACCCCGACGACCAGGGCCCCGAGAGAGCTACGGGTGAAGGCGAGGGGCAGCCACGAAACGGTGAGCAGCGCCAGGGCTGTGCCGGTGGTCCGACGGGAGAGCCCGCGGTCGTTGAGGCGTCCCGCGACGGTCGCGGCCAGCGCACCGGCGGCACCGATCAGTCCGAGCGCACCGATGGCGCTGTGCGACAGGAAGTACGGAGCCTCGCTCAGCGGCAGCGCGACGCTGCTCCACAAGGTACTGAACGAGGCGAAGACCAGCAGACCGAACAGGGCCCGGAGCCGCAGCAGCCGCTCCCGTGCGAACAGGGTGACCGTGGAGCGCAGGAGCTCTCCGTAACGAAGCGTCGTTCGCGGGGTGTCGGCGTGGCGCGGCAGGACCCGGTGCAGGACCAGGGCGAGCAGCGCGGTGAGCGATGCCGAGGCGAGGTAAACGGAGCGCCAGCCCGCAAGATCGGCCATCAGGCCGGACACCGTGCGGGCGAGCAGGATCCCGATGACCACGCCGCTGGTGACCAGGCCCACGACCTGCCCGCGCCCGGCCGCGGGCGCCAGCGACGCCGCGAAGGCCACGAGCGTCTGCGTGACGACCGCGAGAAGTCCCGTGGCGGCCATGCCCGCGAGCAGCATCCCCGCCGTCCGGGCGCTCGCCACCACGGTCAACGCGCCCATCAGGAGCAGGAGTTGCACCACGATGAGCCGTCTGCGGTCTGCCCTGTCGCCCAGCGGCACGAGGAAGAAGAGCCCGAGGCCGTATCCGACATGCGTGAGCGTGACCACGCTGCCGATCAGTGCGGGGCTCATGGCGAGGTCGTGGCCCATGGTCACGAGGAGTGGCTGGGAGAAGTAGACGTTGGCCACGGCAGCCCCGCAGGCGATGGCGAACAGGGCGACGATGCCGCGGGAGAGGGGGAACGTAGGTGGCTCGGACTCGCCTGTGCTCATGCTCCGGCCACGGGTCTCGGTCCCGCTCCCGGTTCTAGTACCGCACTCGGTCCCGCTACCGCACTCCGTCCCGCTCCCGGTCCGTTGCGTCACAGCCTCGCCGTCGCAGGGCATCGGCCCACCTCCGCCTGTCCGTATCTGGTTGCATCTTGCTACCACTGGAGGTGGTGACGGTAGCGCTCACTGGTAGCATGTTGCAACCAGTATGGAGAGTGGAGGGCGGACGCCATGGTGACCAGGACGCGTTTCGACGACAGCGAGTGCCCCGTGGCCCGGTCGGTGGATGCGATCGGCGACTGGTGGTCCCTGCTGATCGTGCGGGACGCCTTCGACGGGAGTCGGCGCTTCGGCGAGTTCCAGCGCGGCCTCGGCGTGGCGAAGAACATCCTCACCGCGCGCCTGCGCACCCTGGTGGACGGCGGCGTCCTCGAATCCGTCCCCGCCTCGGACGGCAGTGCCTACCGCGAGTACGTCCTGACCCCCAAGGGCAAGGCGCTCTTCCCCGTCATCGTGGCGCTGCGGCAGTGGGGCGAGCAGAACTTCTTCGCTCCCGGAGAGCCCCATTCGCAACTCGTCGACCGCCGACAGGGGCAGAGCCTTCGCGCTCTGGAAGTGCTGTCCATGGACGGGCGACGGCTGAACCCCGACGACACGACCGTCCACAAGGTCTCCGGCGGGTGATCCGACCCTGATGCCGGACGTGCGCGCCCGCTAGTTGCGGGTGTCTTTCAACTGGGCGTCGCCGCAACTCCGTTGAGGATGAGGTCGATCCCCGCGAGGAACTGCTCACGGTCGTCGTGATCGCGTATCTGCACCGCGACGGCCCGGGTGAAGGGGTAGTCGTCGGAGTCGAGCGCTTCCCATGCCCTTGCGGTGGTGTCGAGGAACTCGCTGCGGTCCGCGCCGGGTCCGAGGGTGCGGCCGTTCGCCGCGTTCTGGCCCGCGGCGCCGAGGATGTAGTGCACCAACGCGGACGTCACCGTGAACCAGCTGCTCTCGGGCGCTTCGAGCGCGCTGACCTGCCGACCGATGCTTTCGAAGATCCTCGGCGCCACCGACTGCCCCGGAGTGCGGGAGAGTTGGGCGGCGAGCTGTGTGGCGAGCCACGGGTGCGCGTCGATCGCGTCGAACAGGGCGAGTGCGACCGTGTGGATCCCGTCCCGCGGTGAATCCGCGGTCGTGGTGGATGCGGCGGACGTGGCCGGCGCGACGGGCCTGTCGGACTCGACGGCCAGAGCGTCGGCGACAACCGCGTCGGTGGCGGCGTCGAGCAGCTCGCTCTTGTTCGCCACGTGCCAGTAGATCGCCCCGGGGCCTGTGGTCAGGCGCTCGGCCAGGGCGCGGAACGTGAGTTTCCCTTCGCCGTCCGCGTCGAGCAGCTCGACCGCGGCCGCGACGATGCGCTCGCGAGAGAGGGGGTTCTCGCGGCGCTCGGGGCGACGCGTTCTGGTTGTCATCCTCCCATCCTGGCACACAACTGGAACGTCGTTCCAGCTTGACATCACTGGAATGACGTTCCAGTCTGGATGAGGCATTGGAACAACATTCCAGGACCGGCTCGTGGCTCGTGGCTCGTAACGAGGGCCACCGGCTCGGAACGGGCGCGCCTCGCCGGTGTGCGCGACGAAAGGAACCACCATGACCACTCACGTCACGATCATCGGCGCCGGGCTCGGCGGGCTGACCCTCGCCCGCGTCCTGCACGTCCACGGCATCCCGTCCACGGTCCACGAGGCGGAGGTGTCGCCCACCGCTCGCGCGCAGGGCGGAATGCTCGACATCCACGAGCACAACGGCCAGCCCGCCCTTGCGGCGGCAGGCCTGACCGAAGAGTTCCGCAGCCTCGTCCTGGAGGGCCGCCAGGCGACGCGGGTCCTCGACCACGACGGGACCGTCCTGTTCGACCAGGGCGACGACGGCACGGGCGGCCGCCCCGAGGTACAGCGCGGCGAGCTGCGGCAGATCCTGCTCGACTCCCTGCCTGCCGGCACCGTGCGGTGGGGCCAGAAGGTCAGTGGGGCCCGGCCACTCGGGGGAGGCGGTCACGAGGTGACCTTCGCCGACGGCACCACCACCGTCACGCACCTGCTGGTGGGCGCGGACGGCGCGTGGTCACGGGTGCGGCCGCTGCTCACCGACGTCACCCCCGAGTACACCGGCAGATCATTCGTCGAGACCTATCTGTTCCACGCCGACACCCGCCATCCGGACACCGCGAAGGCGGTCGGCGGCGGGATGATGCTCGCGCCCGCACCGGGCAAGGGAATACAGGCCCACCGCGAGCAGGGCGACACCCTCCACACCTACGTCGCGCTCACCGAGGCACAGGAGTGGTTCACCGCCGTCGACTTCAGTGACGCGGAGGCGGCGGTCGCGCGGGTGGCAAGGGAGTTCGAGGGCTGGGCGCCCGAGCTCACCGCGCTGATCACCGACTCGGACACGCCGCCGGTGCTGCGCCTGCTGCACGCCCTGCCAGCCGACCACCGGTGGGAGCGGGTGCCAGGAGTGACCCTGCTCGGCGACGCCGCTCACCTGGCGATCCCGAACGGCGATGGTGCGAACCTCGCCATGCTCGACGGTGCCGAGCTCGGCCGGGCCCTCGCCGCACACCCCGGCGACACCGAGGCCGCACTCGCCGCCTACGAGCAGGCCATGTTCCCGCGCAGCGCCGAAGCCGCCCGTGACGGCATCCAGCTCCACGAGTTCCTCTTCGGCGACACCGCGCCCCACAGCCTGATCGCCGCGTTCACCGAAGGCGAGGGGGCCTCGTGACCCACCCCCGGCTCGCGGACTCCGCACCGCCCAACCGCTCTGTACGGCAAGGGGAATTCGGTTCGCGTCGCGTTGCGTTGGGCTGACAGTCGGCTCTTCGTCCCACCCGCCTCGCCTCGTACCAGGAGACCCCTCCCATGCCAGAGTTCGAGATCGATGCCGTCGTGTTTGACGTCCTCGGCACGCTCGTCGACGAACCCGCCGGGATCCGCGCCGGAATCCGTGGACTCGCTCCCTCGCTCGACGATTCCGAGGTCGAGCGGCTCCTGTCGGTGTGGCAGGAGCACATCGACCGCGAACAGCGGAGCATGGCCGAAGGCGCCCGGCCCTACCGTGCCAGCGACGCCCTCGACCTGGAGGCAGCCCGGCTCGTCGCCGCCGCCGTGGGCGTCGACGACGCGGCCTCGGTGGCGGCGCTGGCTCCGTCGGGTCGAAGGCTCCCGCCCTGGCCCGACACGGTGGCCGGGCTCGCACGGCTCGCCGAACGGTTTCCGCTGATCGGGCTCTCCAACGCGAGCAGATCGGCGCTGCTCGAACTCAACGCCTACGCCGGACTGCGCTGGCACCAGGCGCTGTCCGCCGAGGACGCCCGGTCCTACAAGCCCGACCCTGCGGTCTACCAACTGGCCGTCACCGTCTCCGGACATCCGCCGGAGCGGCTGCTGATGGCCGCCACCCACGCCTGGGACCTGCGCGCGGCACAACAGCTCGGCCTGCGCACCGCCTACGTCGCGCGCCCCGTGGGCGATCCGCCCGCTCCCTCGGACACCTTCGATCTCTACGCCGACGGCCTGGCCGACCTGTCCGGGCAACTCGAACGCATCCGGGGATAGCGAGGACTTCCGTCAGCGGGCGAGCAGATCGCGGATCGCCCCGCTGACCACGGTCGGCTCCTCCTCCGCCATGAAATGACCGCAGCTCACGGTCCCGTGGCGCAGGTCGGGGGCCCAGGCACGCCACAGCGCGGCGGCGTCGAAGCCGAGCGCCGCTCCCCAGTCCTGCTGGAGCACGGACACCGGCATGGTGAGGCGGTTGCCCGCGTCCCGGTCGGCCTGGTCGTGCCGCACGTCGATGTGGGCGGAGGCACGGCAGTCCGCGACGATGGACGGCACGGCTTCGCGGGACGCCTTGAGGTAGGAGGCCCGTACGTCGGCGGGGATCGCGTCGGGATCGCGCGTCCAGATGTCGAGGAAGTGGCCGAAGAACGCGTCCGGGGCGGCACCGATCAACTCCTCGGGCAGGCCGGGCTGCTGGGCCATGAGATAGAGGTGGAAGCCGACCGCTGCCGTCGTGCCGTGCATGACGTCCCACATGTCGAGGGTCGGCAGCACGTCGAGGGACAGGAGGTGCGAGACCGCTGCCGGATGGTCGAGCCCGGCCCGTACGGCGACGAGGGCGCCGCGGTCGTGCCCGGCGAGGGCGAAGCGGTCGTGGCCGAGGGCGCGGGCGAGCGCGACGACGTCGCCCGCCATCGTCCGCTTGGAGTACGTTTCCCCGTCGATGTCGGCGGGCTTGTCGCTGGCGCCGTACCCGCGCAGGTCGGGGCAGATCACGGTGTGCTCCCTCGCGAGGTCGGCCGCCACGTGCCGCCACATCAGATGCGTCTGCGGGAAGCCGTGCAGCAGCACGACGGGGCTGCCGGAGCCGCCGACGGCGACGTGGAGACGTACGCCGTCCGCGACAGGGACGTGCTGGTGGTCGAAGCCGGGCAGGGTGGGTGTCATGGCGAGTTCTCCGGGAGGATGGTGCGAGGCCGCCGGCGGCGGACGTCTTCAGCCTGCCGCCGGTGAATCAGCAAGCGATCAGTGAACGGACGGCATGCCATCAGCGAGCGAACGGCAGACCTCCGGTGAGCGACGGGTACGGAGAGCGCGGTGGAGCGCACGTGTCGGGCATGACGGCGACGGAGCAGGTCGGGTTCGGTGTCCTCGGCCCCGTGGCGGCCTGGAACCCCGACGGCCCGCTCGCCCTGGCCGGGCCGCGCCAGCGGGCCGTCCTGGCCCGGCTGATCGTCGCCCGCCGCCATGTCGTGCCCGTCCCGCGCCTCATCGACGACCTGTGGGAGGACCCGCCGGAACGCGCACTGGGAACGGTCCGGACGTTCGTCGCCGCACTGCGCAAGGTCCTGGAACCCGACCGGCCGCACCGCGCCCCCGCCCGCCTCCTCGTGACCGAGGGCCCCGGCTACGCGCTGCGGGCCGCGCCGGACGCCGTGGACGCCTGGCGCTTCGAGACGGCCGTGGGCGAGGCCAGGGACCTGCCGCCGCGGGACGCCCTGCACCGCCTCGACGAGGCACTTGGCTTGTGGCGTGGGCCTGCCTACGCCGAGTTCGCGGACGAGGAATGGGCGCGCACGGAGCGTTCCCGGCTCGCCGAACTGCGGGCGCTGGCCGTCGAGCGGCGCGCCGAGGCATCGCTGGCGCTCGGCGGTGCCGCCGACGTCGTGCCCGACCTCGACGCGCACGTGACCCGCCACCCGTGGCGCGAGGACGCCTGGCGGCTGCTGGCCCTCGCGCTGTACCGGACCGGTCGGCAGGGCGACGCGCTCGCGACGCTGCGCCGCGCCCGCGCCGCGCTCGCCGACGAGCTGGGGCTCGACCCGGGCCCCGGCCTGCGCCGCCTCGAGGCGGACATCCTCGCGCAGGACGCCGCCCTGGACCCGGCCGGAGGACCCCGTCCGGCGACCCTCACGACCGCGCCGTCCGGCCCGGCCGCGACGGCGTCCCGGCTCTGGAGCGAGGCCGCCGCCTCGTACGACCGCACCGTCGAGGCCGGGGCCCGCGCCCGCCTGGAGTCGACCGTCGGCCTCGTCCGCAGCCTCGCCGTGACCGGCGCCGGGGGACTGGAGGCTGCCCGGCGCCACCGCATGGCGGTGATCGAGGCGGCCGAGGAGTACGGCGACACGGAGCTGACCGCCCGCGTGATCGGCGCCTTCGACGTCCCCGCGATCTGGACGCGCGGCGACGACCCGGAGCTCGCCCGGCAGATCGTCGCGGCCGCGGAACGGACCCTCGCGCACCTGCCGGAGGACGCGTCCGGCGCGACGCGCTGCCGTCTCCTCGCCACCGTCGCGGTGGAGACGCGCGGCGCCAGAACACCGCGCGGACCGGAAGCCGCACACGAGGCGCAACGGCTCGCCCGGCATCTCGACGATCCCGCGTTGCTCGCGTTCGCGCTCAACGGGACGTTCATGCAGTCCTTCACCCGCGCGGGCCTGGCCCCACGGCGCGACGCCATCGGCGCCGAGCTCGTCGAACTCTCCGCCCGGCACGGTCTGGTGACCTTCGAGGTGCTCGGCCACCTCATCCGCCTGCAGGCACACTCCGCGCTCGCCGACTTCCCGGCGGCCGACGCACACGCGGCCGCCGCGACACGGCTCTCGGAGCGCCACGAACTGCCGCTGGTGGGCATCTTCACGCGGTGGTACGAGGCCATGCGGCTGGCCGCCGCCGGGGAAGTGGCGCGCGCCGAGACCGCCACGCGCGTCGCGGCCGAGCATCTGGACCAGGCCGGGATGCCGGGGATGCGTGCGGGGCTGCTGCCGCTGGCGCTGGTGACCCTGCGCCTGGCGAACCGGCGCCGCCCCGACGTCGACCTGACGATGGACTGGGGCCCGCACCGCCCCTGGGCCGAGGCGCTGGCACTCGCGGAGACGGGACGCCAAGCCCAGGCACGCGCGGCACTGCGGGCGCTCCCCGAACCGCCGCCGGACCTGCTCTACGAGGCATTGTGCTGCGTGGCGGCGGAGGCGGCCCTGAGATCGGGCGACCGGCCCGGACTTGAGCTGGTCCGTGCGCGCCTGCAGCCCGCCGCCGGGCAGCAGGCGGGTGCGGGGAGCGGGGTGCTCACCGCCGGATCCGTGGACCACTGGCTCTCCCGCATCGCGGACGCGCTCGCGTGACGACGGCACGCGAAGCGGCCATCAGCGAGACGAAACGTTCTTGCCGTGCCCGGCCCCTCGTACCGAGACTGATCCCATGACCAGGGCGACGAGGGAACCACTGCCGGGAGGCGGGCTCGTCCTGACCGTGCCGGATGCCGAGCCGGACGGTGTGCCGCACTCCGTGCCGTCGCTGCGCTTCGAGCGGGCGACCGGCCGCGACTGGACCCTGCTGCAGGGCGAACGGCCCTTGATCCGGGCCCGGTCGGAGGGGGACGGATGCTGCCGCGACCTCCACCTGCACCGCCTGCCGGGACACCGCTCCCCGCTGCCGCCCCTGTCCGCCGCGATGATGCGGGCCGGGGGCGACTGGACCCACCGGTACGCGCGCGGGCTGGAGGACGCGAAGGGACACGGCCCCCTCCACCACGGACGCTGGCGACTGTCCCCGCGCACCACGTTCGCTCCCGGCATCTGGAGCTGCGACCTCGTCCAGGACTGGCCCGACGCCACCCTCGAACTGCTCTGCGGGGGAGGGTGGCACGGGGTCCTGCCGCTGCGCCCGCTCCCCGCGCCGGACGCCCCGCGCGTCAAGGCCCAGCGCAAGCACGCCCGCGAGGGCACGCTCGCGCCCGTGCTGCTGTGGTGGGTGTCCTTCCTGGACGGCTGGCTGCTCCTCGACGGCCACGACCGGGCGGCGGCCGCGCTGGCGGAGGGCACGCCACCGGCCTGCGTGGAACTGGTCCGCGTACCGGACGAAGCCGACTGGCGGGCGACCGCGGAACAGATCACCAAGTCGCACCGGGACCGGATGGCGCGCCTGGCCGCGCACCCCGCGAGTCCGCACATCGCCCGCCAACGGCAGGCCATGGAACGGGGCTACGCCGACGTCATCTCCACCCTCCCGTACGACGCGGACGACACCCCGATGCGGTGAGGCCCGTGAGGTGGGGGTGACAGCGGCCGGAACACGCGCGTGGCACTCCACCCGGAGCCGGTATCTCGCCTGGAACACCCTCATGTGCCACTACTGCGGTTGCCGAGAGGTGCCTCTCATCAAGGAGTTCATCGCCGAGCACGAGCGCGTGACCAACGCCGCGGGGGATGCGGTCCGGGCGCTGGAAAGGGGTGACACGGACCGGGCGCGCGTACTCGTGGACGAGATGGCCCGCGAACTGGACGCGCACTGGCGGGGCGAGGAGAACGGTCTCTTCACGGTGATGCGCGAGGATCCCGAGTACGCGGACCACATCGCGGACCTGGAGGTCGAACACCGCGAGCTGGCCGCCCTGTTGCCCGCCCTCGACCTGTCGGCCCCCGGTGACGTACGCACCCTCGTCGAAGCCGTCGACGAGCTGCATCGGCACATCGCCAAGGAGGAGGACGGGCTCTTCCCTGCCTCGCTCACCGCGCTCGACGGCGATGGGTGGAACCTCTCCATGGCGGCCTGGCGCGAGGCTCACCCGACGCAGGTATAGATTGCGGGTCGCTACATGCGTGGACGAGGGGCAGGGGGCTGGCGGGGATGGCGGACCGTACTGGATTCTCGGTGAGCGGGTGGCGCAACCGGGTGGTCGAAATGCCTCCGCGAGATGCGGATGACGAAGACCCGAAGATGCCGACGGTGATGGATTTCCGGGGTGGCTGGTTCACCTCGCAGTACCACCTGCACGCGCTGGACCGGGGGCCGGACCACGAGTCCCTCGGTCCGTGCCTGGCGACCATCATGGGGCTGGGCCCCAACCGCTTCGTCCTGCCTCCGCGCTACCGCAGTTTCCGCATCCGTCGGTTCAGCACCAGGGGAAACTCCGTCACGCACGGGCCGTGGCACCTGCGCGTGCTGCGCCTCGACGAGTTGACGCAGCTCGGAGGAGAGGTCACCGGCAAGCACTGGGACCTTCTGAACTATTCGGGCGGGGCGGCGAGGCTGGGCTTCGAGTGGACGAGCGGTGAAGGCGGAGAACTCACTTTCCGTACCCTCACCGACTCCGGGCAGGAGCAACGGCTCACGGAGGGCCAGGCTCTGCGGGGGACCGTGACCTTGCCGGGCGAAGGCCTGCTGCAGATCCGGGGGCACGGCCGGTGGCGGCTCACCCTGCGGCCGGAGAGCAGCCAGCGAACTTCGCGACGGCCGCCGGGGCGACGGGCGTGAAGAAGTTGACGAGGTTGCCGTCGGGGTCGCGGAGCAGCAGGGACCGGTTGCCCCAGGGCATGGTCGTCGGCCCGCCGACGAAGTCGGTGACCCAGCCGGTCAGGTTCTCGTGCACGCGGTCCACGTCGTCGACGAGGTACTCGATGATCACGCTGTGATTGTCGGCCGGACGTGCGGACCCGGGCGCGAACAGCGGGACGGTGCGCGTGCCCGCTATCGCCAGGGTGGCGGCCGGGGTCCTGAGTTCGGCGAAGTCCTCGGTGGCCCAGGACGCCTGCGCGCCGGTGGCCTTCTCGTAGAACTCGACGAGGCGGGCGACGTCGCCGGTGATGATGCGGACGGAGACGAAGTTCGCGGTGCCAACTGTGCTGCTCATGCTCTTCTCCTTGGCTGCTGCGGTCGGTGTGCATCACACGCTAGGACGAATAGTGGACAGAATCGGTCCTGTATCGGCGCTAGGCTGCGGACATGTCTCGACCCGTCGGCCGCGTGCTCACGCTCCTGGAACTGCTGCAGTCGGGCGGCACCCGCACCGTGGCCGAACTGGCGGACCGGCTCGGTGTCGACGGGCGGACCGTGCGGCGCTACGTCGACCAGCTGATCGATCTCGACGTGCCGGTCGAGTCGGTGCGCGGGCGCTACGGCGGATACCGGCTCGCCCCCGGCACGGCGCTGCCTCCGCTGATGTTCGGCGACGACGAGGCGCTCGCCGTACTGCTCGGCCTGATCGCCGGTCGCCGAGCGGGTCTCACTCCGGGGGACACGGCGAGCGAGACGGCGGCCGCCAAGATCCGGCGGGTACTGCCCGCCCGCATCGCCCGCCGCCTCGACACGGTCCTGGACTCCCTGGCCTTCACCGGCGAACCGGGCGCGTTCGCCGCACCGGACGCGGAGGTCCTGCTCACTCTCGCCGATGCGGTACGCCACCGACGGCCGGTCTCGCTCCGCTACACGGACCGCAAGGGCCGCCGCGGCGACCGCACGCTGCACGCGTACGGGCTGGTCGCCCACGCGGGCCGGTGGTACGTGACGGGCACGGACCCGGAGATCGCGGAGGACCGGACCTTCCGGCTCGACCGCATCGCGGCCGTGCGGCCCCTGCCCGGCTCGTTCCAGGTCCCGGACGAGTGCGATCCGGCGGACCGCGTCCTGACGGGGTTCGCCGAGGCCGCGTACCGGTACGAGGTGACGTTGCGGATCCAGGGGACGGTCGAACAGGTCCGCGCCCGCCTTCCCGTCGGCATCGCGAGCTTGGCGGAGTGCGCTCCTGCGGAGGGTGCGGGAAAGGAGGGCCGGGCGGACGAGCCCTGGCTGCGCGCCGAAGTGCGGGCGGAACGGCTCGACTGGCTGCCTCCGCTGCTCGCCTCGCTCGACCGGCCCTTCGTCGTCGAACGCCCCGACGAACTGCGCGAACTCGTCACCGCGTTCGCCGACCGCCTCGCGTCCTTCGCCCGTCGGACCTGATCGCGGGCCGTGACGCTAGGACTTGGCGCGCGTCGGCGGGACGGGTGCCAGGCGGTACGCATCTCCGTCTCCGTGGGAGACCACGCGGCCGGACGTCGGGTCGGGGAAGTGGGTGCCGAGGAGCAGCGTCTCCGTGCCGACGAGCGAGGCGAGCAGGTCACGGCGGGTGGCTTCGGACTGCTCGGGGTCGATGTCGACGCAGCTTCCGATGTGGGGATGGGGGAGTTGTACGGGGTGGTGGAGCAGATCGCCGGTGATCAGGGCTGACGCGCCGCGGCTGCTCACCTGGACGGCGATGTGCCCGGGGGTGTGTCCAGGAGTGGGCACAAGGCGCACGCCGGGGGCGACTTCGGCGCCCTCGGCGGGGACGTCGACGAGGTCGAGCAGTCCCGCGTCCTCGACCGGATCCACGGAGTCGCGGAACATCTGGCGGCGCGGTTCGTCCATGTCGTGACCGGCCCAGAACTCCCGCTCGACGCGCGAGGTGACGTAGCGGGCGTTGGGGAAGGTCGGACGCCAAGTGCCCTCCACCTTGCGGGTGTTCCAGCCGACGTGGTCGGTGTGCAGGTGGGTGAGGACGACGAGGTCGACCGAGTCCGGCGGGAAGCCCGCGTCGGTGAGGCGCTGGAGGTAGTCGGTGCGCAGGTCGTGCCACGCCGGGTTCGCCCGCGTCTTGCCGTTGCCGATGCCGGTGTCGACGAGTACGCGCAGGGTGCCCACGGTGAGCGCGAAGGTGTGGCTGTCCAGGTGCGGGACGCCCGCGTCGTCGGCGAAGTCCGGGCGCAGCCAGTGGTGTTCGGCGAGCACGTCGGGCGTCGCGGCGGGCAGCAGCCAGGGGCCGGTCGCGGGCGGCAGCGCGATTTCGTCGATGCGGTGGACGGTGACGTCGCCGACGGTCCAGTGGGGGATCGGGACCTCGGTGGGGTGGGTGGGTGAAGTCTGCGTCTGCATGGGGCGGGTCCCTTCGGTGCCGACAGAGCTAAAGCTAACCGTTTGCGTTTAGCGAGCGTAGGTCTTACGTTGTGGCTAACGCAAACGCTTAGCTTTTAGCGGGGTAGTGGCATCCGGTAGCCCGCACCACACCGCACTGCCCTTCACCGCACCGCACCGGGCTCGGCCCCAGCTCCGGCCCCGGCAGAGAAAGGGATCTCCATGCCCGACGCAGAACCGCAGCTCACACCGCCTGAGGCCGCTCGGTGGGCCGCACGCTCCGGGCTTCCGCTGGCGGGTGACCGCGGCAAGGCGGTGGCAGCCACGGCCGACCACATCCACTCCGTCGTCGCCGTCCTCCGTGAACTGGACTTCGCCGACACCCCGCCCGCCGCCCACCGCGCGGCAGAGGGGGCGCACGATGCAGCCGTATGAGTTGTCCCTGGCCGCTGCCGCGGACGAGATCCGGGCGCGGCGGCTGTCCCCCGTCGAACTGGTGGACTCGGTGCTCGACTGGATCGCGCGGACCGAGCCGGGCCTCCAGGCCTACGTCACCGTGACGGCGGAGCGGGCACGGGAGTCGGCGCGTGCGGCCGAACGTGCCGCATCGGCCGCAGTCGGCGACGCCGCAGCCGGTGGCCACCTGAGGGGCCCGCTGCACGGCATTCCCGTGGCACTGAAGGACCTGATCGACGTCGCCGGTGTGCCGACCACGGCAAGTTCCCGGGTCCGGGCGGACCACCGCGCGGCCGCCGACAGCACGGTCGCCGCGCGACTGGCCGCGGCCGGTACCGCCCTGGTGGGCAAGACCCATACGCACGAGTTCGCCTACGGGCTGACCACGCCCCAGACCAGCAACGCGTGGGACCCGAGCCGCGTGGCGGGCGGTTCCAGCGGCGGTTCGGCCGTCGCCGTGGCGGCGGCCGCGGCGACCTTCGCCCTGGGCACCGACACCGGAGGGTCGATCCGCGTGCCGGCCGCGTTGAACGGCGTCGTCGGCCTCAAGCCCACGTACGGCCTCGTTCCCCGGCACGGCGTGACGTCCCTGTCCTGGTCGCTGGACCACGTGGGACCCCTGACGCGCACGGTCGAGGACGCGGCCCTGGTGATGTCCGTCCTCGCGGGACACGACCCCCGCGACCCCGCCAGCCTCCCCACCCCGTCCTCCGTGGACTACCGGCCGCTCCCGGGCGCGGACCTGAGGGGCGTGCGGGTCGGCGTTCCGCGCAACTACTACTTCGAGCACGTCGACCCCGAGGTGGAGGCGGCGGTGCGCGGCGCCATCACTCGACTAGAGGCTCTCGGTGCGACGCTCGTCGAGGTCGAGATTCCGATGGCCCGCTACGTCCAGGCCACGCAGTGGGGCCTGATGGTCCCCGAAGCCACCGCGTACCACGAGCGGACACTGCGTTCGGCCCCCGAGCGGTACGGAGCCGACATCCGCATCCTGCTGGAGGCCGGCGCGCTCATGTCCGCCGGGGACTATCTGCGTGCCCAACGGGCCCGCACGCTCATGCGGCAGGCGTGGCTGCGGATGCTGGACGAGGTCGACGTGGTCGTCGCCCCGACCGTTCCCGTGACGGCGGTGCGCTCGGACCAGGAGGTCATCGTGTGGCCCGACGGCACGAGCGAGAGCGTCTCCGACGCGTACGTCCGCCTGTCGGCGCCCGCGGACATCACCGGTGTTCCGGCGCTGACCGTCCCGGTCGGGCACGACGGAGCGGGCATGCCCATCGGCATGCAGCTGCTCGGGCGGCCCCTCGCCGAGGCGACGGTGCTGCGGGTGGGGCACGCGTACGAGGAGACGGTGCCTGCGCGCGGGTACGCTCCGGTGGCCGTGGCCACGTAGGGACACCCCCCGGACCGGGCCCCGCCGTCCGCCAGCCGCCCGCCAGTCGTCACAAGGATGCGCTTTAAGGTGATGCCGTGAGTCGTAGACCGATGGCGCGCCCCGGCGGGCGCAGCGCCCGCGTCCAGGAAGCGGTGCACACCGCCGTGCGTGAACTCGCGGAGGAGGTGGGCCGCGACGCGCTGACGGTTCCCCTGATCGCGGCCCGCGCCGAAGTGACCCCTTCGACGATCTACCGCCGCTGGGGCGATCTGCAGGCGCTCCTGTCGGACGTGGCGGTCGAGCGGCTGCGCCCCGAGACGCCGCCGCAGGACCTGGGCGACCTCAGGGCCGATCTGCAGGCCTGGGCCGAGCAGTTCCTCGACGAGATGGCGTCCCCCGCGGGCCGCGCGTACATCCGCGACGCCCTGCTCGGCGACCCGGACGGCAGCAACGCGGGCCGGTGCTCGGCGTACGCGGCCGAACAGATCGACGTCATCCTCGCCCGCGCGGCCGACCGCGGGGAGACCGGACCCGGCGTCGAGACGGTGCTCGACCACGTCGTCGCACCGATGATGTACCGCATCCTGTTCCGCCCCTTTGGGTGCGACGCGGCGTACGCGCGGATGCTGGTGGCCGGAGTGCTCGACGCCGCTGCGTGAGCCCAAGAAGGGGGCGGGCGCGCGGGCTCACTCGTCGCCGTAGCCGGGCCGGGCGCACGCCACGACGCCGTCCACCGCCACGAACCGTGCCGTCAGCGCGTCGCCGTCGCCGTGCCCCGCCAGAGCGAGCAGCACCTCGACGGTGTGTTCCGTGCCGCCGTCGTACGCGCCTATGGGGCCCGTCGCGCTGAGGGTGCGTACTTCGGCGATGTCGAAACCGGCGCGCGAGCACTCCGCGAACAGGTCGTGCAGCAGACCGGGGCGCTGCAGATAGGTGATGCGGAAGTGCACGGGCACCGAGCGCAGCAGCGAGAGCCTGCGGGCCAGGGGGCGGATGGCGTACGCGACGAGGAAGTACGAGGCGGTGGCGAGCACCGCGAGCAGGGGCAGGCCGGCCGCCGCTGCCGAACCCACGGCCGCCGTCAGCCAGATGGTGGCCGCCGTGGTCAGGCCTTGTACGGACCCCCGCTGCACGAAGATGACCCCGGCGCCGATGAAGCCGAGTCCGGAGACGATCTGGGCGGCCACCCGTGACGGGTCGAGGGTGACGGTGCCGGACTGCAGCACATCGGTGAACCCGTACTTGCTGACCAGCGTGAACAGGGCTGAGCCGACGCCGACGATGGTGTAGGTCCGCAGGCCCGCGGCCTTCTGCCGGATCTCCCGCTCCAGGCCGATCGCGGCGGACAGGACGAAGGCGACGGCGAACTCGGCCAGTTGCAACCAGCCCTGCCCACTGGGTTCCATCGCTCGCCCTCCGCGGTCCTCACGGTGCCGCTCGTACCGTCGCGAACCGGCCATACTCCCGCTGGACCGGCGCCGCTGCCTGCTGCCCCCACCACCCTAGGCGAGGGCTCGTACGTACGTAATTTCCGCCCTTCGCGCATTGATGTACGTGTCCTCTATGGCGTCCCTTGAGTCACGGGGATCCCTCACGTCACATCGGCCTCGTGAGCCCTGCCGGAACTCGTACCTCCCCTTGTGGCCGTGGCAAAAGCCCGCCTCGTGGCGCCTCCGCCGCGCTTTTCGGTCAGCGGCTTCCACGCCTTGTAGCGCGCTCGGAGCGCTGGCTACGATCCGGCTCCCGTTTCACTTTCTACACATCTCTTCACAGCTGCTTCATGTTCATGGAGGACGTGCGTGGAGTCGTTTGCGCAGGCGGACACGCCGGACCACGGCGGATCCACCCCTTCCGGACCTATCCCTTCCGGACCCAACCCCACCGGATCTGTCTCTCACGGAGGCACCTCCGCCCGCGACTTCCGCCTCTTCTGGTGGGCGAACGCCGCCGATGCGCTCGGCACCCAGGCATCCGGCGTCGTACTCCCGCTGCTGCTCCTCGCCCTCGGCCACTCCGCGCAGACCGCCGGGCTGGTCGCCGGCCTCTCGCTGGCCGCCGGGATCCTGCTCGGACCGCTCGCCGCCATCCCCGCCGACCGCGGCGCCCGCAAGACGATCATGTTCTGGTCCGCCACCGTCTCCGCGCTCGCCATGGGCTCCGTCGCCCTCGTGCTCGCCCTCGGAGACCTCACGCTCGCGCACCTCCTGGGCGCCGTCCTCGTCGAGAGGTTCGCCACCGCCACCCACGACGCCGCCTCACGCGGCACGGTCGTCCTGGTCTGCCCGCCCGACGACCAGCCCCGCGCCGTCGCCCGACTCGCCGCCGCAGACCAGGGCGCGCTCATCCTCGGGCCCGCCCTCGGCGGCGCCGCCTACCACCTCTCGCGTGCGCTGCCCTTCCTGGCCGACGCCCTCTCGTACGCCGTCGCCGCCTGCTGCGTACGCGGCATGCGGGCCGAACTGAAGGCCCCGGCGGAGCCCACCGGCGGCGGCCTGCTCCGCGAGGCCGCCGCGGGGCTGCGCCTGGTGCGGCAGCAACCGGTGCTGCGCCTCGTGCTGGTGTGGATCGCTCTCGTCAACGGCGTCGCCGTGGCGCTCTATTACGCCGCCGTCTTCGCGCTGGAACGCTCCGGCTCGGGCGCCCTCCCGCTGGGCGTCGTCCTCGCGGTCTCCGGCGCCGCGGGTCTGGCCGGCTCGCTCGCCGCGCCCCGGGTCGCCGTCCGCGTCGGCGCCGCCCGGGTCCTCGTCGCCGTGACCTGGCTGCTCGTACCGCTCACCGCGGCCCTCGCCACCGCCGCCGGGCCCTGGACGTACGGCCTGCTGCTCGGCGCCGTCTGCCTGCTCGTGCCGCTGCCGGCCGTCGTGCTCCAGACGCGCGCCCTCCTCGTGACGGAACCCTCGCTGCAGGCGCGGGTCGGCGCGGTGCTCGCGACGGCGTCCGGCGGCACCGCGGCCCTCGCCCCCGTCCTCGCCGGACTCTGCGCGGACCAAGTGGGCACCGCCGCACCCGCCCTGGGCTGCGCCGCCCTCCTCGCCCTGCTCGCCGTCCACACCACGCGGCGGTCCGCCCTCGCGGAGGCCGCCGCATGAGCGGCTTCCAGGTCTACCGCGCCGCGCTGCCCGAGGTGTGCGCCGCCGACCCGCGCCGGATGGTCTTCACCGCCGACGCCGAAGGCCGCTGCGAGGTATACACCTGGGACACCGCGTCCCGCGGTGCCCGCCAGGTCACCGACCGGCCCGGCGGCACCCTGCACGGCGCCATCGACCGGGACGCGCGGGTCTGGTGGTTCGCCGAGGACGCCCGGGGCGTCGGCCACTGGCGCCACCAGGCCTTCACGGGCGGGCCCGACCTGCCCGGCCTCACCGGCGTCCCGGACGGCACCGCCCGCGGACTCGCCGTCATCGGCGGGCCCATCGCCACGGTCGGCATCGGCCTGGACGACAGCACCACGATCCGCATCGGCGCACGCGGCGGACCCGGCCGCGAGGTGACGCGCGTCGACGGCCCCGCCGCCCTCGCCGGACTCGCCCCCGGCGGCGACCTGCTGGCCCTCACCCGCACCGCGGACTCGCCCGCCGCCGTCACCCTGCTCACCCCCGCGGGCACCGTCGCCGCGGTCCTGCCCGGGGACGGCCCGCACGGCAGACTGTGGGCCCTCGGCTTCGCGCCCGCGGGACCACGCTCGACGCTGCTGCTCGTCCGCGAGCGCGAGGACCGCTACCTGCTCGCCACCTGGGCCCCCGCCACCGGCACCGTCACCCACGACTGGTGCGCCTTCGACACCCAGATCACCGCCCGCTGGTACCCGGACGGCCGCTCCGTCCTGATCCGCCAGGACCGCCGGGGCCGCTCCCTGCTCCACCGCGCCCACCTCGAAAGCCGCACCCTCGAACCCGTGCCCACCCCGCCCGGCACGCTCCTCGACGCGGCCCCGCGACCCGGCGGCGACCTCCACACCCTCTGGACCGACACCACGCACCCGCCGACGATGACCTCAAGCACCGGCACACCGCTGCCGCCGCTCGGCACCGTCACGGGCCGCGTCCCCGGCACCGTGCAGGACATCCGCACCCCGGGACCCGACGGCCCCGTGCACACCTTGCTGAGCCTCCCCGACGACGGCCCAGGACCGTACCCCGCCGTGTTCCTCGTGCACGGCGGCCCCGCCGACCACGACAGGGACGCCTACGACGGCACCGTGCACTCACTCGTCGCCTCCGGCTTCGCCGTCGCCCGGGTCAACTACCGCGGCTCCACCGGCTACGGGCCCCGCTGGCAGCGCGCGTTCCGGGACGGCGTCGGCCACACCCAGGTCGCCGACCTCGCCGCCGTCCACGCCGACCTCGCCGCGCGCCGCCTGATCCGCCCGGACGCGACCGGACTGTGGGGCACCTCCTGGGGCGGCTACCTCGTCCTGCTCGCCCTGGGCACCCGGCCCGGCCTGTGGCGGGCGGGCGTCGCCGTGAAACCCGTCGCCGACTACGCCGCCGCCCACGCCTCGGGCACCGTGGCCCTGCGCGCCCTGGACGAGCGGCTGTTCGGCGGCACCCCCGACCAGGTGCCCGCGCGCTACGCGCACAGCTCCCCGATCCGGTACGCCGCCCGCGTACGGGACCCACTGCTCGTCGTCGCCGCCACGCACGACACCAAGTGCCCCGCCGAACAGGTCCGTTCCTACCTCGGCGCGCTCCACGCGGCCGGCGCCCGGCACGAGTCCCTGTGGCTGGACTCCGGGCACGACGGCTACGACGGCGGCGACCACATGGCCGTACTCCGCCGCGCGGTGCTCTTCCTCGACCGGGAGCTCCGCCCACCCAGACGCCCCACTCCGAGAGGTGAGGGGTCAGTGCACCACACCGTGCAGCACTGAATCACTGAACTACCGAGAGGAGAGAGCCCATGCAGAAGGACGTCATCCACAACGACCCGCTCGCGGAGGACGAGACGAACCGTAGGCCGAGCGTCGGCATCACGGTCACCGTCCCGTTCCGCAACGCCGAAGACGGCGACGACAGCGTCGAGGACTGATCCCCAACCGGCCGGCCCCCGGGCACGCCCCGGGGGCCGGCCGGCCCTCACCCCCCGGAGGAACGCCCGTGCGCGTACTGCTGGTCAACATGCCCTGGTCACCCATCGACCTTCCGTCGCTCGCCCTGGGCATCCTCAAACGGAGCGTGGACGAGCGCGTCCCCGGCGCCACCGCCGAGGTGCTGCACGCCAACCTCGCCTTCACCGACTGGATCACCGAGCGCACCGAGTTCACCGGTGACGACTACGAGTACTACGCGCTCTCCTCGTACTTCATGGGCTGCGGCGACTGGGTCTTCTCCTCGGCCCTCTACGACGACCCGAACTGGCGGGACGAGGAGTTCACCGCCACGATGACCGGCAAGCTGAAGGCCCCGCGGATGAAGATGACGCGCGACCTGCACCGGATCGTCCCCGAGTTCGTCGAGATGATCGCCCGTCAGGTCGTGGCGAGCGAACCCGACGTCGTCGGCTTCACCTCCACCTTCCAGCAGAACACCGCCGCACTCGCCTGCGCCCGCCGCGTCAAGGAACTCGCCCCGCACCTCGTGACCGTCATGGGCGGCGCCAACTGCGACGGCGAACAGGGCGCCGCCGTGCACCGCAACTTCGCCTTCGTCGACCACGTCGTACGAGGCGAGGGCGAGGCCGCCTTCCCCGCACTGCTCACCGCACTCACGGAGAAGACCCCGCTCGACGACATCCCGGGGCTCTGCCATCGCGACGCCACGGGCAAGAGCGTCGCCAACTCCATGGCCACCAAGCCGCTGCCGCCCGCCGCGATCCTGCCGCCCGACTACAGCGGCTACTTCGAACGCCTCGCCGCGTCCGTGGCCCGCAACTGGGTGGAGCCCAAACTCGTCGTCGAAGGCGCGCGCGGCTGCTGGTGGGGCGAGAAACACCACTGCACCTTCTGCGGGCTCAACGGCTCGTTCATGGAGTTCCGTTCCAAGAGCCCGGACACCTTCTACGACGAAATCATGGACCTGGCCCGCCGCCACCGGGTCCTGGACATGTACGTGGTCGACAACATCCTCGACATGCGGTACCTGACCACCGTCCTGCCCCGCATCATCGACAGCGGCTACGACCTGCGCCTGCACATCGAGATCAAGGCCAACATGAAGCGCAGCCAGCTGCGCACCCTCGCCGAAGCGGGACTGATCTACGTCCAGCCCGGCATCGAGAGCCTCAACAGCCGGGTCCTCGACCTGATGGACAAGGGCGTGAGCGGCTGCCAGAACGTCCGGATGCTGCGCGACGGCGCCGAGACCGGACTCTCCGTCGCCTGGAACTACCTCCACGGCTTCCCCGGCGAGAGCGCCGAGGACTACGACCCCGTCATCGCGCAGATTCCCGCCCTCGAACACCTCGACCCGCCGGTCGACCTCTCGGCCCGCATCGCCATCGAGCGCTTCAGCCCCTACTTCGAACGCCCCGAACTCGGCTTCACCGGCCTGCGCCCCGAAGGGCACTACCGCTTCACCTACGACCTGCCCGAAGAAGAGCTGTACGGCATGGCGTACGTCTTCGAGGCCCCGGCCCGCGGCATCGACGAGCCCACCGTGAAGACGCTCAACGCCGCCCTCGCCGACTGGCGCAAGCACCACACCGACGCCCGTCTCACCCACGACGACCACGGCGACCGCATCGTCCTCGTCAGCCGCCGCCGCACCTTCTCCTGGCACGCCATGGAGCTGACCGACCCCTTCGAGCTGGCCGTCTTCCGCCTCCTCGACCAACCGCACAGCGTCCAGGCCCTTCTGCGGAAGGCCGCCGCCCGCGTGCCCGCCCCGGCCCGCGACGAGACCCAGGTCCAGGAACTCCTCGACTCCTGGATCGCGCTCGGCATCGTCTTCGCCGACGCGGGCCAGTACGTCCACATCGCACCGGCCGCGGTCAACGAGGACCTGCTCCGCCTCGACTTCATGCGGCACATCCACGCGGCGGACGCCGACCCCGCGTCCGTGGCCCAGGACGGCACCGGCGTCCCCGAACCGGCCTGACCCACCCGACCCGGCTCGACCGGTCCGACCTGGAGGAGCAAGATGACCGCCACCCTCGCCACGCCGACACTCCTGGCCTGGCGCGACTACGACCCCGCCGCGTGCGCGCTGCCCGGCATGTTCCTCGGCGAGGTGCCGCTGCCGGGACCGCCCCGCGGCCAGGCCGAACGCCTGTGGAAACTCGGTGCGCGCCGGGTCCGCCTGCCCGCGCCCGTCGACCTCACCGCCACCGCGGACCCGTCCGCCGCACTGCACGGACTCGGCCTCGTCCGGGACCTGACCGCGCGGGCCGTCATGGTGGAGTGGGAACTGCGCCTCGACCCGGACGCGGAGGACCGCTGGCGGCTGCTCAGCCACCTCCAGCCGCCCGCCGCGCTGCTGGGCCCGGCCGGGGCCGAGGCGGCGCTGAACACCTGGCGGCGCGGCCACTACCTGTGCAAGTGCCTCTGGCGCAAAGGCCCCGGCTTCATCCAGATCCGCGACCGCCGCTGGGGCGAACTGCGCCGCTTCACCGCCGACGAACCCGAGTACGAGACGGTCATCGACGCCCTCGACCACGGCGCCCTCGCCGACACCGTCCCGAAGGCCGTCCTGGACGACTTCCGATCCGAACAACTCGTCATGGACATCGGCCCGTACGCCTGGTGGCTCCCGTACCGCGTCAGCCGCTGGCTCCAGCAGTCGATCGCGATCTGAGGGGGCGCGATCGGCCGACCGGTGGGAGCGGAAGGCCAGGACGGGCGGGGAAGGGAGTAGCGGACAGAAGCTGACCGCGTCGTCTGCGACTGTGGTGCCCGGCCGAGGGGCGTCGGAGCACAGCGCGCCGCGTCCCGGCGCCGAGCCGAGCCGTGAGACCCCAGGAGCAGCCGCATGTCCGTGCACGCCCCCTCGCCCCGACCCGTCCCGGGGCCCGCCCACCGGCCGACCGGCACGCACCCGGCGGTGGTCCGGTGACCGTGCTCGACACCCGGACCCTGGGCCGCGCCACGCTCGCCCGGCAACTGCTCCTCGACCGTGCCGACATGCCGGCCCTCGACGCGGTCGCGCACCTCTGCGGGCTGCAGGCGCAGGAACCGCAGGAGCCGTTCATCGGACTCTGGTCCAGGCTGCGGGCCTTCGAGCCGGGGACCCTCTCGGACCTGCTCGTCGAACGGCGCGTGGTGCGCACGCACCTCATGCGCCGCACGGTCCACCTCGTCACCGCCGACGACGTCCTCGCCTGGCGCGCCCGGCACGACGCGATGCTGCGCCAGCGGGTCCTCGGCGTCTACCGCCGCGACCTCGACGGCGTGGACCTCGACGAACTCGCCGTGGCGGGCCGGGAGACGATGGCCGACGGGGAGCCGCGCAGCATGGCCGAGCTCACGCGGGCGGTCGCCGACCGCTGGCCGGAGGTGGCGCCGCGCGCGCTGGGCGAGATGCTGATCGCCGCCCTGGTGCCGATGGCCCAACTGCCGCCGCGCGGCCTGTGGCGCACCAAGGGGGGTGTGCGCAACCTCCCGCTCTCCACCTGGCTGGGCAGGGAACCCGATCCGTCGGACACGGCCGACTCCGACCCGGTGGGCCAAGTCCTCCTGCGCCGCTACCTGGCCGCGCACGGCCCCGCCGCCACCGCCGACCTGCGCGCCTGGAGCGGCCTCGCCGGGCTCCCGGCCGCGGTCGCCGCCGCCCGCGCGGAACTGGTCTCCTTCCGCGACGAGCGCGGCCGTGAACTGCTCGACCTCCCCGACGCGCCGCGCCCGGACCCCGACACACCCGCGCCGGTGCGCTTCCTGCCCGCGTTCGACAACGCGATCCTCGGCTACCAGGACCGCGGCCGGATCATCGACGACGACCACCGCGGCCTGTCGGTCGCCGGGGAACGCGTCGTGCTGGTCGACGGGCGGGTCGCGGCGACGTGGACGGTGGAGGAGGACACCGTGGTGGCGAGGCCGCTGCGGCGCTTCTCCCGCGCGGAGCGTGCCGAGGTCGCGGAGGAGGGGCGGGCGATGGCGGCGTTCCTCTCGGACAAGGCAAGCGAGCGCGTACGGGTCGAGGCCGTCTGACTGCTCGTGGCAGCGGGGGCCCTGAGGCCCGTGTACCGGACGAGGTTCTTCCGGGGGGCCGTGGTGATGATGTGGCACGTGACCGACACTTCCCGCCGCAGTCTCCTCGGCGCCCTCGGGGCCCTCACCGTTTCGGCCGCGATTCCCCCGGCCGAAGCCACCGCGTCCCCGGCCCGCGCGACTGCGTCCACACCCGCGGCGTCGCCCCCACCGGCGTCCGCTTCGACGACCGGCCCGCGCTCCTCGATGACCTTCACCGGGACGCCGTACGACACGGCGGCCTTCGCCCGCTCCTTTCTCGGGGAGCTGAGCGCGACGGTGCTGCCGGGCGCGCCCGTGCGCACGGAGGTCCGGCACGGGCAGCAGCGGGTCGCCGTGCTGACGAAGGGGGCCCGTACCGTCCTGCTGTCCGGGCCCGAGCGGACGTTCACGGAGAACAAGCAGTCCTTCACCGACGTGTTCGACCGGCTGGTCCCCGATCCGGCGCTCCTGCCCGCCAAGCGGCTGAAGCCCGGCTGGGGCACCTCACCCGCCGGTGGCACCTGGAGCGTGTACGGGGGGACGGCCGGCGATGCCGACTTCGGGGTCCACACCAAGGGCGCGGCGACCATGCTCCTCAAGGACACGGAGGCGGGCCGCTACGCCACCCTGACCGACGACGGGATATCCGACGCCGACGTCTCCTGTGAGGCAGCCTTCGACAAGGTGCCCACGGGCAACGCCTGTTCCTTCGCCCTGCTCTTCGGGTACCGGGGCGGCGGCGCCCACTACCGGGCCCGGCTCTCCTTCACCACGAAGGGCGAGGTCGACCTGCGCGTCGAGAAGGTGATGAACGGCGAAACGACGCTGCTGGCCGAGGCGGGTCCGCTCGCCACGGACGTGCGGGCGGGCGACGCGTGGCGGATCCGGGTGCGCCGCAAGGGGGCAAAGGCGCAAGTGACGGCGTGGCCCGCGGCCGGCGCGGAACCCACGCGGCCCACCGTGGAGATCGAGGACTCCGAGGCCGGGCTCCGCAGCGGGCGGGTGGGCATCCGCGGCTTCGCCTCTCCCGGCTGCACGAATCTGCCCGTCACCCTGACCGTCGGCCGTTTCGAGGTGACCGCCGCGACCTGGGAGACGCCGCCCGCGGTCACCCATCGCGACTGGGTGCGGCTCCTGGACGCGCCGTTCGACGGCGAGTGGACACCGGCCGTCGAGGCCACCGTGCGCGGCTGGGCAGGTTCGATGGCCCCGGACGTCCTCTCGTACGCGATGATGTTCCTGCCCGGTGCCCCGGGCGTGCGGGGCGCGGACCCGCGGGTGGCGGGCGCGGACGTCCTGGGCGAGGCGGGGTACGGAAAGCCCGACAGCCAGGGGCTGCGTCCCGTCGGTGCGGACTTCCACGACTACATGGAACGGCCGTGGACCTTCCCCGACGAGACCCGGCGGCCGGAGGGCGGCCAGCGCGGGAACCTGGACTGCTCCGGCTACGTGCGGATGGTCTACGGCTTCCACCTGGGCGTAGGCATGGTGGCGGTGAAGGACCCGGCGAAGAAGGCGCTGCCCCGCAAGTCCGGTGCGATGGTGGACTTCGCGCCTGGTGTCCGCGTCGCCCAGCGGGCGGGCAGTGGCGGTTCCGCGCCCGATCTGGGGCAGTTGCAGCCGGGTGACCTGGTCCTGTTCGACGTCAACGACGTGGCGGGGGATCCCGAGGATCCGGATGCGTACGACGTCGATCACGTGGGCGTCTACCTCGGCCTCGACCGGGCGGGCAGGCGACGTTTCCTCTCCAGCCGCAAGAGCGCCGACGGCCCGACCATGGCGGACGTCTCGGGTGCGTCCACCTTGGACGGGCCGGGGATCTACGCGGACGCCCTGCACACCGTCCACCGCGTCTGACCGGACGGGCGTCGGCACCGCCATCACGCCTTTCCCGGCCGCGCGTCATGGGCGTGCGCGGCGGCCGGTCCCCGGCCTCCCGTGCCTCGTCAGCAGTTGACGCACGAGATCCTCAACCGCCCACGGGCCAGGGCGGAATGACGCCAAACGGGACGTAGGAGCCTTGCCGCTGCGCGGTCGGCCCCCGCAAGCTCTCGCCGCATGAGAGCGCTCTCGGCCCGAGAGTGCCCGCGACGGGAGTGGGGTGGCACAACATGAGGCTCAGACGGTGGACCGGCGTCGTGGCCGCAGCGGTGGTCGGTGTCGCGGTCGGCACCGGCACGGCCCACGCCGACATACCCATCGGCCAGCCGATGTCCGGAAAGTCCACGTACTACAACGACAAGGGTTACGGCGCCTGCGGAACCCCCATCGACGCGTCGACCCAGGACCTGGTCGCCGTGTCCGCCGCTTGGTGGACCAGCGCAAACCCGAACAACGACCCGCTGTGCCAGGGCATTTCGGTGCAGGTGACGTACCAGGGCAGGACGATCACCGTCCCGGTGCGGGACAAGTGCCCGTCCTGCGCCTCGACGCACATCGACCTCAGCCAGACCGCGTTCGGCCGCCTGGCGCCCCTCGATGTCGGCGTGATCAACGGGATCACGTGGAAGTTCGTGCGGTAGCCGCACCGCGCGGCGGGCCCGGGCGGGGCCGTCCCCGCCTCAGACGAGCTGGTACGCCCGCGGCTTGGTGAGGAGCAGGTGGCAGTCCTTCAGAGAGCCCGAACTGTCCCCCAGGGAGCGGTAGATGCCCCACTTGGGGCGCACCCGGTCGGCGAGGAGGGTGTCGACGCCCGTTCTGGATTTGTCGATCACCGTGCTGCCGCCGCTCTTGAGGATCCAGCGGACGGACCCCGAAGAGCCGTTGCCGATCTTGATCTGGAAGTCCACGTCGGTCCACTTGTTGTGCAGCGGCGGCAGCGCGGTGCGGCCGACGAGCGTGTCCGACTCGAAGACCTTCAGCTCGATGGTCTCCGCCCCGTCCACCCGCCGCAGCGACTGCACGACGATCGGTGAGGTGCCGTTGCCGGGCTGCTTCATCTGCATGATGTGCGTGAACGTGGTGGTCGCCCGCAGTGAGTCCGGGATGTACATCGAGTACGTCAGCCGCCAGGTCTCGCCGGGCAGCCAGCGCAGGAAGGTGTCGCCGTCACGGCATCCGGTGACCTCCTGCCGCTGCCGGTCGGCCGAGCTGTCCCGGTCCACCGTGTGCATGGTGAAGCGCCAGTTGTCGCCGTCGGTGCGGATGTGCGGCTTGGCCGCCGGGTGCGAACCGGCCCGGTCGTCCTCGACGGTCTCCCAGGCCCGCATGCCGTCCTCGCGCGCGGTCGGCGACCACCGCAACCGCCATCCGGCGGCGGCCGCTTGCTCCGGCGCGGCGGCGGCCGCCGCGACTCCCGGCAGTGCGGCCCCCGCGACTCCGCCCAGCGCGGCACCCAGTACCGACCGTCTCGATGCGCTCATTTCCCGCAGCCTCCTCATGGCCATTCGATGAGTAACGACGCGCCACACAGCCGATGTTCATGTGGGTGAACATCGTTCGCGAGTGTGCAATAGATTCCCGTTTTGACGGGCCACAGTCAATAAGAAGCTCTTCGATCCCCGTTGTCACATTCGAGGGGGCGCCGGTGTCTTCATGTCGAACAGCCCAACAGGCACACGTACAAGGAGTGCACCGTGACGCTACGTCTCCCGAAGGCCGAGCTCCCCGCCGAGCTCGCGGCGAACATGATCGACCAGTTCGGCGCCGTTCCCGAGAACGTCGAGGTGGTGTGGCACAGCCCGCACGTAGCCCAGGACAGCCTGGAGTTCGGCGGCAAGGTGGGCGCGTGGGACGCGGCCGACGCCAGTCTCAAGTCGTTCGCCCACATGGCCGTCGCGGCACAGGTCGGCTGCAGCTGGTGCCTCGACGTCGGCTACTTCCTGGCCCGGAACGAGAAGCTTGACCTGGCCAAGGCGAGCCAGGTGCCGCGCTGGCGGACCTCGGAGGTCTTCACCCCGATCGAGCGGGACGTGATGGAGTATGCGGAGGCCATGACCGACACGCCGATGACCGTCACCGACGAGCAGTACGCAAGCCTGCTGGACCGGCTCGGGCCCGCGGCGATGGTCGAGCTCACCACGGTGATCGCCTACGTCAACCTGGCGACCAGGGTCAACGTCGCCAACGGAGTCTCCTCGCAGGGATTCTCCGACGCCTGCGAGATTCCGCTCGCGACGCGTCCCGAGGCATCCGGCGTGGCGTCGACGGCATGACCGAGGACCCGTACGTCATCCACCGCAGCCTCCTGTTCACCGTCGCCTACGAGATGCTCGGGTCGGCTGCCGACGCCGAGGACGTGCTGCAGGAGTCCTGGCTGCGGTGGGCCGACGTCGACCGTGCGCAGGTGCGTGATCCGCGGGCGTACCTGGTGCGGATCGTCACGCGGCAGGCCCTCAACCGGCTGCGGACGGTGGCGCGCAGCCGCGTCGATTACGTCGGCGAGTGGCTCCCGGAACCGCTGCTGACCAGTCCCGACGTGGCCGAGGACGTCGAACTGGCGGAGAGCGTCTCGATCGCGCTGCTGACGGTGCTGGAGACGCTCGGGCCGACCGAGCGGGCGGTGTTCGTGCTCCGCGAGGTGTTCGAGATGCCGTATGGCGAGATCGCCGGGGCCGTCGGCAAGTCCGCGGCCGCGGTGCGTCAGATCGCGAGCCGCGCACGCGAGCACGTGGCCGCGCGGCGGCCCCGGACGAAGGTGAGCCGCTCGGAACAGCAGCTGGTGGTCGAGCGGTTCCTGGCCGCGCTGCGCACCGGGCAGGTGCAGGACCTGATGGAGGTCATGGCGCCGGACGTGGTCCTGATCGCCGACGGCGGCGGGGTGGCGGCCGCGGCCCCGGCCCCCGTCCACGGGGCGCAACTCGTGGCGGCACTGCTGGCCCGCCCGGACCGGACGGTGTCGACGGTGTGGCTGAACGGCGCGCCCGCGGGCCGGGTCGAGGTCGACGGCCAACTGGCCGCGGTGAGCCTCGTGGTGGAGGACGGACAGGTCACCCGGATCCACGCGGTGGTGAACCCGCGGAAGCTGACGCGGCTGGACGAGCCCGCGGAGCTCGCCAGGTAGCGGGCACCGGCACGGGGTTCCGGGTGGTGACGGCCACCCGGCACCCCGTGGAGGCATTCAGGCCTTCGTGCACGCGAACACGAGCAGCGTGTGCGGACCTTCCGCACTCGGCTCGACCCGGCTGCCGACCCGCTCGAACCCGCACTTCTCGGCGACCCTGACCGACGCCGTGTTGGCCTCCGCGGCCTCCAAGAGGATTTGCGTCAGCCGGAGTTCGCCCAGAGCCCATCCCGCGAGCAGCCGCACGGCCCTCGGGGCGATGCCGCGGCCGCGATGCGCGGGGAACACGCTGTACGCGACGGTCGCCACGGCATCGTCGCGGAACTGCAGGTTGACGATCCCGACCGGCTCGTCCGTCGTGGCGTCCGCGACCACCAGCGGCGCCGCCCGCCCGGTCCGCCAGGCCTCCTCGGTCCGGGACAGGCTCGTGCCGCGGTCGGCCGCGTCCATGGGCGTGTCGTCGAGCCAACGGAGCGTCTCGGGGTCATGGCTCGCTGCCTCGATGGCGGGCAGATCCGACGCGCGCCGGGGTCTGACGGCCACCACATCGTCCGTGAGTGGCTGAGCCGACGGTGCTATCGGCGTCGAACGTCCCATGGCGCCATCCTATGGATCTCATGGTGTTCACGAGCGGTCGTGTGTTCCGGTCCGCGGCCCGCAGAACTCGGCTTCGAGCACCGCGTTGCTGTTGCCGGCCCAGTCGCCGTTGAAATTGAAGGCGAGCGAGTGGCGGCCGTCCTTGGTCGTCACTGCCTCGGAGGTGGAGCCGAGGATGCCGCCATGGTGGCCCCAGACCTCCTCGCCGCAGCTGAGCGTCCGTCGGGCGAGTCCGAGACCGTAGCGAGCCCCGGGAAATTCCTCACCCATGGGAACGGTCGTCATCATCTCGGCGAGTTGCCGCGTGGGCAGCAGCCGACCGCCGAGCAGGGCCGCGTAGAAGCGGTTCAGATCGGCCGAGTCGGAGATCATCCCCCCGCTCGTCCAGGCGGCGGACGGGTTGAACTCCGTGACGTCGTACGTCGGGCCCGTGCTGTCGTCGGCGAGCTTGGAGTACGCGCGACTGCTGGGCCGCGGCATGTCCGAGCCGGTGCTGGGGTCCGTGGTGTGCCGCAGCCCCAGTGGCTGGATGATGCGCTTGCGGACCTCGTGCGCGTACGAACGCCCGGTGACCTTCTGCACGATCATTCCGGCGACGATGTAGTTCGTGTCGGAGTAGTGCCACGACGTGCCCGGTGTGGAGCTGGTCGGCTCGTGTCGCATGGCGACCGCCACCAGTTGCTCGGGACGCCAGGTGTCGTACCGGTGCTCGAAGAAGCCGTCCCGCAGCCTGAAGGAGGCGGCGAAGTCGTCGTCCGCGTAGTAGTCGTAGATGCCGCTGGTGTGGTTGAGGACCTGGCGGACCGTGATGTGCCTGCCGTCGTGGCCGTTGCCGCGCACGAGGCCGGGCAGCCAGTGGTCGACCGTGTCGTCCAGGTCGATCTTCCCCTCGCCCGCGAGCTGCAGGAGAACCGTCGCCACGAAGGTCTTGGTGATGCTGCCGATGCGGTAGTGGTCGCGGGAGTCGCGTGGTCTGCCGGTCGTGAGGTCGCCGACGCCCGAGGTGCCGTTCCAGGTGCCGTACTTGTCATCAGCCTGGCCGGTCACTCCGGGGACGCCTTCCTCGACAGCGGCGTCCATGGCACGCCAGGTGGCGGAGTGACGGTCCTGGGCAGCCGCCGTGGCGGGTGCCACGAGCGTCCCTGCTGCCACTGCAGTCACCACCGCCAATGCGGTCACGCCCGCCGGAGCGGTCCGTCCTGACATGTCCTGCCCCTTTGATCGATGGGTTCGTCGAGGGTGGGGGACCGGAAGGCCTGCCGCGAAGGTTGCCTGCCCTTACCTGAGTTGAGTGGGTCTCAGCCATTCTCCGGCACACGCTCTCCGGCGGTGGCGCCAATACCAGTTCCCGGCCGCGCTCGCCCGTGGTGTCTGGCAGGCCGATCCCCGTGAGAGTGAATCGAACGCGCAGGGGGCGGACGTCAAGGCCGTCGGCACTTGCGCTGCCCGCCCGGCGTCGAACTTTCGCTCGATCCGTCGCCCATGGGTGCCCGTATCGGCCCTGTGATCAGCAGCGTTGTCTCGGTGCTGTGTTCGTCCACTGCTACCGAGGAGAACTTGTGAATCCCGTCCGCGTGCTTACCGCCCTTCACCCCGTGTTCGAGAATCCGCCCGCGCAGGCTGCCGCGGCGACCGCGTTCCGGCGACCGGTCGACGTACGTCGCGTCCTGTTCGCCTCCGCATCACGACCGTCATCGGGGTGGGGGGCATGACGACGCCGCGCAACACACCCGTCCCCGCCCCTCGGACGGCAGTCCCGCCGCCGTCCGAGCCGCCGGAGCTCGACTACAACGGCCGCAAGCACCGTCGTGCCATGGACGACGCCACCCTGCGCGACATGGCCCGCCGCATCCCCGCGGCGCTGCTCCAGACGGCCCGGCTGGCCTGGACGGTCGACCGGCGCATGACCAGCACGGTCGTCGTCTGCCAACTCCTCTCCGGCCTCGGCACGGCCGTGATGCTCGGCGCCGTCGCCCGCGCGCTGCCGCAGCTGATGGCCGCCGACCCCCGTGCGGGCCTCACCCACGCGTGGCCCGCGCTGGTCGTCGCCGTCGTGGCCATGGCCACCGGCGCCGCGATGTGGATCCTCGCGGACTGGGCGACCCGGCGCCTCAACCCGAAGATCGCCTCGGCCGCGGACCTCACCCTCGTCGACCTGCACATGCGGGCCGAGCTCGCCGCGTACGACGCGGAGGGCTTCGGGGACCGGAGCAAGGCGGCGGAGATCGGCGCCCTGCGCGCCGTCGACCTCGCCGACGACGCCAAGACCCTGACCAACGGCCTCGTCCAGCTGGTGTCCGCGGCGACCGTCCTCACGTCCCTGCACCCGCTGCTGCTCGGCGTGCTCCTGCTCTCCGTCGTCCCCCGTGGCCTGGGCGGAGTCATCGCGGCGCGGGTCGACTACCGCGTCCACGACCGGACGGTCTCCGCCCGCAACGTGCGCGGCATGATGCGCTGGTGGCTGACCACGGCCGAGCTCGCCGACGAACTGCGGGCCAACACGATGCGCGGCTACCTGCACTTCTGGTACCGGGCGATGTGCGACCGCGTGGAAGGCCGTGAGCTGGCGGGGGCCCGGCCCTATCTGCTGATCACGCTGCTGGCCGCGTCCCTCGGCGGCCTGTTCACCCTCGGCATGTGGCTCGCACTGGCCGCGCTGGTGCTCGCGGGCACCATGTCGACGGCCGTCGCGGGCACGGCCGTCGTCGCCTCCCAGACCGCCGGGCGCGCCCTGAACTCGATCATCAGATACGGCACGGTGATGTTCCACCACGGCCTCTACCTCTCCGACTACCACGAGTTCGTCGACGAGGTCCGCGCCATGACCACGGCCCGCGGCACCGTGCAGGCCGGGCCCCCGCAGCGGATCCGCCTCGAAGGCGCCTCGTACGCCTACCCGGGCAAGGACACCTCGGCCGTGCGCCCGATCACCCTCACGCTCAACCGCGGTGAGATCGTCGCGCTGGTCGGGGAGAACGGTGCGGGGAAGTCGACACTGATCCGGATGCTGACCGGGCTCACCGTGCCCACCCACGGCAAGGTGCTGTGGGACGACACCGATCTGACCACCGCGGACGCGGAGTCGGTCTGGCGGCACGTGGGCCTGGTCCCGCAGAAGAACGGCCACTGGCCCCTGGCGGCCCGGGAGAACATCACTCTGGGGCAGCCCCGCGAGTACGGCGACGAACGGATCTGGGACGCTGCGGAGCGGGTCGGCATGACCGAGGCGCTGCGCGAACTGCCCGGCCGACTGGACACGCTCCTCGCCCGGTCCGTGTGGGGCGGCCACGAGCTGTCCGGCGGGCAGTGGCAGCGCCTGGCCTGCGCCAGGGCCATGTACCGCGAACCGGGTGTCCTCGTCTTGGACGAGCCGACCAGTGAGATGGACGCCCGTGGTGAGCACACGATCTTCCAGGAGCTGCGGGCCATGGCCCCGGACCGGATCACCGTGGTGGTGACACACCGGCTGGACAACGTACGGATGGCGGACCGCGTCGTCGTCCTCGACCGGGGAGCCGTCCGGGAACAGGGCACCTTCGACGAACTCGTCGCGACCGAGGGGAGTCTGCTGGGCGAGCTGTACGCCCTGGCCCAGGACCGCTGAGCCAGAGCGCACCCAAGCACCGCCTCACCGTGGGGCCGCGTCGGACAGGACGCGGCCCCACCGGGCGACGGGTGGCTTGCCGGCCGGCCACTGACGCTCGGTCAGGCGTCGAGGCATTCCGTGTACGCCTCGGTCGGCGGGGCAGGGACAGTGCTGGTCATGCCCACCGACCAGAACCCGCCGGTGCCGGGTACGGAAGCGACGTCGTTGAGGTACGGAGCCGTCGCCGTGCCCGCCGGGCCCCGGGCGACGATCCAGCCGCCGCCGTCCCGCCGCAGGTACGTACTGCGGCTCTGGTCCCGGTAGTTCCAGCCCGATATCCAGGCGGCGCGGCCCTGCGCGTCACCCGCGATTCCCGACAACGAGCCGACGGTGAAGCCCGGTTCGACCCGGTTCCACGCCGTGCCGTCCCAGTGGGCCAGGGCGGGGTTGCCGGGGCGTCCCGGTGGCCCGCCGACGCCCGCCTCGGTGCCCACGGCCCATACGTCGTCCGCGGCGGCCGCGTACACGTCGCTGATGCTCAGGCGGGCGCCCGTGAGCGGGGGCAGGACGGTCCACGTCCCGTTCCAGCGGGCCACGAGCCCGGCCCAGCCGCCTCCGGACGCCTGGTCGCCGCTGACCCAGACCTCGTTCGGGGTGCGGAGCACGATTCGGTAGAGGCTGGCGCTCGCGACCGGAAGCGGGTCCAGCCAGGTCCAGCGCTTGCCGTCGCCGAGGAGCAGACGGGCGGCGCCGCCACGGACACCGCAGATCCACACCCGGCGGTCGGCACCGACCGCCACCGATTCGAGCCTGACGCCGGTTTCGCCCCGGCCAGGGAAGGGGGCCTCGCGCCAGGTGGATCCGTCCCAGCGCAGGAGCGGACTGGCGTCCCCGGTGGGCAGGCCGACGCTCCACGCGGTGGTGGAGCAGACCGTGGCGACGTCGCTGAGCCGTCCGCTGTAGTCGAGGTGCGACAGGTCGGCCTTCGACCAGGTGCTGCCGTTCCAGAGCATCGCCAGTGCCCGCCCCCGCGAGGGCCCGGCGAGACCTTCCTCGCCCACCGCCCATGCGAGCGCGCTTCCGGCGGCGGACACGCGGCGCAGCTGCGCGGCGGGGGTACTGCCCGGCGCCGGCACGGCCCGCCAGTCCTGTCGCAGCTTCCGGTCCTGCACGTTCCGGCCCTGCACGTTCTGCGGGTGCTGCGACCGGGGCGCCTGCGTGTCGGCCCGGACCGGGCTCGTACCGAGAGTGATCCCTGAGAAGGCGCCGATCGTCCCTGCCACAAATCGTCTTCGTCTCACCGTTGGTCCCTTCCACTCCACTCGGCCGGTCGGCTGGGAGGAACCACCGTGAACCAGCGACGCTCGGGGGACTAGCCACCCGGGAGACAAACGGCTACGGCCTCGCCACCCGGGGCTCGCGGCGCGGATACCAGACGACCACCAGCGCGCCGACTGCCACCACCAGTACGGCCAGCACCCGCATCGCGGTGTCGAGGGAGGTCGTGAAGTCCGTGACGACGGCGTGCCGCAGACCAGGGGAGGCCAAGTGCTCCGCGGCCAGGCGCTGTTCGGCGGCGGGCACGGTCGTCGGTGCGTCGGGCCCCCGCAGCGGTGCGGGGAGGCCCGCCGTGAACACCTGGGTGACCACGCTGCCGCTGACCGCCACACCCAGCGCGCTGCCCAGCTCGCGCGCCAGACTCTGCAATCCCGAGCCCACCCCGGCCCGGTCCGCGGGCAGCGCGGACATCATGCCGTGCGACAACAGCGGCGTGGCCAGACCGCATCCGGCCGCGGTGAGCGTCGCCCCGAACGCGTACAGCGGATACGGGGTGCTCGGGCCGACCAGCGAGACCGTGCCCAGACCGGCCGCCAGCACCACGAGACCCGCCCCGAGCGTCAGCCGCTGACCGGTGCGCCGCTCCAGCGCCACCGCGCAGCGCGGCGCGAGCAACAGTGCGCCCGCCATCGGCAGCAACCGCACCCCCGCGCCCAGCGGCGAGTAGCCCTTGGCGTACTGCAGATACTGACCGTTGACGTAGAACAGGCCGAATATGCCGAGGAACACCAGCGCCATGCCGACCGCCCCGGCCCGCACCACCGGCACGGTGAACAGCCTGGGGTCCAGCATGGGATGCTCACGCCGCAGCTCCCAGCAGGCCCAGGACGTCAGCAGCACCGCCGCCGCACCGAACCCGCCCAGCACCCGCGCGCTGCCCCAACCGGCCTCCGGGCCGGAGACGATGCCCGAAAGGAGTGCGAGGAACCCGGCCGTCAGCAGGCCCGCAGACACCACCGAGAGCGGCCGGTCGTGCCGCGGGGGAGCCGGGGAGAACGCCACCACCAGCACGAGCGCCACCAGCGACAACGGCACCACGCACCAGAACAGCGCCCGCCACGAACCGATCTGCAGCGCCGCGCCGCCACCGACGTTGCCCAGCACGGCCGCAAGCCCCGTCATCGACGCCCACACGGCCACCAGGCGCGGCCGACGGTGCGTCGGCGCACCGTCCACCATCAGGGCCAGCGTCGTCGGCAGCACCGCGGCGGCGCCCACACCGCTGACCACCCGGCCCGCGATCACCGTGCCGATGCCCGGCGCCACGGCGCACAGCGCGCATCCGGCGGTGAACAGGCCCATGCCCACGGCCAGTACGCGCTTGCGGCCGAGCCGGTCGGCGAGCGCGCCGCCCGGGATGAGCAGGCAGGCGAAGAACACCACATAGCCGTCGACCACCCACATCACCGACTCGGCCGACGGCCGCAGCGCACTGCGCGACAGCGCGGGGACGGCGAGGTTCACGGCGGAGACCATCCCCACCACCAAGGTGACGCACAGACACATCACGGAGATGGTCAGCGGCCCGGGGCCGAGTGGGCGCCTGTCTTTGGACTCGGGCTCGGGCTTGAGCTTGGGCTCGGGCTTGAGCTTGGGGTCGGGGATTGCGGGGCCGGAGTCTGTGGGATCGGGGTTCCTGGGGG
>NZ_LIPN01000193.1 GCF_001418325.1 Streptomyces atriruber | reverse complement strand
GGAAGAAGCAGGGCGAGCAGAAGGGGGAGGGAAGCAGATCAGGCGGATCGGCGCAGGACGCCGCTCATCGTGATCCGGTCGCCGCGGAAGCGGATGAACTCCAGGTCCACGGGCCGCCCGTCGGGCAGATGGGTGAGCCGCTCCAGCATCAGGACGGCACTCCCGCGCGGCGCCTCGAGGACCGCGGCGGAGTGCGCGTCGGCGTTCACGGCTTCCAGCGTCATGTCGGCATGCCCCAGCGGGCCGCCGGTCAGCGTCTCCAGAAGGCGGAACACGTCCGTGTTCTCCAGGTCGCAGCCGAGGAGCTCACCGCCCACATCCATGGGCAGGTACGACAGGTCCAGGGAGAGCGGCAGTCCGTTCAGGCGGCGCAGCCGCTCGATACAGAGCACGTCGGTGTGGTCGGGCAGCCCGAGCCTGCGGGCCACCGGGCCGGGTGCGCCGACCGGCCCGACGGTACGGACCTCGTTGGTGACCCGGCCGTGTTCGTGCAGGGTCTCGGCGAGGCCCTGCAGCCGGTCGAGGGCGTGCGGGTACTTCTCGCACACCACGACGGTGCCGACGCCGGACCTCCGGTCCACGAGCTGCTCGCCGCGCAGCAGGTCGAGGGCCTGCCGTACGGTGTTGCGGCTGGCCCGGTAGTCGGCGGCGATGGCGTCCTCCAACGGCAGGACGCCGCCCGGGAAGCCACCCGTGAGGATCTGGTGGCGCAGCAGATCGGCGAGTTGCCGGGCCTGGTCCGCACGCAGCCGACGACGCCGGGCGGCGGCGACCGGGAGTGAGGCGGGGCTGTGTTCGGCTGGCATGGCAGGGAACGTACCGGCGCGGTGGCCGCGGTGGTGTTGCGGCAGCATTGCGCCACCTGACGAGTCCGGGCGTACCGTGCTGAGCTGCTGATTCGCCGGTACGACGGGCAGGATCCGCCACCCGAATGCCCACAACGTGGACAGTCCGGGGGCGGATCCGAGACGACGTACCGTCAGCGAGTCGCCGTCGGCACCGCGCCGTCACCGGGGCGCCGTCAGCGCGTCACCTCCTGAACGTGCAGCTGCTGCTGCGGAGTTCCGGCGGGGCGGTCCGCCGCCGGAGCTTGCGGACCGCCCGCGTTCCCCGACCGGCCCCCCGGCGCGCGCACCATCACGAGCACCAGGACGCCGGCGACCAGACCCGCCACGCCCGCGGCCAGCGACGCCCCGTTGAGTCCCGAAGCGAAGGCCGCGCGCACCGCGTGCTCGGGCACCGCGCCGTGCAGGGCCGCCGCGCCGCCGCCCGCGGCGGTGTGCGCCGCCTCGTGGCCGAGTGAGTCCTGCATACGCGCGGTCAGCACCGTCCCGAACAGGGCGACCCCGATCGCGTACCCGAGCTGGCGGAAGGTGTTGACCGCGCCGCCCGCCATCCCGGCGTTCGCGGGCGGCACCGCGGCGAGCGCCGCCCCCGCCAGGCCCGGCGCCACCAGACCGGCGCCGACACCCGTGAGCGTGAGCCCCGGCGCGAGCGTCCCCCAGGACGACCCGGCGTCGAGCACCGCCATGCACAGCCCGCCCGTCCCGATCAGCAGCAGCCCGACGCCGATGATCAGCCGCGGCGCCACCCCGTGCAGCAGCCGCCCGGCGAGCAGCGCCACCACGAACGACGTCGCGGCGAGCGGCAGCAGCACCAGGCTGCCGCGCACCGGACTCATGCCGAGCACGGTCTGCAGCCAGATGGAGAGGTAGGGGACGACGCCGAACGCCGCCCCGTTGTAGCCGACCGCGCCGATCAGCACGCCCGTGAAGGCGGGCTTGCGCAGCAGCCGCAGGTCGAGGAGCGGCTGTGCCACGCGCCGCTCGACCAGGACGAAGCAGAGCAGCGCCAGCGCCGACACCGCGAACGACGTCCCGGCGGCCGTCGACGTCCAGCCGTCCGCCCCGCCGCGCAGCACCCCGTACGTCCCCGCGCCCGCGAAGCACGCGAACGCCGCCGTGCCCGCCCAGTCGACCCGGCGCCCGGCGGGCCCGCGCGACTCCGGCACCAGACGCAGCGTCAGCCAGATCGACGCGACGCTCACCGGCAGGTTCACGAAGAAGATCCAGCGCCAGCCGGGCCCCTCCGTGAGCAGGCCGCCCACGATCGGGCCGAGCGCGGCCGATGCCCCGCTCACCGCGCCCCACACACCGAGCGCGGCCGAACGGTCGCGTCCCTGGTAGGCGGCGCCGAGCAGCGGCAGCGTCGTCGCGAGCATCGCCGCCGCCCCGAGCCCCTGCACGGCGCGCGCAGCCACCAGCAGATCCGCGTTCGAGGCGAGCCCGCAGCCCAGCGATGCGGCCGCGAAGAGCGCGGTGCCGATGACGTTCAGCCGCCGCCTGCCGATCACGTCGGCCGCGGCGCCGACCCCGAGCAGCAGCGCGGCCAGCGCGAGCGCGTACCCGTCGATGACCCACTGCAGGTCGCTCAGCGAGGCGTCCAGCGCCCCCGCCATGTCGGGCAGCGCCACGATCACGATCGTCACGTCCAGCAGCAGCATGAACGTCCCCAATGACACCGCTGCGAGCGGCCCCCATGTACGCATTTCCCTGTTCCTCCGGCTCCTCGTCCGACGCGTTTGCGTGTCCTCGTACGATGAGCCGATGGCGAACGAACCCGGTGCCGAGTGCATGGACTGCGCACTGATCCGACACGAGGAGACTTCAAAGTGATGGAATCCGAGGTCTTCGACGAGCTGGACCTCAAGCTGCTGCATGCCCTGGAGGTCGACGGCAGGGCCCCCTTCAGCCGCATCGCGGGTGTCCTCGGCGTCTCCGACCAGACCGTCGCCCGCCGCTTCCGCCGCCTGCGTGCCGAGGCGGGCCTGCGCATCGTCGGCGTACGCGACACCCGCAGACTCGGGTACGACGAATGGATGCTGCGCCTGCGCTGCACGCCCGACGGCGCCGAGGCCATCGCGACGGCCCTGGCCCGCCGCCCCGACACCGCGTGGGTCCACCTCACGTCGGCCGGTACCGAGGTGGTCTGCATGACGGTGCCGCGCACCCCGGGCGACTACGACGACCTGCTCTTCGGCAAGCTCCTGCGCACCCGGAAGCTGGTCGAGATCACCGCTCACCAGCTGATGCACCGCTTCTACGGCGGCCGCACCGGCTGGATCGGCAAGCACCGCCCGCTCTCCGACGATCAGGTGACCGCGCTCGCCCCCGCCCCCCCCC
>NZ_LIPN01000192.1 GCF_001418325.1 Streptomyces atriruber | reverse complement strand
TCCGCTCGCGAGCGGATTGAGCACCCTCCGAACGCACCCCACGGCACGCACCCTTCTCGCCGGAATCGGTCGTCGGAGATGCTCCCGGTCATTGAATTCGATCAGGGCCTTCGGAGCCCTGACGGCAAAAAAAGGGGGATGAGACGTGAAGCGAATAATCGCGCAGATCGGTCTCGCGGCCACTGTCATTGCGGCAACATCCGCAGGGCTCGCGTCATCGGCATCGGCCGCGCAGGCGTGCACCAACCTGCCGGGACCGGCCGGTGGCAGGCTGCCGCTGTGCAAGACCTGGGTCTGGGACGGCAACGACTACGACGGCAAATGGTGGACGAACGGCCCGTCCACACTGCCGTCGTACAGCTACCTGGAACGGTACGAGGACGGCGCGGTCCACAGGTCCTCGTACTCAGGCAGCTACAACGACCGTGACAAGGTGTACTTCCGGGTCTGCGACAGCCACACCCGGAGCTGCGGTCGCTGGTGGTGATCGACCCCGCACTGCCCACGGGGCCGATGCCATCCCGCCGAGGGACACAGCAGAGGTCTTGACGAAGGACCTGCTCACAGCGGCCATCGCGCCACTCTCCTGAAAGGACCAGAGGTGCGCGATGGCCTCACCCCGGCATGATCCGCTCCGGGCCCTAATCGCGTTGACCGCACCCGGCAGACAGTGCTGAAGTCGGCACGTGGACAGCATCCCCGCCAACCGGCAGCTCTGGAACCAGATCAGCAGCGCCTACCAACACGAACACGACCCGCAAATCGGCGCCGCACCCCGGCTGTGGGGCATGTACTCCATCCCTGACGCACACCTGCACGCCCTGGGCGACGTCACCGGCAAGCGCGTCCTCGAACTCGGCTGCGGCGCCGGCCAGTGGTCCAGAGCGCTCGCCGCCGAGGGCGCCACCGTGATCGGACTCGACCTGTCCGAAGCCCAACTCGCCTCAGCGGCACGCGAGATGGGAGCGGCCCGCTATCCGCTGGTGCAAGGCGCCGCCGAACAACTCCCTTTCGCCGCCGACAGCTTCGACCTGGTGTTCTGCGACTTCGGCGGGCTCAGCTGGGCGCCCCCGCACCTGGCCGTCCCGCAGGCCGCACGCATCCTGCGCCCAGGCGGGCGCCTGGTGTTCAACGTCGCCAGCCCATGGTTCGAAGCCTGCTACGACGAAGCCGCCGGCCGCGTGACCACGACGCTTCAGCAGGACTACTTCGGGCTGCACACCATCGCCGAGGGCGACGGCGCGACCAGCTACCAACTCACCTACGGCGACTGGGTCAGGGTCCTGCGCGGCGCGGGCCTCATCATCGACGACCTCATCGAGCCGCGGCCCGACCCCGGAACACCCAACGGCTACAACGAAACCGACCCACCCGACTGGGCACACCACTGGCCCGCGGAACTGCTCTGGGTAACCCACAAACCGTAAGTTCCGCCGCGCCGAGACGCGAAGACATCCCCGCCGACGAAGGGGCGCCGGACCCCTGGCCCGACGCCCCTTCACCTGCACTCGGAGTCAGGCAGTGAACTTTTTCCACCCCGAGCAGTAGTCAGACCCGCCATCCACCTGCACGCAGCCCCTGATGTTGTAGACCGTCCCCTCGGGAAGGTTCTTGTTGCGGCTCGTGCGGTCGCCCGGGTTCAGACCGCCATCGATCTGCTTCCTCTGGTCGTGGACTCCGTCCTTGTCGTACTGGACGTAGATGCGGTTGCCAGGGCTCTTCTGGCGGTAGGTGAGGAACCAGTCGCCCTTGTGCTTGAACCGCACGTAGCCCGCGTAGTCCTTGTAGCCGTTGGACGTGTCGTAGACCTTGACCTTTTCGTTGCTGCCCATCGCGGCCGGCCCGTCGCCGGTCGCAGCAGCAGCCGGCATCGCCAGCGCGCACACCACACCGAGCGCCGCCAGCGGCGTCGCCGCAGCCTTGAAGATCCTGCTCATGACGAAACTCCTCCTCCGTTAAGAAGCCGTGCCGGGTCCCGACCTGACAAGGCGATGAGCCTTCTCCGCAGTGGACCCGCTTACTTCCTGCGATCACGGTAGGAAGACAGGGAGCGGATGCCCATGTGTTTCGGGCGCAGCCGAAACACAGCCGAGCTCCTCCTGGTGAGGTCCCGTCCTGCGTCCGCTTCACCGGCCGCTCATCCAGGGCAGCCGACGCAACCCTCAATGACGTGCGTGGCGGCGGCGCAGCCGTAGGAGCCGACCCGGACAATTACCAACGATCGAAGGGGGCGAGGGATTGGCCTTCCCAGATCTGGCGGGATGCCCGTTCGGGGTAGGGCAGAGTCTTCGACTCGGTGTCCAGGACGCGGGTGAGGTGCCCGCCGGGCCGGTGGGCGGACCAGCCCGCGTCGCCGGTGGTGATGAAGCGAACCCATGCCGCCCGGAGTTCTCGGGAGAGCGCGAGGGCTTCGGGAGGAGGCTCCTCGCCGATGAGCTGGGTGCCGACGGGGCTGTCCAGCGTGCCGAACGCCAGGGGCACGTCGAGACTGTGGCAGGCGCCCAGGATGCCGCCGAGTGCCGGGGTGGCCCAGCACAGTTCGAACAGGTACGAGGTGCCGCCGGCTGCGGCGTTCGCCTCGGCCAGCTTCTGTGACGGCATGCGGAAGACGGCGTCGGAGTACACCGTCTCCACCAGCTCCTCCGGGCCCGCCTGCGGGAACGCGGCCCGGTAGGCCCGCGCGCCGTCCGGATGCGGGGCGAGCAGTTCCAGGGCCGCCTGGGCGTCCTCCTCGGTGAAGGTGCCGTACCGTCCGCTCACGACGCTGAAGTACCGGAACTCGTCCCGGGTGTGGCCCACGAGCAGTTCGGTCCCGCGCGCCCGCGTGCCGGTCAGCGCGGACCAGGGCGACTCCGGGAGGACCTCGCCGTCGACGACGGGGCACAGCGCGGTACCGGTCTCCGTGAGGCGCCCCCAGCTCTCCCGGTGCGCGTGGAGGCCGGCGTTGAAGGAAGTGAGCTCGGCGGCCAGGTGCCATGGGTCGATGTCGCGCAGGGCCTGGGCAGTGGGGGCCGCCGCGCCGACCCGGTCCGCGAACACGGCGGTGACCTGCCGTGCCAGCGCGGGGGTGCTGTACAGCCCCGGCACCGAATGGGCGATGGCCCGCCGGAACAGGCCGCGCGCGGACTCCATCGTCAGCAGGGCGGCGACCGAGCCCGCCCCGGCGGACACCCCGCCCACGGTGACCCGGCCGGGGTCGCCTCCGAAGGCGGCGATGTTGCGCTGCACCCACTCCAGCGCCGCGATCTGGTCGAGGAATCCGCGGTTGGGCGGTGCGTCGTCGAGGAACGCGAATCCCTCCGCGCCCACGCGGCAGTTGACGGTCACCACGACGACCCCCGCCCCGGCCAGCGCCGCCGGGTCGTACATCGGGTCGCTCGACACCGCCGAGAGGTAGCCGCCCACGGGGATCCACACCAGCACCGGCAGTCCCGCCGCGCCGGGGTCCGGAGTGCCGACGTCGAGCGTCAGCCAGTCGGTGCCCTGCGGGGGCACGTCGATCGGCAGGGACAGCGGCACCACGGGGCCGAACTCGACCGCCTGCCTCGTCCCCTCCCAGCGGCGCGGCGGCGCGGGCGCGGCGAAACGGAGCGCTCCGACCGGGGGCTGGGCGTAGGGGATGCCGCGGAACACCGCGTGCCCCTGCCGTCGGAGCCCCTGCACCACACCCTCCGTCGTCCGTACCTTCGGCTGATCGGACATGACGGTTCCTTCCCTCGCGTGGACCCAAGATTATGGGTCAGGTGTATTATGTCGACTGTATTGAAACAGTCCCCGGAAACGAGGGAGAGGGCGACGATGCCCAAACAGGTGGATCACCGCGGACGCCGCGAAACGATCGCCCGCGCACTGTGGCGGGTGGTGGAGCAGCGCGGCATCACACAGCTGACGATGCGCGCGGTGGCACAGGAAGCGGGCATGTCACTCGGACAACTGCAGCACTACTTCGCCTCCCGGACCGCCATGCTCTCCTTCGCCATGGACTTCGCATCCGAGCAGACCTCCGCACGCGTCCACCAGGGGCTCGAAAAGCTCGGCGACCGCCCGCACCCCCGTGACGTACTACGACTGACACTCGCGGAAATGCTCCCCCTGCATGCCGACGCCCGCGCGACAAGCCGGATGAGCGCCGCCTACGCCCTAGAGGCCCTGCACGACCAGGCCGTGCACGAGCAGGCACGCCGCGGCCTCACCCAAGGACGCTCCCTCGTCGAGCAGTTGATCCGCCAGGCGATCACCGACGGGCACATCGACTCCGACCGCGACCCGGCGACCGAGACCAACCTGCTCCTCGCCCTCACCGGCTTCACCCCCCTGATCGAACTCGACGTGATCGAGCCCCAGGACGCACTCGCCGCGATCGACGTGCATCTGGACCGGCTGTTCAGCGTTCCTCAGCCCCGGGAGGAGGAACAATGGCCGTGCACGTGACCGTGTGGGACGACCGCGAGCGGGTGGCGGGCAGCCGAGCCCGGACGGCTTCGATGGCCCCAGCGACCACGACGGCCGCCGCCCCGGCCCTCTTCGTCCACAACATCTTCACCTGGGGCAGCGACTCCACGTACGGCTTCGCCGCGCAGCGCCCCCTCGCCGACAGTCGACAACTCCTCCTGATGGACCGCCAGGGCTACGGCAACAGCCCCGACACCGCGCGCAGTGACTTCGACATCGATGCCGAGGACGTCGTGGCAGTTCTCCACGACGAGGCACTCGCCGCGGGCCCGGGCGGCACCCATCTCGTGTGGCTTCTCATCAAAAATGCATCCTGGGCGGCTTTATGAGCTGGAGTCATGCAGATATGTGAGAATGATGCGTGCCCCGTTGTATGTACTCTGAACTGCTGTGATGCAGGTTGATTGAGAATGATGCAGGTCCAGTGAGGACTCCTTAAACGACGACTGGGACTCCTGTCGGAACTGAAGCGATCTTGCGGCTGGGCCTGGGCCCCTCGGTCGCTCGGACTGCCAGGGGTGTTCGCCTGCACGGTGCTGTGTGTGGTCTCAAAGAGTGTGGAGTGTCGCCTCGATCGCTTCGATGGTGCCGTCGTGGGCTGCCGGGGCGACACGGAGGCCGCGGCCCATGGATGCCGGTGCCTGCTCTGAGATCCGGTCCAGCACTCTCAGGTAGTTCTTGTCGGCAGTGAGGAACACATCGCAGTCCGGCAGGTGGGTGGCGTGCTGCACATCGCGCGGGTTGCCACCGGTGATCTTCATGTCCGTCTGGACGGTGTCAGCGGCCCAACGCAGCCAGCTGCGAGGCATGTTCTCGGCCTCCACCTCGTACAGCCAGAAGCGGTTGAACCTTTCCCGAGAGGCGCACATGGCGCGAAGGTCGACGCGGGCGCCGACCCAGTCGGCGCCCGTGGTGTCCTCGTGGGTCAGGGCAGAGCGGCGGCCGACGGTGAAGTAGTGCCAGTAGACCTCCTGCGTCAGCCAGCGCCACGATGCGATCTTGTCGCCGGGCTCCCAGCCGAGCTGTGACTCTTCCGGGGTCTCTTCCGAGGGGAATGTGGTGATGCGGGAGAGGTCGCTGAGATCGAACTTGCCCTCACGCCAGACCTTTTGCTGCTCTTTCTGGACGTCCACCATGAACTGCGTGGCTCGAGCTGCGCGCCGAGCCGGTGCGATCTCGCGGAAGCGGTCGTGGGACTCCACTGCCTGCCGCCAGAACGTCTTTGTCCAGTAAGTGCGCCATGTCGCCTCACGCCCGGTGTCGGGCACCCGCCGTATCCACTCCGGGTGGAGGCGCCGTACCTCCGCGATGACTTCGGCGGCCTCCAGGTCGGCCTCGCTGCGAAGGCGCTCATCCGTGCCGGCCATGATGGCCCTGACGATTTCCTCCCGCTTGTCCGGCCGGGGGTGCTGCAACACCTCCAGCAGCACACCGGGTGCAGTCACCACGCGATGTCCCAGAGAGTGGATGAGCGCCTTGAACCGGGCGCCTGCCTGCTCATCGCCCAGGTAGGACCAGATGTTGTTATCCAGCATGACCTTCACGGCAAGTATCTTCCCCCCCATGGCCTGCCCCGGTGCGGCGCGTGCTTGCAGGAGCGAGGCCTCGTCATTGCTGCGGTGTCTGCATGGCGCGGAACTGGGGTGCCGCACACGTGGATTGGGACAGGTTCTGTTGAAGCCGATCATGACCGTAGTTCGGGGAATGCCTCCTCCCACACCTCTTTGATGGCTCTGCTGATGAGTGTGTGGAGTACTGGCCACAGCTTGAGCAGGATCTCCCGGTTGAGGAAACGGCACAGAACCTCACGCATATCCTCGGCAAGCACGGTTCGGTGCGGCCGGTCACTTGAGCGAGTGGGCCTGGCCCACGCTCTACCGGATATCAGCTCTCTGCGCTGTGCCGATCCGCCTCGAGCAAACGGATGTGGCGCCATATGTGTGCATAGCTTTGGTGCACCGCGCGCATCCAGGGTGGGACGTCGTGCCAGTTGACAGCGCTGACCTCGCGTTCTCCCCAGGCTGCCTGCATGATCCGGCGGTCTCCTGCAAAGTCCTGGACGAGATCACGGCGCAGAAACAGCAGGTAGCCGCGCCAGGGCTCATCCACGCGGAACACCGCAGAGGCCCGCCGGCCCTCCCGGTCCACAAGGTCCACCGTGCCGGGCAGTTGGCGCAGGCCGGAGTGGGCGGCGAATTCGTATGACGGGACGTCATAGCCGCTCCCGAGCCCGGACTCCGAATTGCTGTCGAGAGAGAAGTCCACAGCGACCTGATCGAACGTGATGCCGTCGTCTTGTCCGTCATGGCGCAGTGTGCGGTACGGGAAGGGGTCCCTGGCGTCATCGCCGACTGCCAGCTTGAACCTGGGGCTCCACGGCATTTCCGCGGCCAGCACGTCGCGGACCATCGGCAGCCGGGGGAAGAAGTCGTTTCCCGGGTAGGGACGCTCACCGGCCAGCTGAGTGGCGGAGTCTGTGTCATGCGGCTGTAGCAGGAGAGTGCGGAAGAACCCGAACACTGTCCGCCCGTGGCAGCGGTGCTCCAAGAACCCTTCGGCCAGAAGCCAGCCGCCGCCGATTCCGTGGATCTCTTCGGGGGACCACAGATCGTCCGGAAGCGCGATGGCCCCGGAGGTGAGCCAGGTCTGGTTGTCCGTAGGCTCCTCAGGCGCCCAGGACGGAAGGAGCATGGGAGCTGCAGGCGGCTTGTCGGGGAAGGTCGGGTCGATGTCGGGCATCAGACGTTCGGCGTCCCCGAAAGGGGCTGGCGCGTGACCGGCGTCTACGAGACGGCCGACCATCTCGTGATAGGCGATCCAACCGTACTTCTTGCCGTAGCGTTCCACCCTTCGGTGCGTGTCGTGACGTCGCACGGTACTTGTGGCAATGTGCCGGTCGATGCTGCCGAAGTCCTGTTCCCGCCACCCCAGTTCCCAGACCCGGGCCATGACCTCGGAACGGGCCCGGCGGAAGCCGGGATGCTTGAAGTCGTAGTTGCTCCTGCCGTTGATGGCAGCCCCGATGACGTAGTTCTGGAAGTCCATGCCGAGGGTGCGCTCGCACTCCTCGGCGTTGGGGGCGCCGTCCTCCAACGTCTCGGCCGCCTCCACGGCTGCGAACCTCGGCGCGAAGGCGTCGACCCCCTCCGGGACGGCGGCGGGGTGAAGGATGCCGGTGAACTCGTAGGTTGCCCGCATGTAGCCGCGCAGCTGCTCGTGGGAGGTGGGTGCGTTTCCGCCGTCGAGGAAGCGGTCGCGCAGCTGCACCAGCCAGTCCCGTAGTGCGTGTTCCAGAGGGCCGCCAGGATCGGGCATCTGGTGGGCGCTGGCGGCGCCGAACGCGGCCGCGACGAGGCGTTCGACGACGTAGGGGTCATCGATATCGAGCATCCGGGCGGCGAGGTCGAACAACCGCTTGGGTTCCAGTCGGCCGTATCGCTGAAGAGCTTTCGTCGACAGGTCCCGCAGGCCGGTGTTCGTGGAGGTCAGCAGCCAGGCGATGGCCAGGGCGTTCAGGTCGTCGCTCTCGGCGCGACTGCTGCGCCTGGTCCATTCGTCGGCGGCTTGTTCCACCTCTGACATGAGCTGACTCCCTGCGCGGGCCCGAGCCCATTCGCTCCAGCGCAGGTCGCGTTGGGGCAGAGGCAGCTGTCGCAGGACCCGGTCGAGGAAGACGGCGTTCAGACGATGAGAGGCGGATCTGCGGATCTCCCATAGGCGACTGAAGGCGGGCCGGCCTCTCTTTTTGCCACGAGGTGCGGTGACCATTGCGGTGGCGAGTGCGTCGACCGTCTCGTTGTTGAGGAACTCTGACTCGGTGTTGAGTTCCTGGGCGAGCACGAATGGACGGTGTTCGGCTGGGGCAAGCGGCCATAGGTGGTGGCTGGTGAAGCGGCGTGGCATCAGCGAGATGAGGCCGATGAGGATGTCCTCGCCTAAAGGGTGTGCCTGTTCCCCTAGAAGCGACTGCCACAGTGCCGCCTTCTGCAGTTGTTCGTTGACGTCCGCGTAGGGCATGTGCGCCAGGAGAGCGTCGGCGATCAGGTATCCGGCCAGGCGGTCGAACACGAAGCCGCAGTCGGTGTCATCGGTCCCCTTGGTCTCCTCGCGGAAGATCACTCCTTCCTCCAGGAGGCGACGGAACAGGCTTTCGTCCCAGTTCGGCTGGCCGACGTCGAGGATGCTGCGCGCTTCGTCGGAGGGAAGCCGGCGGACGTTGTCCTTCCACATGCGTCGTGCCAGAGCTGCCAGGCGGCGTTTGATGTCGTCGGCTGGCACTGCAACGCGGGCCGGGTCCAGCGCCAGTCGCTTGACCACACCGTCGCGGTACAGCTCGAAGACGCCGATGAGCGATTGAGGCAGGGCTTCCACGCCCACAGGCACCTGGCGGTCGTGGTTCGCGGCCTCGCAGTACATGCGGACGAACAGCGGGCTGTCGAAGGTGTAGCGCGGAAGCCAGGCACCGTCCGGGTTGATGAGGTAGTGGTCGAAGTAGACCCGCTGGATGTCGTCCACTTCCGTGTGCTGCCACTCCAGTTCGAGGGGCAGGGTCTGCTGCGGGAGGACCTGGTCGGCGAGCGCCTCGCGGAGGGTGACGATCAGTATGACGTGCGGATAGCGGCTCAGGGCTGGTACTAGTTCAGCGAGCAGGTTTCGCCACTGCAGGGGCCGCTCTGACTCGTTCAGGCCGTCGATGACCAGGGGGGTCCGGCAGCCGGCGCGGAGTGCGGCCGAGTTGAGTGCTTCCAGAAGGCCATCGAAGCGGTCGACTCTCAGACCGGGGATGCGTCGCGCGAGGCTGTCGAGGGTGTCGCCGGAATGCAGGCTGGCTCCCTGGACGAAGACCCCGGCTGTCGGCTGGCCCGTCGGCGAAGTGAGCTGCGCGGCGAGGTGTGTCTTGCCTTGCCCGGCGGCGGCAACGACGGCCAGTAGCGGCGCTTCGGCGTCTGCGCGCAGGGCAGCCAGCCATTGAACGATGTCGCGGATCTCCGCTGCGAGGCCGGCAACGAGCGGCGCCTGGGGGAGGCGACGTTGCCGGAGCTTGAGCACGAGGCGCCGCAGCGTTCGGGGAGAGGATTTGGGAGGCTGCTGGTCGGCGAGGAGATCGCGCACTTCCCAGGGCCGAAGGCTGCTGCCCGCATCCAGGAGAGCGCGCAAGCTGTTGACAAACCCCGTCAGGTCGTCGGCAATTTCCTCGGCGCCGGAACGGGAAGCTCCATCAAGGCCGTCCAGGGCTGCGTGCAGAGCCTGGAGCCGGACTGTGACGTCGTCGGCGAGCTGTTGCAGCCCATCGAACGACGAGGGGCGTAGCAAGACCCGCTCGATACGGTGCTGCACATGATGGGTGGTGTGCAGCTGCGGTGCCCACCGTGCCGCAACCGGTGCCACCGACTGCGAGTGGGCCCTCGCCAACGTCTCGGGGGTGAGCGCGAGCTCACCGAAGAAGGTGGAGCGCAGCTCGTCGTGTCCTGCCAGTTCGGCGTCAAAGTTTTCGGTGGACCACAGTTTGACGCTGACGCCCTGGCGGGCGAGTCCGTAGATCCACTCTTCGTCGCCCCTCGAGGGCCGCTGCGGAAGGCACAGCACGAAGTCGCTCAGACCAGCGACATGCCTGATCGCCTTGGTGAGGGAGTCCTCGATCTGTGTGCGCTGGCCTGCGGTGAGCTCGTTTCTGTTGTTGAGGATGAACCACTTACACGACCACCCCCAGGTGCGGCCGGGTTCGCCCAGCGCGCCGGCATGCTCGACGTGCAGGTAGAACTCGACACCGGGCTGGTTGCGGCGCTCGCGAATCGTGCCCAGCGCGCCGTAGCGGCGCGAGACGACGGCTCGAGTGAGCGCTTCGAAGTTCCGGTCGGCAGCACCCGGCAGGCGCGTCAGATCAGTCAGCTCCACCGTCGCTCCGGTTGTTCGCACCCGACCGCTGGTTCGCTTCCTCGTCCCAGTCATGGCGGGAGAAGACCTCGACCTTCGCGCCGTGGTGGAGGAGCACTTTGAGGAATCCCTGGACATCGGACTCGTCGGTCCAGACCCGGACCGTCTCTGCCTCACGGGTCACCCCGTAGTCCAGAGCGTAGTTGTCAACGTCGGAGCGTCCCATGTCATACAGCTTCATCTGCTGCAGCGCTTCGCCGACTTCGCGAGGCAGGCGCTCGTCATGACTGCGCCAGTCATCGTCGGACCACGTGGCTTCGGCAAGGGCTCGCAGAGCCTCCATACGCTCCTCCGCCGCTTTCGCGCCAGTGACAGTCTGGAACCGACCGATCAAGACCAGATCCATCGAATGCTCCGAACCGTAGCCGTTCCAGATCTTCATCATGCCTCCCTCAGCATCCGCACCGCTTCCATGATGGAGCCACTGACCGGCACTCCCGCGGATGCATAGGCGTGAGGGCGCAGGACGCCGCCCGCGTCGAGGTGCATGTGCGCGTCGAGAGGGAGTTCGCCGGGGATCGGCGCAGTGGGCAGCGCGGCTTCGAGTCCGGTACGCGAGATGGCGAGCCGAACCTTGGTCCTGGCTGTCGCCACCCATTGAAGGAGGCGCTGCGCGTCGGCGTCACTGATCCCGGGGGTCGCTGCGGTCGGCTGTTCGGGCAAGAGCAACAGTTCACAGGCCCCGACACGGTCGGCGAACTCGGCGAGTGCGTCCAGTTCGCCGACCGTGTCGGCGTTGACGACCGCATTGATGCCGAACGGTGCGAGAGTGCTGAGCAACCCGGCCGCGCGAGCCACAGACGCGAACGGACGGCCACGGAGCCGCTCGTAGGTAGCCCCGACCCCGTCGACCGACAGACGGACGAAATGCACAACGCCACGCAAGGAATCGACCAGGTCAGGGGTGAACCGGTGCCCATGGGTCGTCAAGGTCACCGCCATGGACGTGGAGCGGGCAACATCGGAACAAAGTCCAGCGAACCTCCGGTACGCGGTCGGCTCCCCGCCTCCGAAGCCGACACCGAGACACCCGGCGGCATCAAGTTCGACCGCCCACGCCAGCACGCGCTCCCTGTCGAGCGCAGCGGCATGCTTGGGCGCATAGCAGTAGACGCAGCCGAGCTCGCACGCGTTCGTCAGCGCGACGGACAGATATCGTGGAGCACGAGAGAACAACTCAGCAGGAACACGCACCTCGTCGAGGAGCACGTTCACCCCGGAGACGCGGTCGAACAGATGAACGCCAGACGCTGACATGCGTACCTTGCACCTCACGGCAGCATGATGCCAGCGTTTCCGGGTGCACCGTGGCGGATCCGCCGTTGCAGTGACCAGCTGCCGCAATCGCACCCGGTGACCACTGGGCATCCGCACCTCGACGAGTTCATGGCTGCCTTCAGGTCCTGGATCGGGGTGCGCCAGGGGGCGGAGAGCGAGCGGGAGGGAGGAAGTAAGTGCTGTGGGTAGATGCGCTGAAGTTCGTTCAGTGCCGTGCCTGCGCAGCCTGTCGGGGTCTGCGTCGCCCACCTCGCCGACACCACTCGCGCGAGTGACGGACGGGCTTCCGCCGGCGCCCGCGCTCTACCATCGGTGCTCGTGTCACTTTCACACCCTGCCGCTGGCGCCCGTGTCATCTACGCGCTGGTCGATCCCCGGGACAACACCCAGCGGTACCTGGGCCAGGTCCCCGCTCCTTCTCACCTCCCTCTCGCTCAGGTCGTGTTGAAGAAGCAGCCCACCGCCCATGCAGTCGCCGCCTGGGTGCGCGGGCTGGAGGAAGCCGGCCATGCTCCGACGGTGGAAGTTGTCCGCGACCAGGTGCCGGCCGCAGAGGTGAAACGCGTCCTGCAGGCGGAGCTGACCGAGCGCCTTGCCGCGGGTGCCCCGCTCCTGAATGAGCAGGGCGCCGCCAAGGGACGCAAGCTACGCCAGGAACGTGTACTGGCCCAGCGCGCAGCCGACGAGGCCGCTGCCTGGGCCGAGATGGCGCAGACGCTGCGCGCACGCCTGGGCGGGCCGCTCCCGCCGAGCACCACGACGGCGATGCGGCTGCCCGAGCCGGTGAGCGCCTGCATCCCTTTGCTGTCCGACATCGATCGCGACACCCTGACCTTCTCCGAACGCTGGAGCACCCGGGAGCACACCGACCGCCTCGAAGGCCCGTTGACGGAGGCGGCCGATGCCCTGTTCCATGAGCTGCAGTCCCTGCACAGCTACGGCGACAAAAGCGCCCGCCAAGAGCTGCACTTCCGCATCTGCTCCATCGCACTGCGACGGCGACGCACCGACCTCGCCCACCTGGAGCAGATGATCGGACTCGTGCCGTGGTGCATGTACGCCGTCGCACCCTGGTATCGCATGGCCCAGGCCGGCGGGCTGATCGAGTCCCCTGCGCACTTCATCCGGTGGCTCGGCGACACCCCGGCAGCCCGCGCTCTACGGCTGCTGGCCGACGAGGAACGCCAGTTGCGCCTGATGCTCGAGCACAGCCACCACGACCGGCGGCTGCTTCCTGAGGCCTGTCTGCTCGCCGCTGCCGCAGCCCACTGCCACCTCGATATCCCGGCTCCCCTGCAAGGCCAGGTGCGCTCCCTGCTCGAGGACCTGCTGCGCGATCCGATGCTCACCCAGCCGATGGCAGATCTGCTGCTGCGCCTGGACCCGCGGGCCCTGCGCGCGCTGGGCCCGGATGTGGCCCCGGGGACGGACGAGCGGTTGGGGCTGGAAGCGGGCACCACGGCCCGTGTCCTGGCTGACCTCGCGGCACACAGCGCCTTCACCGGCAATCGTCAGCTGCGGCAGGCTGCCTGGCGCGCATCGGGCAGGGCACCCACAGTCGACGTACCCGACTTCAAGGGCTGGTCCGGCCCGACCGTCCCGACCATGAGGATCGTGACCGCCAACCTGGTCCACGCAGGGGTCCTGGCCGCGCCCGAGGGGCAGTCGGCCGGCGAATACGTCACCGGCATCCAGCGCCTGCTGGCCCCCAACTACGAAACACGCGCCGCGCGATGGCTGGCCGACAACGGGGACGAGGCGGCCACCCGGTCGTAGTGGCCCGGACCGGCTGGTTGGCCAGCGGGGCGGTGGAGGCCCGCCTGGCGGGCGCGCTCCGGCATGAGCCTCGTGAAGGCTTCCACCGGAGGGTCAAGAGAGGGGATGCTGCGCGATCAGCGTGCGTGCCACATGGCCGGCAACTTCCTCGGCCCCGCTCGTCAGCGCCGCCAGGGTGACGGACTCGTCGGGCTCGGTGCGCAAGATGAAGCTGCGGTTGATGGACAGGCCGGCCCGGGACCGCGACCGGTGAGGGGCGAAGGTGTCGACGGTGGTCATCGAGGGGTCGGACACGGCGGCGGCCACAACGATGCGCTCCTGCTCGACGATGTTCAACGCGCCGAGGAAGGCCAGTAGTTCGGTGATCTGTGCGGGTAGGGCGGTTCGGTCCAGGATCGAGCCGAGGCCGTCGCTGGGCAGCGTCGCGCGTGCGGAGAGCTGCCCGGTCTTGTACAGGCGCACCTGCCTGAGCGCGCCCGTCTGCGGACTGTTCCACAGGGGCCGGTGGGCCGGGACGTCGATGTCGACGGCGACGTGATCGGCGGAGCGCGAGGCCGTCAGGGCGTCGGAGTCGGCGACCGCGCCGGTCCTGCGGATGCGGCCCAACAGGGAGCTGTTGAGCTGCTCCAGTTCACGAGTCGAGTAGCCGGCGAAGTCCACGGGAAGGACGTGCAGTTCCAGCAGCGGAGTGCTGACGCCGGACCAGGGCGAGGAGGACTGCTCGTCGTGGATCCACCGCAGGTCCACCGCATGCGTCAGGGGAGCGAAGTCGAGCGGGGAGTCGGTCTCTTCCAGCTCCTTGATCTTCCGGGTGACCTTGGGCAGCAGCTCCGCAGTGCTGGCGAAGGAATCACGGAACACCCCGGTGGCGTAGGCCTCGACGGTCCGCGCGAAAGCGTGCTGGGCGGGCTCGAACGTCACGTTCGTCTTGCGGTAGACCAGCCGCGGCATGCCCGCCGCCTGGGCCGCCATCCACTCGTCGTGCGTGGCCGACTGCCCGGTCTCGGGAAAGGTGTGGCCGTAGGAGGGGCCCAGCAGGAAGAGGGCGACGTCCGCCGTCGCCAGCGCCCTCAGGCAGGCCTCCCGGCTCGGCGTGCTCTGTGCCGAGAAGTCCTCGAACCGTACCGGGGTGTGCCCCAGCGCGGTGATCAGCCCGCCGAGCGCGTCGCGCTCCTCCTCCAGGCCCTTGCGGGCGCTGCTGACAAAGATCTTCACGCTACGGTGTCTCCACTGCTGAGGGGCCGCCCGGCGGTGCGCCGGAGCCGGGGTACATAGGGTGCAGATGCGGGGGAGTGGGATTCTATGACGACGGTGTCGGAAGAGGCGATACGCGCCTACTGGAAAGAACACCGCGAACAGCTGCGCCAGTGCGAGACCCAACGCTCCACGCTGACCAACCTCCTGCTCGTTATCACGGCCGCCCTGAGCGCTCTGATCGTCCAGCAGAAGTTCACCCTCAACGTCCTGCCGCTGTGCCTGTTCGTGACCATGACCGGGGTCTACGGGGCGCTCGCCGTGTCCAAGTACTACGAGCGGGCCTCCTATCATCTCGCCCAGGCGCGGGCCCTGACCCGCGACTTGGTGGAGCTGGGGGCGCTCAGCTCCGACGAGGCACTCGTCCGCGCCCGCACGGCGCACTACCGCCAGTTCCCCCGCCTGCACCGCATCCGCCTGCACCGCCTGTGGACCGTTCTGCACCTGGCGATCGCCGCATACGGCCTGTCCCTGCTGGCGGTGTGCGTGGTCGTGGCTTAAGTCTGGCCGGGGCGACGGGCAGTTGAGGCTCGCTGGTGCGGCGGGCGCGGGTGATCCCTGTTTGCCCTCGTAGCGAAGTATCGGCTGACGTGCAATGGTTTCCCATTTTTTGGATGGCTGATGTCGAGGCGGCGGGACGATGAGCCGGACTTGGTGGGACCGGGTGCTGGAGGAGCCGTGGGAAAGCTCGTTGCTACCGCCGATCACGTGCACGATCACTCAGGAGACCGCGTCCGGCAGTTCGTGGCGCCCTCGCACTTCCGCAACCCGGACTTCGGGACGCGTGCCGCCGTGATGGACCAGTTGTACGACGCGACACTGGACGGCTGTCAGGAGTGCCGGTCGGTTCTGCTGGACCGCGTGGCACCCGACGTCCGGGCGGTCGGCAAGCTGGTGGAGTGGGCGTGTCTGATCGCTTCGGAGACGTATGGATTGCCTGCGGCCCTGCGGGACGGCGGCGAGGCGGAGGGGGGCGTTCGTACCTCGGCCGGGTTCCGCAAGCTGGCCAGGTCGGGGGTCGACGGCGGGACGGTGAGTGTCGCCTCCAGCGCGGAGTGCAGTATGCAAGAGCGGCGGGAGGCGGCCGACACGGCCGTGGAGCTGGTGGCCGTGCTCAGCGCGGATCATCCCAGCAGCCAGGAGCCGTTCGAACTCGCCCCCGGTGAGATGCAACTGGGGGCGTTGTGCGGGCACTTCGCCGAACAGGCTGTGATCTTCATGCTGCAGCCCATGACCATGCAGGTGGGGACGGCGCAGGGGAATGTAGAGGTGGAGGACGTGGTGGAGCTCCTCGTGCGCAAGGCGGGAGGGAAACCTTTGTCGACGACGACGCTGTTCGCCCCCGGGCGCACGGCGGGATGGCGTGCACAACTGCGCCTGCCCGGCGACATACTGCGCGTGTCCATGCCGGACAAGGGCTGCTTCTACGACGGCACAATGCCGACGACGGCGGCGTGGCGGCGGGCTGTCGCCGCCGCGGGCGACGTTGTGATCATTACCGGGCCGATGGCCGATCCGACGTGTGTGGACGACGCGATCTGGGGCGGCCGGACCACGTATGTGCGGGTGCCGCTGGCTCTTCACGTCAGCTGAGGCAATGCCCTTCACCGCGGAGGGTCTGCTGCGGTGGTGGGAGCGTCCGCCGCCGACTCGGATTCGATCTCCCAGAGGTCGTCGGTGTCCCGGCCGGCGGGCAGGTCGAGGTAGGCGGCGGCATCCCGCAGCACGTCGAGGGTGAGGGCTTCGCTGCGGTCGAGGATCGCGAGCTGGGCGGCCATGCCGATCAGCGGGGCGAGATGTTCCATGAGTCCGTCGGTGATCCGGTACAAGATTTTCTGGTAGGTCAGCAGGGTGCCGGGCACGTGGTAGATCAGCCGCAGTTTGCCGTCGAGGGTGGCGACGGCGCTGACCCACTCGTCGGGATGTTCCGCACTGCGCGGCGGAAGACGGTTGACCCACAGGGTGGGGACGGCACGTGGCCGGAGCGTGGCCGTGTTCTCGCCTGCCTGGCGCAGTGCGGGAGTTCGGGCGGTGCGGGCTTCGCGCAGGATGTCGCTGGAGCCGATGCCGCTCCAGAAGATGGTCAGCGACAGTTCGTCGGTGAGGTAGTCGAAGAAGTCGAACGTCGGCTGCAGATCTTCGGTGGGCAGCCGGTCGATGCCGTCGATCAGACACAAGCGAGTACGGCTGCTGCGCAACATGTGCAGGGCGGGGCCGGTGAAGTCCTTCATGCGCAGGACCAGCCGGCCCTCAACGTCACTGCGGTACAGGTCCCATCCCAGGAAGGCGGCCATGGCGGCGGACCAGTCGGCCGGAGAGCCAGGGGTGGGCGGGGTGTTGAGGCAGACGACGGGGATGACGCGGTCGTCGATGCCGTACAGCTTCTCCATCCGGCCTTGAAAGCCCAGGCCGATGTGGTGCAGCAGGGTCCGCTTGCCCGTGCCGCGGCAGTCGCTGTCGATGGCGACGTGCGAGCAGGGGTGGCGGCGTTCACCGTTGAGCCGCAGCAGGCGGCGCGCGGTCTGCAGACCTTTGCGGATGTCGGTCGTCTCCACCAGTCCCAGCCGGGCGTGGTAGCGCACCCGTGGGTCGTCTTCGCTGACCTTGTCCGGTGCGGCGGCAGGCAGCGGTGGGGGAGGGGGCGGGTCCTCCCGCACGAGCGCGTTCCAGGCGAGCACGGTGCTGGTGGGATCCTGCCCGGTGGCGGGCGTTGCCGGCCGGGTGGCGGCGGTGCGGGGTGCGCGTGTCTGGGCGGTCATGAGCACTCTCCCGGCAGGGTTTCGGGGTCATCAGGCGGCGGGGTGCTGTCGCTGTCGCCCGGCGGGTCAACGGGCGGGCTCTGGGGCAGCGAGGCGAGAAAGTCCTCGAGGCTCTGGCCGCCGCCTCGTACCGGCTCCGGGGTGTCGAACAGGTCCCGCGCGGGCCGGTCCAGGGAGCGGAACGGGCGCACCGACTCGATGTCCAGCGGGGGCAGGTCGGCGCCGGTGTCGACCGGGGACGCGAGCGTACGGGGCTGCTGCCGGGCCGCGGCGGCCGGGGCGGGCGGGGCGGTGCCGGGCTGTGGCCCGGCGGCCAGGGTGCGCTGCAGCTTGGCCAGGACCCGGGTGATGGCCGCCTCGTCGCGGGTGCTGCCGCCCTGCGCGTTGTGGATGCGCTCGGCCTCCGCCCAGGCCTCCTCCGTCCACCCGTCTTCGAGCAGGCGGCGGTGGATGAAGGGCACCTCCACCCACGGGTCCTTTCCCCGCTCCTCGGCCCGGCGGTCGAAGAGCCAGGCGAATTCGGGGTTGTTGGGGGAGCAGTGCACCTCCCAGCGGCCCTTGAGCCAGGCGATACCCGACGGTTCGCGGAAGGCGTCCAGTCCGCCCTTCTGCAGGTTGTAGGTGCGGTTGTTGATCTGGAAGCCCTTGCGGTCGACGCGCACGTACCAGGCGGGCAGCAGCTTGCGCGTCTGGGTCTCGGTCAGGTTGATGCGCCGGTAGCCACGCATCGCCACCAGGGCGGCGTACATCGCGTTGGGGGACACCTTCACGCCGGGGCGGAAGGGGCTGCGCAGCCCGCCGTGCGGAGTCTGCTGCCAGTGCAGCACGACCCACTGCTCGAACAGGTCTTGGAGCTGGGGAATCGTCCACACCAGTTGTTTGCGGACCTTCTTTCCGCGCAGGTCCAGACGGTGGTGGGTGTAGGAGGCGAGGTACTGGCTGAACCCGGTTTTGACGGCGCGCATGGCCCGCTCCACGATGGCCTTGTCGATCGCGGTGCGCAGCCGCGCCTTGCGTACCTGGATGCCCAGGGACAGGCAGGCCCGGGTGAAGTCCTCGGAGATGTAGGGCGATCCGTGGTCGATCACCATGGTGTGCGGTTTGATGACCGGGCGGGCGGCGGAGCCGGCGAACCGCTCGTCGGCGGCCAGCAGTTCCTCGTACGGCAGCGCGGATCCCTCCATGAGGGTCTGCGGGCCCCAGCCCGGACGGGCCGGCAGCGGTGCCAGAGCCTGCCCGAGCACCTGCACGGTGTCGAAGGAGCGGGTGGCCCGCCCGGCGATCCACCGCCCGTGGCCGTCGCCGCGGCGGTGGCGCTTGGGCACGACGAGCGCGCCGATGATGCTCCGGGTGGCGACGTCGATGGCGATGGTGAGCTCCACGGAGATCACCCGCCCGTCGTCGCCCATCGCCAGCACATCCAGCCCGGTGGTGTCGATCTGGACGAGCTCGCCGGGCCAGCGGGCGAGGGTCGCCGGGCGCCCGTCATGCCAGCCGGCGGTGTGGGCACTGCCGGCGGACCGGGCGGCGGCCACCGCGTGTGCGTTCTCGGCGGTGATGCTCAGGCCGGCCAGCAGCCGGTACCAAGTGGCCTGGCTGCAGCGGAACGTCTTGGGGACCGTGCCGTTGACTGCGTAGCGGGAGATGACCAGGCGCTTCACGTCGTCGATCAGACGCGACAGGGTGCCGGGGGAGCGACCCGCCTTCCGCTCGTCGTCCAGCACCTCCCACACCAGGTCGATCACCTTCGCATCGAGGCGGCCGGCGAGGGACCCGCCGCGTAGGCTGCGCTTGTCGACCAGCCCCATCAATCCGCCCGCCCGCCACGCGGCGCACTTGCGTTCCACGGTGGCGGACGACACCTGGTGGCCCAGCGCGGTGAGCTGGTCGGCCTTGGCCTGGTAGCGCTCCTTGAGGGTGCGCAGGGCGGGGGCGAACGCGGGCACGGCCGGCGTGTCGGCCGGAATCCAGGGTGCCTGCTCGTGCAGGACTTCCTTGACGTGCCGCTCCCACCGCTTGGCCTCCTTGCGCAGCCTGCGCGGCAGGCCGGTGAGTTCGCCGACCCGCATCGGCACTACGGTCCGCTGTGCGGGCCGACTGACGACGGCGAAGTCCGGCGCCGCGGTCAGCGCCCGCTGCAGGATGACCAGCGGGTCCGCAGCGGCCTGACCGGGCCGCTCCAGATAGACGCGGGGACCGCAGAACGCGATGATCTCCCAGGTGGTGCCGCGATAGCGCACCGTGTCCCCCAGAGCGAGACTGTCCCGCACCGGGGGCGGCTCCGGCCGCCACCCCTTCACGCCCGCACCCCACCACGGCTGGCGCGCCACACGGTCGTCGAGGGCGTGAGCAACTGCCGCGAATCGCAGAGCAGCGCGCCCTTCCACAGCAGGTGGTAGGCCAGATCCACACCGCTGAGAGGTGAAAGGCCGGCGGCCCGCACGGCGCTGGAAATAGTGCGGCGACGCACCGTATGCGCGAGCAGCCGCTCGAGGTGATCCGGGCAGTCGACGGCGTCGCGTGCCGCGTGCATCAGGGTCAGATTGTCCAGCTCCACGCCCTGCGGGGGCACCATCACCCGCACCCGCCAGCCCGCAGACGCGGCCGCCACGCCCAACACCTCCTGCTCCAGGCGCCATTGGGCGGTTGGCTCGGACGGCTGCACGCACACCACCTCGCGGCATCCTGCACGCCGCACGACAAACGCCGGCCGTGTCCAGCGCGGCCGCCCGTCCTGCCAGCGCAACTCCAACGGGCCGACGCTGCGCTGTCCCGCCTGCGGGTCCCGATCCAGCAGCATCGAGCAGGCCAGCTCGCGCAGCGATGAGCACACCAGGGTCTGCCCGCCGACCGGAGCTACGGCATTGGTGACAAAAGAGGTCCGCCCGGGATAGGCCACCGGGGTCCGCAGCGGCGGCAATTCCTCGAACGGGATGCCATCCACCCGCTCCACCGGCAGGGCACGCTGCCGCCCGAACTGGTCGACAAAGGCGACCGTGATGTCTCGGGCGTACACGGGCACGATCACACCCCCTGGCCGTGCGACAGGCGGCCGCGCAAGCGGCCTCGGCCAGCATCGACCGCCCCGCAGCCCCCGGACAGGGCACTTCCCCCGCCGTCACTCGAATCAGCGATGTGTCGCACGCATGTTCCGTCTGCGGGGGGAACGTGTGTGGCCGGGCGGATACATCGTCATGCGGGCGCCGAGGGACCGCTCCACTGCTACGGCTGACAGCACCGCTCCTCCAATGCACGCCACCGAAGCCGTCGCACCGCAGAGAACCGACTGCAGGACGCTCAGGGCGCTGGAACAGGAGGAACGCCGAGGGCGTGAAGGCGTGCGCGGCGTCGGCCGGGACGGCCTGGTCGACCACGATCGCGACGCGCCCGTTACCGCGGCCGGCGGCTGCCGCTCCACCGCACAGCGTCACACCGGGACGGACGGGTCGTTCCAGTCCCAGGGCAGACAGCACCGCTCGCCCAAGGAACCCTGCTGCTCCGCGCCGGCGTGGACCAGCGCCGTCACCGGCCGGCCCGGCCCGTCGCTCGGTGCCGCCGGCGGCACGCACCGGTGATGCCGGTGCAGCCACTCGGCCACCGGGACCTGCCACATGCCCTGCGGCAGGTCGAGCGATGCGGCCAACTGCGCGACGCGCCCCAGGAGTTGTGCCTCGGCCGCCGCCCACGGCCCACCGGGCCGTGGCGCGCGCTGCCGCTCGTAGTCCAGCAGGGCACGCGCCACCGCGACAGCCTCCGGATACACCCACAGCCAAGCCGACTCAAGGTCGCCCTCCGGCCGTCCCGCGCGCCGGGCCCGCCCGGCCCAGCGCTCCACGACCGCCGTGCGCCACCACCAGCCGGTGATCGCGAACGCGTCCGCGGCCAGGTACGCCCCGACGGGCCCGTGCCGGCCTTCGAACCGCCGACGCCGCCGGTGTGCGGCCACCACCTGCGTCAGCGGGGCCAGGTCCACGCCGGAGCCGGGCTGGCGCACATGGGTGAACTGCCCGTGCCGGTCGCAGATTTTCCAGGTCTCCGGCCAGACCAGCCAGATCGGCCCCCACCCGCCGCTGCGCAGTGCCACGCACCGGCTGCAGGCCGGGACCAGACAGTGCTCCATCGGATACCACGGCCACTCCCACCGGGCCCGCCGCCCGGCTAGCAGGTGGGGCGCCCGCAGATGAGGAAGCGCCCACTGCAGCCGGGACAGCTCCATATTCAGCATCGCGGCGAGCCGCTCGGCGGCCGGAACACTCAAGAGGACCTCGGCCAGGTGCGGCGGCACCGCCTGCTGCCCCGGCTCTCCCTCGCCCAACTCCTCGAGCAGGAAAGCGACATCGACCCCCTGGGCCGCTGCCACACGCCACAGCAGCGAGCAGTTCGACTCGTGGCCGGCCAGCCGTACCGAGACGCGTGCCAGACTCCGGCCCCACTCCATACGCCCCACCCTGCCCCGCTGGCACTTTGGCCGCGCACAGCGTCCACCGCGTCCCGGCCCTGCACAGTTACACCGCGTGCGCGTGCCGAACAGCCCCTTTCTTTACGGCAATTCACCTGATCGTGTGATAGTGCTGGCAGCCCTTTCGTGCCGACGCCCATCCTTCGGGATGCCCCAGTGACCCGCCAGCACCGCGGAGTTGGCCCGTGCAGCTTGATCTTCCCGGCGGCCGCCTGCCCAGCGAGCTATGGCCCCGGCAACGTGACGCCGCGGACTGTGTACTCAACGCGTTCGCGATGGGACGCACCCGGCAACAAGTGATCATGCCGTGCGGTACCGGCAAGACCCATCTCGCCGTGCACGTCGCCCACGAGGTCGCGGTCAACAGCCGAAGCCTGACCGTGCTGCCCACGCTGGAGCTGCTGAACCAGACCGCCCGTGTCTGGTACACCGCCGGCCGTCCAGGGCTCTACCTCGGGGTCTGCTCCGATGAGCAGACCAGCGAACCCGTCCTCGACGGCATCCTCACCATGACCGACGATCCCGCGCACCTGGCCCACGCCATGCGCACCGCCGACGGACCGGTCAATGTCTTCGCCACCTACGCCGCACTGAAGAAGCTCCGCCTCGCCCACCACGACCACCGACTGCCCCGCTGGGACATCGCCATCGTCGATGAGGCCCACCGCACCGCCGGAGCACGTAGCAAGGCCTGGGGCGCCATCCATGACGACGACGCCATCCCCGCCCGCCACCGTCTCTACCTCACCGCCACCCCACGGATCTGGGACGTCAACCGCGGCGTAGCCGGCGAGCCGATCGCCTCCATGGACGACGTGTCCCTCTTCGGTACCGTCGCCTACCGCTACTCCCTGGCCGAGGCCATCCATGACGGCAGACTCGCCGACTACCGCATCGCAGCCCCCGAGATCCATCACCCGCAGTTGCGCGCCTTCCTCACCGACCGCACCCGGCGGGGCCGCACCCCGCAGGCCGACGCCGCGCGGGTCGCCGCAGCCCAACTCGCCCTGCTCAAGGCCCGGGAGGGCTTCCGCATCCAGCGAACGGTGTCCTTCAGCCGCAGCGTCGTGCAGTGCGAGGCCCTCGCCGAAACCCTCCCGCAGACCGCCGCCGCCATACCGGGCGGACACGCCGATCGCCTGTGGGTGTCCAGCGTCCACCATAAGCTGTCGAGGACCGAGCGGCGCGAACGCATGAGCCACTTCGGGCAAGCGCCCGAGGCCGGCCCCCCGGCCGCGCCCGCCGAGCTCCGTGTCCTGTGCAATGTCCGCCTGTGCGTCGAAGGCGTCGACTTCCCGCTCGCCGACTCCGTACTGTTCGCCGACCCCAAGCGGTCCACCATCGACATCTTCCAGGCCGTCGGCCGGGCCCTGCGCATCGGCCCCGGCATGAACAAGATCTCCACCCTGATCATCCCTGTGCTGTTCGGCCCCGGCCAGAGCCCCGAAGAAGCCGCCTTCGGCACGCCCTACCACCTGCTCCACCAAGTCATGATCGCGCTACGCGCGTACGACGAGCACTACTTCTACCACCTGCCGATCAGCGGCCGCCGCCTGCTCATTCCCACCCCCGACTACGCCATCCGCCCCGCACGCGCCCCAGAGATCGCCCCGCACCTGATGCTGCGCATCATGGAACCCGAACCGGACCTCTGGAACACCGGTATGGCCGCCGCCCGTGCCTTTCACACGGCACACGGACACCTCGACGTTCCCAGCAACCACATCACCGACGACGGCTTCCATCTGGGCTGCTGGCTCGGGTACCAGCGCGCCCTCAAAGCCGCCGGACACCTGTCCGCCGCCCGCGTCGCCGCGCTTGCCACCTTCAACCTCGCCTGGCATCACCACCCGGACAGCACCGAGACCTTCCTCGAAACCGCCCAGGCCTACGCGCGCGAGCACGGCCACCTCCTTCCCCACGACCCGCAAGAGTCCTACCAGCGCCGCCCCCTCGCACAGTGGCTCCTGCAGCAGCGCCGCCGGGACGACGAGAACGCCCTGCCCGCCCCCTACCGCCGTGCCCTGCGCGACATCGACCGCTGGTGGAACCCCCACTGGCCCGACGCTTGGCAGCGCACCCTGATACAGGTCCGCGACCGCACGTCCCCTCCGGCCATCACCGGCGGCCCCCTGGACGGCGACGCCGACCCCGCAACCCGCTGGCTCGACCGGCAGTTCGACATGTTCCCGACCCTGGACAAAGCACAGCGCCAGCAACTGGCGGCGCTGCCGTTCAAGAACAGCCCGCTGGCGCTGGCGCTGCACCGATCGCCCACCGACCACTTCGCGGGCGGCCTGCGCGCCGCACGGCACTTCTACCGCCAGCACCACCACCTGAACGTCCCGCCCGGCCTCCACGCCGGGGACGGCGACCGGCGCTTCCCGCTCGGCCCATGGCTCGCCGACCTGCGGGGCCGATTCCGCCGCAACACCCTCGGCAAAGAGGAAATCGCCGCCCTGGACGCACTGGCCATGGAGTGGACCCCCCAGCCCCGAAGCGAACCGGAACCGGGGCCGCCGCCCTGCCACCCCGACTCTGCCCTCCATGCCGCATCCGGCCAGGAATCCGCCGCGCGGGACACCGCCATGACGGGCGAACAGCCTCCGATGATCTGGCTGGCGCAGGACGACCCCCCACCGGCCCTCGCCCCGGTGATCTTCGAGGGAGGCGGCCGCCGAGCGCTCATCGACCTGCCCGCCGGAGCAGGCAAGACCATCATCGCCGCGTCCACCGTGCACGAGCTCGACCCAGCCCCCTGCCTGATCCTCGGCCCCAACGCGCCGTATCTGCGTCAAGCCGCCGCCACCTGGCGGAAGGTCTGCGACGGACCACAGGCAGGACTGGAGATCAGCCTTCGCCGCGGCCCACGCCTGACGAGCGCCGCCGACCTGGCCGACTGGCTCAGGCAACAGCCACCCGCAGCACAGGTCTTCGCCCGCTACGACCAGGCCCGGCGGATCGCCGACAGCCACCGCCACCACGACCTTCCTGCCTGGGGCCACCTCATCATCGAAGAAGCGCACCACACGGCAGAAGGCATCATCACGCCGGAGCACCCCTACGCCGACATCCACTACGACGACCGGATCCTCGCCCACCACCGCCTCTACCTGACCGCCACGTCACGCATCCCGCGCCAGATGACCCTCGACATCAAGACGCGCGACGTGGACTGGGCAGTCCACATGCCCGCACAGGGGATCTTCGGCAGCCATGTGCTCACAACGAGCCGAGAGGATCTCGTGGAACAAGAGGTGCTGGCACCCCGCCAGTTGGGCGTGTGCCGCATCCGCAGGAATCCCGGCGCGTGGTCCCGCTCCAAGTGGCGCGCCGAAGCCAACGCCACCACGCAGATCATCAAGCATCACCAGCTGCGCCGTGTCCTGGTCGCACTGGCAACAAATCGCGACGCCGAAGAATTCGGCTTGCGGCTGGCGGTAGACATGGTCGACGCGGAGATCCTGGTGGAGGGCCAGTCGGCCGTGCGCTACGCGCACAACCAGCCGATCATCCACTGCCTGCGCGCCACCTGCACCAAACTGCCCCGCAAGCTGGACGCCATCATCCTTCCGGATCCACGCTGCACCGCTCTCCAACTCGTGAACGCGCTGCACCCGCTCATGGCACAGAGCCCGCGTGACGTCCCTAGCACCCGGGTCATCGTGCCCCACGCCGTGGACAGCGACGACGACCCGCCCAGCGAACAGTCGCTCCTCTTCCAGCGCGCTGCCGCCGCCTACTGGGCCCATGCCCCGGGCCGCCTCCTCCCACCGTGGTGAGGAAGACCCGGCACCCTCCCTCGGCCACCACAGGGCGCCCGCTGTCAGGGAACGAGCGGGTGGTCCCGGCTCAGCTCGATGGTGTGCATCTGATCGAGCAGCCGCTTCGGCAGCTGGGGCAGGTCGTTGTCCACGATGATGATCTGGTGCGGGCGGGTGCGCAGCGCACCGCCGCTGCGCACCCCGGCGATGTGATCGAGGAAGTGGGTGTAGAGCCGGCCGACGAGCTCCTGGTCGTCCTCGCCGTACCCGACGTTCTTGCGGGGGGAGTCGATGACGAGGAAGGACGGCAGGTCCGTCGCCCCGGTCACGAGGGCATAGCTGAGAAACGCCATCCGGTACACGACATTGATGGCGCAGCGGACCCCGTGCCCGACCTTGGTGAGGTTCCCGGCGCGTACCTGCGGCAGCAGCGAGCTGTGGCTGAGCCGGGCGCCCGGATCGCCGGGCAGGCCGACGGAGCCGACGAGCTCGGTGAAGTGCTCCTCGAACTCGCCGAGCGTGGCCCGCCGGTGGGCCAGCAGGTTCTTGCGGGTACGGATCTCCTCCCGCACGCCCTGCAGCTCGTCCTGGACGGTCTGCACGGAGCGGTGCAGCTCGGCCAGCCGGCGGTGCGGCTCCAGCTCCCGCTCCAGCATCGTGGTCCGGGTGCGGGCCGTCGCATGCGCCGCGGCCAGCCCTTCGATCCGGGCGGCCAGCGGGCTGATCTCCTCCCGGGTGCGGGCATCCAGCTCGATGCGGGCCTGCTCCCACGCCGTCTGGGCCTCGCTGTGGGCCTTGACCTGTTCGGTCAACTGCCGCTCCGCCGCGGCGAGTGCGTCCTGCGCCGCATGCAGGGCCTGCGCCAGACGGGCGGGATCGAGCGCGCTCAGGCACAGCGGGCAGTCCCCGTCGGGGACGGGCCGCAGCGTGAGATCGGCGCGGCACACCGGGCAGGGCGAGCACCGCTCGGGTCCGGTCTCACGCTGGCCCGCCAGATGCTGCACCTGCTGCCGCAGGCGCACCAGCGTGTGCTCGCCGTCGGCGGCCGCATGCCGGCACCGCTCGAGCACCTGCTCCGCCTCCTGGACGCGGCGGCGCAGCGGATCGGCGTGTGCGGTGGCGGCCCGCATCCGGCCCCTGAACTCCTCCAGACGCTGCAGGGCCGCGCGTTCCTCCTCGTGCGAGCGCGCCAGCTCCGTCTCGAGGCCGGCGGCGCTGCCGGTCAAGAACGCGCCGATGGTCTCCGCCTGCCGCTTCTGATCCGTCAGGGTGCGCGCCAACTCGTCCTTGCGGGCCGTCAGGACCCGCATCGGCCCGTCGGTGAGCCCCAAAAGCAGTTCGACCACGGTCCGGTAGGACTGGGCAGTGTTGGCCTTGCCCCTGACCGACTCGGTGCCGTCCACCACGTCCTGGGTGAGGTAGCACATCGCGTACAGCTGCTCGAAGGTCAGCCGTGCCCCGGCGCCCAACAGGGCCACGGCGGAGGGCGGCGCGAACATCTCGCCCAGGCCGAGCAGGTCCAGCAGCACCTCGCCCACTACCCGCCGACCGTCGTCCGGCTGCGCCCCTACGTCGAGGATTTCCTCGACGCCGCCCTCGTCGCTGTCCAGGAGCTCGACGCGGGACACGTCTGCGACCAGGGAGCGGCGCAGTCCGATGCGCATCCCCTCGATCCGTACGAACAGCGTCACTGTCTGCAGGCGCTGTCCGGGCACCTCCCGCCAGGCGACGGGCAGTCCGAGCGCGTACTTGATGCAGTCGGCCAGGGTGGTCTTGCCGGTGTCGATCGGCCCGAAGACACACACCACCGGGTGGGCCAGATCGATCTCTCGTACCCCGCCGACCGAGCTGAGCACGAGCCGCTCGCAGAAGAAGTCCCTTGCCATCGCGGCCCCTTTGTCTCGCCCACCTGCTTTGTCGGGTGCTCCAACGGCCCATCCCGGTACGGGAAGCGGGGCCGGGCGCCCACCCACCGGATCGGGTGGGCAACGCGCGCAGGCCGTCCATCCGATCCGGGGCAGCCGCGGTGCGGGCGCGGCGTGGCACCAACTGCCCCGTGCCGCCTTCCGATATGGGGCAGGCCATACGCCCGGGGTTCGGACTTCTCGAGGCCGCCTGGCATGCGCCGGGCGGCCCTTTGAATGTGCACCCTCCCGATGCTGAGGCAGACCACGACTGCGCCGCGCGTGTGCGCTGCAGACCTGCACGGGCAGCCGGACGAAACCGGCGGGGCCTCCGCACCCCCCTTTGCCGGCCCTTCTCGTCACTGGGCGGCGCCCACCCGTGCCAAGAGTTCCCGTACGGCCGTGCAGCAGCCGGAAGGAGGGATAGGATCTGGGCCAGCAGTCGCAGGGGAATCCGGTGAAAATCCGGAACTGTCCCTCAACGGTGTACGTGCGAGACCTTCGCCGCGTGAAGTCCGATGACCTGTGCTGCCCGAACGACCCGGACGCCTCGTCGGGTCCTTCGGAGGGCATCGGGACACCCATAGCGGCAAGACCGATGCCCAACTCGACGAGTTGGGCATTTGTGCTGCCAGCCTCACGATCACCCGCCGAAGATCTGGAGATCGCGGCCGCGATCTCCTCGGCCAGGGCCACGCAGCGGCCTGCGAGCGGGAGACCCGATCTTGACTCTGTACATCGACCCGGTCAGTACCGTCTTCTTGGCGGTGTCGTGTGCCGTGGGGTACTTCGTCTACAAGCACACGCGGCAGGGGCTCGTCGGCAAGGGGGACATCGTCGGGCCATCGTCTGCGCCACTGCGGTGCTGACTGCGCTCGTCCTCATCGTGGGCGGGGCCCACTCCGAGGCGAAGGCACCTGGCTCCGCGGGACCCGGAGACACGGTGACGACGCCCCCGGCCGCCACGCCCAGCGGTGTGGTGACGAGGCAGTAGCTCCTCCTGGCCGGGGACAGCCGTAGCGGCTCGGTCGTCCTGGGAGGAACCGGCCGGCCAGCAGGCCGTCGCCTGGTGCCGCAGAGTCCATCGTGGCCTCTTACGGGCACCCCAGGTGGGCACCGGAACGCCCAAGGACGGCGAGCCGGAGGAGCGAAGAGGAACCATCCGCCAACAAGGCTCCGCTAGTGGCCTCTTTGCCGTGTCCGTCATCTCCTCGCTGAGAGGCGAGCACGATAGGGGGGCGAGCTCTGAGCGAGGAGTGGTGGCGTATGGAGGCGGGGGAGCGGTGGGCGTACCGGGTGGCACCGCATCACGGCCGGGTCGACGAGGTTGAGGTCGTGAAGGTCGGCACGCAGCGCCCGCTGCGCATCAAGGTGCGTTTCGTCGCCGAGGAGGCGGAGGGCCGCGAGGACTGGGTGCCCTCTGCCCGGCTGCGTGTGCGATGGCAGGACAAGGATGCCTGGCTGGCGCGCGAGCAGCAGTGGAACGAGCTGATGAAGGACAGCCCGGACGACGACGACCCCACCTGTCAGGCCGTCACCTTCCTGTTCGACGAGCGTCTGGCGGGCGAGGCGGTGTCGTACGGCTTCAACTCCCGTGAGCGGGGCCTGCTCTATATCGACGATGTGCCCGCGCTGGCCGCCCTCCTCGACGTCCCCGAAGGCTTCTTCACCACCGACCCGCGGGCCTTCACCGATGACGAGGGCACCCTGGTCGTGCCCTGGCCCACGACCGTGGAAGTCGCCTCCCGCTTGGCCGCTGCCCAGGCCGACCAGCTCGTGCCCCTGCTGGACGCGTACGAGCGCCAAAAGCGGCACGAGGCCATCCATGGCCGCTACTACCGCGGCCGCGGCAAGAACCCCGGCACCTACATCAGCCCCGAGATCTGCGCGGAGGTCGACCGCGAGTCCCAGCCCGGCCGCGACCTGCTGCGCCGCTGGTGCGGCACCGAGGCCGTGGAATCCTTCGAGGAGCTGAAGGCGCTGCGCGACGAAGTGCTCCGCATCGGCAAGCTCATGGAGCAGGCCATCGACTGCCTGCGCCAGAGCGGACAGACCAAAGCCGCCGACCGCTTCGAACGCGACCTGGGCATCCCGCTCGAAGCACTGCGCCAGGCCCAACGCGACGACTGACCCGACCGCTTCACCGGTATCACCGACAGGAACGGATCCGTGGCCACCACCAAGCTGAATGAGCGCCAACTCACCGTGCTGCGCCGCATCTGCGAAGGCGAGGCCCCCGTCACCTCCGACGACTCCAGCCTCGCCACAACGGTCTACGCACTGCGCAGCCGCGGCCTGGTCACCACACCGCGGGCCGACGGCCGCTGGAGCGCGCAGCCCACCGAAGCCGGCCGTCAACATCTCCACAAGACCGACTCCACCCCTGCCCCGGGTGCGACGGAACCGGCGTCGCCGACAAGGACCGAAGCGGCCGAGCTGATCACCAGACTCCAACAGGGTGACGGAACCCTGCGCATCACGGGCCCCACCCCTGACGAGCGGGCCCGTTGGCGCCGCATCCTGCACACCGCCCGCGCCGAACACCTGGCCCCCGAAGGACACCATCTGCGGCACACCGGCCGCGACAAGGGCGACCTGGTGATCACCCTGCGCCCCGGGCCCCCGCCCGCACGGTCAGCCCCTCCGGACGCCGCCGTCCCTGTCCCCGACGACCTGCCTCCGGAATGCCTGCACCCCGCGGCCGCCCAGGCACACATCCCGGTCTGCACCGACTGCCTGCCACGCGCCCGCCGCATCCTCCACGCCCTGTGCCACGCCGCCGAAGACAACAACTACACAGTCAGCGTCCCCGCTCCCGATTCCCAAGGCAGCCTTGTGATCACCAGCGCCGACAGCGCCTTTCCACTCTTCTTCCACGAAGGCTCCTACGAGGCCCCCGACCCCAGCGGCGTGAAGTACGCCTGGCAGCGCGTGACATCACGGGCCGTGCGCCCCTCCCACCAACTCGACCTCAGCCTCGAGCACACCTACGCGCACCCAGGCCGCCGCTCGCACTGGGGAGACCGGCAACGCTGGCGCCTGGAGGACAGGCTCCCGGACCTGCTCCGCGAAATCACCCACCGTGCGCACACCGAAGCCGAACGGCGCCTGACCCGGCAGCGCAAGGAGGAGGAGACACGGCAACGCTGGCTGGCCGCAATGCGGCAGGCGCGCACCGCCCTGGTGGAAGACCACCGGACAAAGATCCTCAGGGGGCAGGTCGAAGCCTGGCAGGAAGCCACGGCCGTACGAGCCTTCTGTGATGCCCTGGAGGACCAGCAGGACGCGACCGCCGCTACGACGGAAGCGGGCCTCGCCTGGATCGCCTGGGCCCGTGCCTACGCCGACCGCATCGACCCGGTCCCTCGCCGTCCGGTACTCCCGGAACCCCCGTCGATCACCCCAGACTCTCTGCGCCCGTACCTACACGGCTGGAGCCCACACGAGCCCAAGCGGACTTGACCGCGGACCTGCGGTCGGACCACATCGTGAACCGTGATGGCCCGTTTCTCCCGGGTGGGCGGCGCCAGCCGAAGTGCCCCTGGCGGCTACCTCGTTGAAGAACATGCTCCTCTGAGGCGAGGAGCGGGGTGCAGAGCAGGGAAAGTGGTGACCGCACCTCAATGTAAAACCTTCTCAATATTCGTGACTGTCAATGATGTGACATCAGTCTGCGAATTTGGTATGGTGGGGTTATGTCCGATGCGAGTGACGAGCGTGAACTGGTGGCGGCGGTGGCTGAGTTGCAGGCCGCCGAGGAGCGGGTCGCCGAGGCGCTGCGCGCATTCCTGGCGCGGGACCCGGTGACCGGGCGCCCGGTGCACGGCCGGATCGGGCGTGCCGCACACCTGACGGGCTGGGGGGAGCAGCGGGTCAAGGAGACGGTGACCCCCGCGCTGGCCGACCGGCGCCGTGCCAAGCGGAAGGCGGGCGACGCGTGAACGGCCCCGACGGTCTCGGTGAGATCGACTCGTTGCTCGCGTCCGTTGCACCTGAGGCCGAGCTGCCCGCTCCTGCGGCCCGGCGGGAACTGCGCGAGCAGGCCCGGCTGTCGAAGGCGCAGGTCGCCCGGGCACTGGGGGTGAGCCCGTCGACGGTGGCAGCCTGGGAGGCGGGCCGGGACCCGGTGGGTGAGCCTCGTGCGCGGTACGCCTACCTGCTGGACGGATTGCGGGACAAGCTCGCCGAATCCCAGCAGGGCGCTACCGGGGCACCCGACTCAGCACAGCAGTTGCCGGCATCGGGCACCAACGGCCAGACCCCTTCGCCCGATCCGGGGGACCAGGCGGCTGATGATCCTGACGATGTCGAGAACCTGACCGTGCCCGAGCCGTGCGTCCTGTGCGGCACGCCTGCGAGCCTGCGGGTGGCCGGCTTCCCACAGCACCTGGACCCGGCCGACTGCCACCCCGCTGCGCCAGCCCAGACCGCCCCCGCCGCACCGCAGCCCACCACCGCGCCGCCACCCGCCCGGCCTGGCCGCACACCCGCACACGCACCGCACCACGACCGCCGCAGTACCAAGGCGCCGACCCGGCGTGCCTTCCAGTCCGCCGACGAGCCGGCCGGCCTCATCGCCTCCTCGGTGCAGGCGGCCCTGGCCGCCCACGCCGGCGACGTCGAGGCGGCCACCGCGGCGCTGGTGAAGAAGGCGATCCCGGACGCGATGGCGCTGCTGGACGAGACCCGCAAGGGCGGCCGTTACGACGTCATCGCCCACCCCTGGCTGCCGGACGTCCTCAAGAAGAAGTCCAAGCAGGAGGCCGACCAGATCTGGGAGGCCCGCCCCAAATGGACCCGGGCCGAACTGCCGCCCGGCACCCACGAGGTCACCGCCCTCGACATCAACGGCGCCTACCTGTCCGCCCTCAAAACCCACCTGCCGATCGGGCAGCTCGAGCATTCCACCGACGGCCATCACGACCGCCGCAGGGCCGGTGTCCACCTCATCACCCCGCCCGAATGGGCCCACGAGGACGTGCTGCCCAACCCGCTCGGCCAGCGCGACGAACCCGGCCCCCTGTGGGTCACCGAACCCACCCTGCGCCTCCTGCTGCGCCTGTCCGGCCCCAAGCGCGGGCTGTGCGAGCCCCCGGTGATCCACGAGTCCTACACCTCGGGGGCAACCGAAGGGCTGCTGGAGAAGTTCCGCATCACCCTCAAGGACGCCCGCGAGGGCGCGCTCGCCGAGGGGGACGAGGTCACCCTGGAGTATGTGAAGGCCATGTACTCCAAGTTCGTCTCCACGATGGGGACCTCGACCTACAACCGGGAACTGAACCGCCCCGACTGGATGCACCTCATCCGCTCCCAGGCCTTCGCCAACTTGTGGATGAAGGCCCTCAAGGCCCACGAGGAAGGCCTCACCGTCGTGCGTGCGATGGGCACCGACGAACTCCACGTCATCGGTGACTGGCTGCGTGTCTTTGACGAGGGCCGCGGGGTCACCGAGGTGAAAATCAAGGACATCTACACCGCCGGGACTGCCGACGGCACGGACACGCGGCCGGGGGAGGAGGCATAAATGCCCGACCGTAACCAGGAGTTCGGCAAGTTCGGAGCCCAGGGCATGAAGGGCCACGAGGCGGCAGCCCGGCAGCTCGATGTCCTTGCCGGCTTCATCGCCACCCCGATCACCCAGCGCCGCGGCATGCTCGCGCGTCTGCACTACCTCACCCGCACTCCGCACGCGCTGGCCGCCGCCCGGGCGGCCGGCCTCACGGTCACCGCCCGCACCCTCAAGCGCTGGGCCGACGGCAAAGCCATCCCGTCGAGCAGGAGCCTGGCGCAGCTGGAGACCGTGTACGTACAGGTGCGCCGCCAGAATGTGGCCCGCTATCTCGTGCAGCGCCTCAACCGTCAGGGCCGCGGCACCCGCGTCGAGTTCCACCCTCTCAACCAGTCCCAGGTGAGCCGTCCTCTCCAGCGGGATGTCTCCTTCCGGACCCTGAACGTGCGGCACTGGGACCGGATGGTCGAGGCATGGGCGGCCGGCGACGGCCGGGCCATGGACGCGGCCTGGTTCGACGACATCACCGCCGACCTCGGCTCCGACTATGGCGCCTACGAATACGTCATGAACATCGGCTTCGCCGCCTGAGCGTCCGTCGGGGCCGCCACCGGAGTAGCGCTCACGCTGTGTCCGCCGACCGCCGCCCCGCGTGGGCGAAACCGAGTCCATCGGCGTCAGGCGGGACCAGTGCTGGCCGCACGCTGGACCCTCGAACAGCACTGTTCCTGTGCAGCGGCAGCTCAACGCCGCCGCCAGCGCCTACCGTTCCCCATGCCAGCAGCGGAGAACGGTTGCCTCCTGTGTCATGGGGAGAGAAACCCGAACGCCTTACAGGGCCGCCGGTCTCAGCCGATCAAGGCATGGAGCACCGGCACGCTGGAGCCGCCACTGAGCAGCCCTGCCAGGACCGAGCCCGCAGCAGGAACTCCGCTGAGCACGCTAAGGCCGCCGACCAGCAGACCGATAGCGACGGCGATCAGTAGGACGACGGCGGTGTGCAGCGTCATCAAGGGACGAGGTTCCGCGGGCTCGGGCACCTCGGGCGGACGCGCTGCAGGGGAGGAACTCACCAGATACCCCAGTCTCGTTGCTGTTAGATGCCCACTCCTATGTCAGGGGAAGCCCGTTACCCCACGCGCTCTTTTGGCCCGGGGAGCATCGAAAGAAACTGGGCTGCCAGCGTGGGGCGTCACACGCCGGCGCACATAGGACACGCCGTGAACGGCCGCAGACAGGGCGGACCCGGGCATCCGGGCGGAAGGGAGGGCGGGCATGCGGTACGAAGACGAGGACCAACACTTCGATGCCGTGCACAGGAAACGACCGCCCCGCCCGGCAGGCCGCAGCGGGAAGAGGCAAGGGGGCAGGCGCCCGCCCCACTTCCCGCAGCAGACGGACGCCGAAGCCCAACGGCAGGCCCACGGCGAGCTCCTGAGTGATCGCCGACTCGTCGACGTGCTGGCCCGGGACGGTTTCGAAGGCCCCCGGTACGAGCAGTTCGTCGAGGAACTGGTCCGCTACGCGCAATCGGTGCTGAGCGGGTGGATGCGGATGGGCCGCATCTTCCGGGAAGCGGGCAGCCGCGGATTCGGCGGCCTTCCCCACGACGCGCACGATCTTGAAGAACTGGCCCGTGACGCTGAACTGCGCAAGGAACTGGCCATGATGACCATCGCCCGTGCCCTGCCGCGGTTCAGGGACCGCGCACTGATCGCGGGGGACTGGAAGGAACACGGCGGCGCCCGCCTCACCACCTACTTCGTGGGAACCTGTCTTCTCGAGTTCGCGAACGAGTTCCGTCAACACCGCAACAGCCAGGAACGGCAGCGGCGGGCGGTCGGGCGACTGCGGGAGGTCGGGTACGAGGCCCCGTCCCTGCGCGACAAGGCGTTCGACGAGGTCGATGGCAACCTGTGGGTCCTGGAGTTCCTCAAAGGGATTGAGGACTCGCGGACCCAAGCAGTCCTGGCCCTGATTTCCGACGGATACTCGCACGAGGAGATCCGGCACATACTGGATGCATCGTCAGTGCGAGCGATCGAAGGCCTCCTGCATCGATGGAGGAAGAAGCAGCAGCGAGGGCTCGGGGAGGAAGACGATGTCTAGCCACGGCGATGACTTTGAAATGCTCCTGCAGGACTCATCCCTGGGAAGCCCTGCTGCTCGGCAGCTACGTGAGCGCACACCCCGTAACCTGGCCGCCGCCGTGCGCCTGATCGCGGAACTGCGAGAACAGATCGAGCACCCGGAAACCGACGATGCAACACGCCGTGAAGCCGCCAACGAACTCCTGCGAGTACTCAGCTCCCTCGGATACGACACGCAGAACGCCCTCCCCGACGCGCTGCACGCCGCAGACCTTGCCGCGTCGGCCACGGAAACGAGGGATGAACTCGCCCTGGGCGTGGAACGTACGGCTCGTTCGCGTCGACAGGAGAGGGCGGTGGAAGGCGGCATAATCTTCGGGTTGACCAGTACGACGACGTGGCGAGGCGAAAGTTACGCCCCCGAGGAGAGCGGAAGCCATCGCGAGCAGATGCGCTCGCCCGTTGGCCTGCGAGAGCTGATCACGTCGGCCCAATACGTACTGTTCGACTTCGACGGGCCGATATGCCGCCTGTTCGCGGGGAAGCCGGATGCGGTAGTCGCTCGTGAACAAGTGGCCTGGCTGGATGCCAACGGACTGGGTGATGTCCTGACGTCGGCCGAACGAGAAGACGACAACCCGCACGGCGCGCTGCTCGCTCTGGGGCGAGAACGGATCGACGCCGAACTCACCACCGAACTGGAAGAGAAACTCACCCGGGAAGAACTACAGGCCGTGCAGTCCGCCTGGCCCACCGAATACGCCGATCCCATGATCCGTGTCTGGCACGCACGCGGAGTCCACCTGGCCGTCACCACCAACAACTCGGCCGAGGCCGCGCGCCGCTATCTCCATGGGCGCGGCCTGGAGGACTGCTTTGGACCGCACATCTACGGCCGGTCGCAGAACCTGCAGTTGCTCAAGCCCGATCCTTACGTCCTCCAGCGGGCACTTTCCGCTATGGGAGGCACACCCGCGGCAGCCTTGGTGATCGGTGACAGTCCCGCCGATCTGGATGCCGCCCAGCAGGCAGGGGTGCCGTTTCTCGGGTACGCGAGGAACCAGCGAAAGGAAGCGCAACTGCGCGAGGCCGGAGCGGATAACGTGATCGGGTCCCTCGAGGTTGTGCTGGAGCTGTTGCGGGCCCACTGAACAAGCAGGGCCGTTCGCACACGGGACGTGCCGTGCAGCCGGTGGCCGAGCCTGTGTCGGCCCGCCGCGGAAGCCGCAAGTCGTCGGTCCCGGCGTGGTCTACAAGGGTCTGGGGACGGAATCGTCTACCTGCCAGGAGACCTCGTCCTGCTGGCGGGGATGGTGGCAGCCGAGCAAGAGTCCTGACCGCGACAGCTGGCCGAGCAGGTCGCTCAGCTGTTGGGGCGTCTGCCCGCACAGATGAGTGAGGAGGTCCAGCTCCGCTGCGCCGGTGCCGTCGGGGCGGGTATGCGCGGCCAGGACGAGAGCGGCGAACCGGGCCGCGCAGGGCAGTGCATGAGGAACGGGGCGATGGGGCAGTGGATGAAGCGCCCAGTGCGCGGCCCGGGCACGCTGCGGGCGCTGCGGCTGGAACTGCATCGCCGCATCGAGTAGCCGGGCCCGCACCGGGCGCCGGACCTCGCGGCGCAGCCAGTGGGCGTACTCCAACTCGTCCCACAGGTCCATGCGGTGGTGCAGGCGCATGCCGCGCAGCAGACCGGCGGGCAGGCGCACCACCCCGGAATCGTTGGTGCGCAGCGCGCACTGCAGGGCCAGCAGGCGGGCACCGGGGGAGCAAGACTGAGGGAGGGCCGAGGCGAGATAGACGAGCATTTGGCGCACGCGTTTCTGCGCGTCGGGATCCATGCGCCCAGCGCCGCGCACCGGCCCCGGGGTTGGCCGGGGGCGCGTGCTCACGGCGGGGGAGAGGTGCGTGCTTTCGGGGACGACGGCGGTGTGCGCGGTGGCAGCGGCGCAAGCGGTGCAGGCGTCGGCCAGACGCCATCGAGAGCCGCCGTGGTTCCCGGTGAGCACGAGCCGGACCGGGCCGTGGCAGCCGCGGTGGCGCCGGTGCCAGGTGCAGCCCCGCTCCCGGCACTGGCAGGTCCGCAGGTGTGTGGGCAGCGTGCCGTTTCGCGCGTGCCGTGCCAGATGCGCCAGTGCACACCCGCGTGCGGTCCCGGTGGCCAACGCCTCGCCGGGCAAGGGGCAGTGGGAGCAGCTCAGCACCGGGCCGTGCCGGTGCGAGCGCACCTCCACCGTCCATACCCGCTGCACCGTGTCATGGGCCAAGAGCCTCATCGGGCCCGTCGTCTCCGTTCCTGTTCTGCGCCGCGGGCCCGGGTCCCGCTTCGACGAATGTCACCCCTTCCCTAGCAAATAGGGCAGAGGTCTGCACTGACGGGGCAGAGGTCTGCACCATCGGATGGTGGGGTGACGATCTTCCCGCCCGACCCGAACCTCAACGCGCTGCGCCTGGAGCTCGCGCGCCTACGGGCCGAACGCGGATGGACCTACGACGCACTCGCCGGCCGTACCGGTCTGTCCCGCCGCACCGTCATTGAGCTGGAACAAGGTCGCACCACCGGCTCCATCACTACCTGGCACACGATCGCCCACGCTTTCGACGTCCCGCTCGACCAGCTGCTGGGCGCCCTGTGCTCCGGCCACACCCCGCCCGGCACACCCCAGTCGTGAGCCGCCCCGCCATCCCCTCCGGACGGTCGGACAGTACTACCCGAACGAGTGGGTAGCGGGCGCACCTCAGTTCGCCAGTCGCGCAGGTGTCTCCCCGTATTGGGCCGAACGCGGTACCCCGCCGCCGGTGCATGGCCGTGGCCCGCCGCTGCCTGGCACCGTCGCGGCCATGCGCCCCCACCTCGCCGCCCGGACCCCGGAGGCCGGCTCCTATCGGCCGCACCACCTGCCCTGCACCACCCTCCACACCCCCGGCGGACTGCCCCGTACCGGCCGCTGCCGCCGCTGCGGCAACCCGGTCGCCTGGCACCCGCGCCGCCACCAGCACCACATCGCCCTGCACCCGGCCGAACTGCCCACCGCCCACGTGCCGACATCCTGGCGCTGGCACCTCAGCAGCGGCATCGCCCACCCCCACGCCGGCGGCCAGGCCTGGTGCCGCATCCCGCACACCGCCCTCTGCCCGGCCCGCACCACACCCCCCGACAC
>NZ_LIPN01000191.1 GCF_001418325.1 Streptomyces atriruber | reverse complement strand
GCGCACGCGCCCGAGACCCTGATCCCCGCACTGGCCACCCGCCTGCACAAGCCCGGCCAAGACCTGCACCCCCTTCTCTTCGGGCCACCCCCCGGCAACGACGCCGCACTCATCGCCCTCGCCGACCAACTCGACGCCCTCGAAAGAGAGGTACGCCACTCATGACGGACCCGACCACCGATACCGGGCCCACCGGAGATCCCCGCAGCTCACGCGCTTCCCTCGAAGCCCTGCGTGCCGAGATCTCCAAGGCCGTGGTCGGCCAGGACCCCGCCGTCACGGGTCTCGTCGTCGCCCTCCTCTGCCGCGGCCATGTCCTACTAGAAGGAGTCCCTGGGGTAGCCAAAACGTTGCTCGTCCGCGCACTCGCCGCGAGCCTCGAACTGGAGACCAAGCGCGTCCAGTTCACTCCCGACCTGATGCCGAGCGACGTCACGGGCTCCCTCGTCTACGACACCCGCACCACCGAGTTCTCCTTCCAGCCCGGCCCGGTCTTCACCAACCTCCTGCTGGCCGACGAGATCAACCGCACCCCGCCGAAGACCCAGTCCTCGCTCCTCGAAGCGATGGAAGAACGCCAGGTCACCGTCGACGGCACCCCGCGCCCGCTCCCCGAGCCCTTCCTCGTCGCGGCCACCCAGAACCCGGTCGAGTACGAAGGCACGTACCCCCTCCCCGAGGCACAACTGGACCGTTTCCTCCTCAAGCTGACGGTCCCTCTCCCCTCCCGTCAGGACGAGATCGACGTCCTCACCCGACACGCGGAAGGCTTCAACCCCCGTGACCTGCGCGCCGCCGGCGTACGCCCCGTAGCGGGCGCCGCCGATCTGGAAGCCGCCCGCGCCGCCGTCGCCAAGACCTCCATCTCCCCCGAGATCACCGCGTACGTCGTGGACATCTGCCGCGCCACCCGGGAATCCCCGTCGCTCACCCTCGGCGTCTCCCCGCGAGGCGCCACCGCCCTGCTCTCCACGGCCCGCGCCTGGGCCTGGCTCACCGGCCGCGACTACGTCATCCCCGACGACGTCAAAGCCCTGTCGCTCCCCACCCTCCGCCACCGGATCCAGCTCCGCCCGGAGGCCGAGATGGAGGGCGTCACCGCCGACTCCGTCATCAACGCGATCCTCGCCCACGTCCCGGTCCCCCGCTGATGGCCCTCACCGGACGCACCGCCCTCCTGGCCGCCCTCGGCATACTCCCCGTCGGCCTGTGGGACCCGAGCTGGACCGGCGTTCTCGCCGTCAACACCCCGCTGGCCCTGGCCTGTGCCTGCGACTTCGCCCTGGCCGCCCCCGTACGCCGCCTCGGACTGACCCGTTCCGGCGACACGTCCGTACGCCTCGGTGAGACCGCCGCCGTCGAACTCACCGTCACCAACCCCTCCGGCCGCCCCCTGCGCGCCGACCTCCGCGACGCCTGGCCCCCCAGCAGCTGGCAGCCAGGATCCGAGGTCGCCGCATCACGTCACCGCCTGGCCGTCCCGCCGGG
>NZ_LIPN01000190.1 GCF_001418325.1 Streptomyces atriruber | reverse complement strand
TCGGTGCGCAGCAGCCGCAGCGACTCGGCGAGCAGGGCCGGATAGCGCTGCCGGGACGGCGCCGTCGACCGGGGCAGCGCACGCGCCAGTACGCACGCGATGAGCAGCGCGACCACCGACGTCATCAGGTACGGGGCACGCCAGCCGAGCCACTCCCCCACCGTGCCGCCGAAGACGCGGGACAGCAGCATCCCGCCGATCGAACCGCTCAGCAGCGTGCCCGCGACGGCACCGCGCCGCTCCTCGGGCACGAGCCCGGCCGCCGTCGGCGCGACGACCTGCGCCACGACGGTGGTGACACCGATCAGGACGCTCGCCGCGATCAACGGCGAGATGCCCGGCGCGGCGGCCGCGCCGAGCAGGCCGAGACCGGTGAGGGAGAGGAGCGTGACGATGAGCGTCCGGTACGGGATGCGGTCGCCGAGCGGCACGAGGAGGAAGATGCCGCCCGCGTACCCGAACTGGGTGGCCGTGACGACGAGCGCCGCCGTGTCCGCCGACACGTTCAGGCCGTCGGCGACCAGCGGGCTGACGGCCTGCGGGAAGTAGACGTTCCCGACGGCGACGCCGCAGGTGACGGCGAGCAGCAGCACCATGCCCCGGCTCAGACCGGGCGGCGGCGGTGCCGCAGCGGCGGCGGCCCCATCCGCCCTGCCGGCCCCGGCTTCTTCAGGGCCACCGGCCTTGGACAGGCGCACGCTCACCTCACGGGATCGATGGAAGGGACCTGCTGACGGACCGGCCCACGATCCCCGGTCGCCCCCCGGCCGCACAACAGGTTTTGGCCGGGGCATACTCGGCCCCATGCTCATCCGTCCCGCCACCGCCGCCGAACTGCCCGCGCTCCAGGACATCGAGCGGGCCGCGGGCGAGCCGTTCCGTGCCCTCGGCATGGCCACGATCGCGGACGACGAGCCGCCCACCGTCGAGGAGCTGGACCGCTACCGCCGGGCGGGCCGCGCCTGGGTCGCCGTCTGCGACGGAGAGGACGGTGGCGGTGAGGGCGCCCCGGCCGCGTATCTGCTCGCCGACCCCCTCCCGGACGCCGACGCGCTCCACATCGAGCAGGTCACCGTGCGTCCCCAAGCTCTCGGCTCCGCTCGAGCAGGGGAGACCCCATTCGCGCCGCCCGCCGCGGCGTCGGCCGCGCCCTGATCGAACACCTCGCGGACCGCGCACGCGAGGAGGGCGCGAGCGCGCTGACCCTGACGACCTTCACCGATGTCCCGTGGAACGCCCCGTACTACGCCCGCATCGGCTTCCGCCCGCTCGCCGACACCGAACTCACCCCGGGCCTGCGCAGGATCCGCGCGCACGAGGCGGAGCTCGGCCTCCACCGCTGGCCCCGCCTCTGCATGCGCCGCTCCGTCACTCCCCGTACCGCTCCCTGAGCTCGATCTTGCGCACCTTCCCGGAGACCGTCATGGGGAAGGCCTCCAGGATCCGCAGGGCGGCCGGGATCTTGTAGTGGGCCAACTGCCCCCTGCAGTAGGCCTGGAGCTCCTCCAGCGTGAGGACGTCGTCGGGGTCCCGCACGATGACGCAGGCCAGCGGTACCTCCCCGTACCGCTCGTCGGGTACGCCCACCACCTGGACGTCCGCGACCTTCGGATGGCCGTACAGGAACTCCTCGATCTCCCGGGGGTAGATGTTCTCGCCGCCCTTGATGATCATGTCCTTGATGCGGCCGACGATCTGGACGTAGCCGTCCTCGCGCATGACGGCGAGGTCACCGGTGTGCATCCACCGTCCGGCGTCGATGGCTTCGGAGGTCCGCTCGGGCTCGTTCCAGTAGCCGAGCATCACGCCGTACCCGCGCGTGCACAGCTCGCCGGACTCGCCGCGCGGCAGCGTCACACCGGTGGCCGGGTCGATGACCTTGATCTCGATGTGGGGCAGGACCCGGCCCACCGTGCCGGTGCGGCGCTCCAGGTCGTCGTCGCGGCGCGTCTGCAGGGAGACGGGTGAGGTCTCGGTCATGCCGTAGCAGATGGAGACCTCCGCCATGTGCATCTCGGCGACGACCCGCTTCATCACCTCGACCGGACAGGGCGAGCCCGCCATGATGCCGGTGCGCAGCGAACTCAGGTCGTACGTCGCGAAGTCGGCGAGGTTCAGCTCGGCGATGAACATCGTCGGCACGCCGTACAGCGAGGTGCAGCGCTCCCGCTCGACGGCGTGCAGCGTGGCCACGGGGTCGAAGGACGGGGCGGGGATGACGATGCACGCGCCGTGCGAGGTGGCTCCGAGGTTGCCCATCACCATGCCGAAGCAGTGGTAGAAGGGCACGGGCAGGCAGATCCGGTCCTGTTCGGTGTAGCCGACGGTACGGCCCACCCAGTGGCCGTTGTTGAGGATGTTGTGGTGGGAGAGCGTGGCGCCCTTGGCGAATCCCGTGGTGCCGGAGGTGTACTGGATGTTCACCGGGTCGTCGCAGCTCAACTCGGCCTCACGTGCGGCGAGTTCCGCCGCGCCGACGGAGACTGCGGCGTCCAGCAGCGCGTCCCACGAACCGTCCCCTATGTAGTGGACGGCACGCAGCTCGGGGCAGCGGGGCCGCACCTCGTCGACGAGCGCGCGGTAGTCGCTGGTCTTGTGGGTCCGGGTGGCGACCAGGACGCAGACGCCGGACTGGTTGAGGACGTACTCCAGCTCGTGGGCCCGGTAGGCCGGGTTGATGTTGACCATGATGGCGCCGATCCGGGCGGTGGCGTACTGCACGAGCACCCACTCGGCGCAGTTCACCGCCCAGATCCCCACGCGGTCGCCCTTGGCGACGCCGAGTCCGAGGAAGCCGCGCGCCAACTGCTCGACGGCCGCGCCGAATTCGGCGTACGTCCAGCGGGTACCGGCGGCGACGTCCACGAGCGCGTCCCGGTCGGGCCAGGTCGCGACGGCCCGGGCGAGGTTCTGGCCGATGGTGTCGCCGAGGAGCGGCGTACCGCTCGTGCCGTGCGCGTAGGACAGGCGGTGGGAGATCTCGCCGGACCGTTCGCTCATCGGAAGTCCTCCTCGCGGTACTCCGCCGCCGAACCCGCGGCGGTCGCCTCGCGCAGCTCGATGCGGCGGATCTTGCCGGACACGGTCTTGGGGAGCGCGCCGAACTCGATGCGGCGCAGACGCTTGTAGGGGGCGAGCACCGCACGGGAGTGCTCGAAGAGCAACTTCGCGGTGTCCGGGCCGGGTTCGAACCCCTCGGCGAGCACGACGTACGCCTTGGGCACGGCGAGCCGCACCGCATCGGGCGCGGGCACGACCGCGGCCTCGGCGACCGCCTCGTGCTCCAGGAGCGCGCTCTCCAGCTCGAACGGGGAGATCTTGTAGTCGGACGCCTTGAAGACGTCGTCGGCCCGGCCGACGTAGGTGATGTAGCCGTCGGCGTCGCGCGAGCCGATGTCACCGGTGCGGTAGTAGCCGCCCGCCATGGCCTGCGCCGTGCGCTCGGGGTCGCCGTGGTACCCGGCCATCAGGCCGACCGGGTCCGTCCCGAGGACCAGGGAGATCTCCCCCTCCGCGGCGCCCGGCGCGCCGGTCACGGGGTCGAGGAGCTCGACGGCGAAGCCGGGCGTGGGGCGGCCCATCGAGCCGGGCTTCAGCTCCTGACCCGGCGAGTTGGCGACCTGCACGGCGGTCTCGGTCTGCCCGAAGCCGTCGCGGATGGTGACGCCCCAGTCGCGCCGCACCTGCTCGATGACCTCGGGGTTGAGCGGCTCACCGGCGGCGACGACCTCGCGCGGCGGGGTGCGCAGCTGGGTCAGGTCGGCCTGGATGAGCATGCGCCACACGGTGGGCGGCGCGCAGAACGACGTCACGCCGGCCCGGTCCATCTCCGCCATGAGCCGTCCGGCGTCGAAGCGCGCGTAATTGTGGATGAAGACCGTCGCTTCGGCGTTCCACGGAGCGAAGAGGTTCGACCAGGCGTGCTTGGCCCAGCCGGGCGAGGAGATGTTCAGGTGGACGTCGCCGGGCTTGAGGCCGATCCAGTACATCGTCGCCAGATGGCCCACGGGGTACGACACATGGGTGTGCTCGACCAGCTTGGGCTGGGCGGTGGTGCCCGAGGTGAAGTAGAGCATCAGCGGGTCGTCGGCGAGGGTGATCCCCTCGGGCTCGAAGACGTCGGACACGTCGTCGAACCCGGTGTAGGCGAGCCAGCCCTCGCGCTCTCCCCCGACGACGATCCGTGTGTAGTCGCCGGGCACGTCGTCGAACTTCGCGGTGTCCTCGGGGCGCACGACCACGTGCCGGGCGCGGCCGCGGTCGATGCGGTCGCGCAGGTCGACGGGGCCGAGCAGCGGCGTCGCCGGAATGACGACGGCGCGCAGCTTCATCGCGGCGAGGGCGATCTCCCAGAGCTCGGCCTGATTGCCGAGCATGACGACGATGCGGTCACCGGTCCGGACGCCCCGCGCGCGCAGCCAGTTGGCGACGCGGTTGGAGCGGGCGGACAGCTGCGCGAAGGAGAAGCGCGACTCCGTGCCGTCCTCCTCGACGATGTGCAGCGCCGTCCGGTCATTGCCCTGCGCGATGACGTCGAACCAGTCGAGCGCCCAGTTGAAGCGCTCGGGCCGCGGCCAGGCGAAGCCCTCGTACGCGGCGTCGTAGTCCTCTCGGTTGCGCAGGAGGAAGTCCCGTGCGGTACGGAACTGCTCCGTGGCGCTCGTGCCGTCAGTCGTCATGTGCACCCCTAGTCGCCCGCTCTCGCGGTGGTTCACGCTGCTGCTCGTACTGCCGTGCTCATTGCCGGACGCTACGGAACATCGTGTAATTCGTGATGCGGATCTCACTACCCCCGGACGGGGGTGTCGCGAGGTGAAAGGGCGGGCGCGTGTCGGCTGACGGCGGCGAGACGGTGGAGATGCGGGCGGCTCTGCTGCGGCTGCGCCGCGGCACGGGGCTCCCGGTGGCGTTCGGCGGTCTCCTCGACGGGTCGCGCCAGGTGCGCATCGGCGAACTGATCGGCACGGGCACGCGCGCCCTGCAGGGCCTCGCCATCTCGTCCGGCAACGGCCTCGGCGGCAAGGCGGTCGCGCTGTCGCGGCCCTGCGCGGTCACCGACTACCACGTGTCGCGGCACATCAGCCACGAGTACGACGCGGCGGTGGCGGCGGAGGGTCTGCGGTCGGTGCTCGCGGTGCCCGTGGTGGTGCGTCGCCGGGTGCGCGGGGTGCTGTACGGCGCGCTGCGCGCGGCCCAGCCGCTCGGCGACCGGACGCTGTCGGCGGCGGTGGCGGCGG
>NZ_LIPN01000019.1:17631-18376 GCF_001418325.1 Streptomyces atriruber | reverse complement strand
GCCGGGGGCTGGGAGAGGGGCCGGGAGAGGTCGGCCTCCATGGCGTCGAGCCGGGCGACCGCGTCGGCGTACGCCTCGTCGACCCCGGTCTCCAGGTCGTTGTGGTTGATCGCGTTGGCGATCAGCAGGACCGAGCCGTCCCAGTGGTCGAGGACGGCGAGGTCGCTGGTGAGCAGCATCGTCAGCTCGGGGAGCCGCAGGTCGTCCCGCTCCCCCGGACCGATCTTCTCCAGGCGGCGCACGATGTCGTAGCCGAGGTAGCCGACCATGCCGCCGGTGAAGGGCGGCAGGCCGTCGGCGCTGACGACGTCGCGGGGGGTGTGCAGTATCCCGATGGTGGCGCGCAGCGCGGCGAGCGGATCGCCGGAGGTGGGCACGCCGACGGGCGGGGTGCCGAGCCAGTGGGCCTCGCCGTCGCGGACGGTGAGGGCGGCGGCGCTGCGGACGCCCACGAAGGAGTAGCGGGACCAGGAGCGGCCGTTCTCCGCGGATTCGAGGAGGAACGTGCCGGGGCGTTCGGCGGCGAGCTTGCGGTAGAGGCCGACGGGGGTGTCGCCGTCCGCGAGGAGCTTGCGGCTGACGGGGATCACTCGGCGGTCGGACGCCAGCTTGCGGAAGGTCTCGAGGTCCATGGCAGCAGACCCTACTGACCGGAGCCGGGCGCGCCGGGCACGGGAAGGACGGGCAGTACGTCGGTGTCGAAGCAGGTGCGGGTGCCCGTGTGGCAGGCCGCGCCGATCTGGTC
>NZ_LIPN01000019.1:0-17603 GCF_001418325.1 Streptomyces atriruber | reverse complement strand
GGCGCGCGGCGATCTCCGGGTCGAGGCTGCTGCTGGGCGGGGGAACGCTGGTCATGGCCCCATTGTGCCGCCCTTCGCGGGCCGCCCCGGGCGGTGTCCACTGTCCGGACCGGGTGGCCGGTCGTAGGGTGGCTGACATGTCGACCCATGCGAAGCGTGAACGACTTCTCCTCGCCGATCTGTTGGAGGCGGAGGGTCCCGAGGCGCCCACCCTGTGCGAGGGCTGGAAGACGCGTGACCTGGCGGCCCACGTGGTGGTGCGCGAGCGCCGCGCGGACGCGGCGGGCGGGCTCCTGATCAAGCAGCTCGCCCCGCGCCTGGAGCGGGTTCAGGCCGAGTTCGCCGCGAAGCCGTACGAGGAACTGATCCAGCTGATCCGTACGGGACCGCCGCGGTTCTCGCCCTTCTCCCTGAAGCAGATCGACGAGTTGTCGAACGCCGTCGAGTTCTACGTCCACACCGAGGACGTGCGCCGCGCGCAGCCCGACTGGACGCCCCGCGAGCTCGATCCCGTCTTCGCGAACACCCTGTGGTCCCGCCTGGAGCGCTCGGCCCGCCTGGTGGGCCGCAAGGCCCCGGTGGGCCTGGTGCTGCGCCGCCCGGACGGCCAGACGGCGGTGGCGCACCGGGGGGCGCCGGTGGTGACGGCGACCGGCGAGCCGTCGGAGCTGCTGATGTTCGTGTACGGCAGGCAGGAGGTCGCGGACGTGGAGCTGGACGGCGACAAGGCGGCGATCGCGACGCTGCAGGATTCGAAGCAGCTGGGTCTGTGACCCGTGAACCACGCGGCTCAGCGCGGGAGTTCGGCGCGGCGCAGGGGGCGTGAGCAGAGGCCGATGACGCCGCCGAGGGCGCTGAGTGCGGCGCACCCGGCGTACACCGGCTCGATGCCCCATGCCCCGATCGCGGCGCCGACGACCGGATAGCACAGCGGTGCGGCGCCCATGGTGAAGAGGGTGGCCACGGAGGTGACGCGCCCCAGGTAGGCGGGGTCGGCGGCGGTCTGCATGAGCGCCGCGATCAGGGCGCCGCCCAGCCCGGTGCACAGCCCCACGCAGAGCCCGGCCGCCGTGGCCGCCGCGACCGAGGGCGCGAAGCCGATGCCCGCCAGGGCGACCGATCCCGCGATGACGCCCGCGGACTGCACCGCCCCGGCCCGGGGTATCCGCCCGCGTACGGCGAGCAGGAGGGCGGCGAGCCCCGCGCCGACGCCGAATCCCGCGATGATCCAGCCCATTCCCGCGGCGCCCCAGCCGCGCCGGTCCGCGAGGAGCACCAGGCCGATGTTGGCGGGTCCCGCGAAGCCGAGTTCCATCACCGCCGCGACGAGCGTCAGCGGGGCGAGGAGCCGGTGTCCGCGGATGTAGCGCAGCCCGTCGGCGAGTTGCCGCAAGGCCGAGTCGCCGCGCGCAGCGGCGTCGTCGGCGGGCAGCGGGCGCAGGCGTACGGCCGCGAGCAGCACCAGCGAGAGGACGAACAGCACACCGCCGAGCGCGAACGCGGCCGCGGGCCCGCCGAGCGCCACGGCGAGGCCGCCCAGCGGCGCCGCGACGACGGTGGCGACGCGCTGGGCCAGACCCCGCATGCCCTGGACCCGCCCCAGCTGGCCCGGCGCGGTGATGCGCGGCGGCAGCGCGCCCACGCTCGGCAGGAACAGCGCGTCGACCGCGCCGAAGACCAGGGCGATGCAGGCGAGCAGCCAGATGCCGGGTGAGGAGACGAGCAGCAGCAGGGCGGCCACGAGGAGCACGGCGCAGCGGACCGCGTCGCTGCCGATCACCACGCGGCGCGGGCCGAGGCGGTCCGCGACGACTCCCCCGCCGAGCATGAGGGCGGCGCGGGGGACGGCACCGACGGCGAGGACCAGGCCCGCCTGGCCGGGGCTGCCGCTGCGGGCCGCGGCCCAGGACAGGGCGACGAAGTAGATCCCGTCGCCGACCATCGACGTGGTGTAGGCGCCGAGCCAGCGCAGGACGTTGCCGTCGCGGTGGGCGGGGCGTTCGGTCGCCGGGGGCGCGGTCACGGTGGTCACGGCGGGCCTCTCAGATCCGGAACGGGAAGCTGGCCAGGTGCACGGCGACGTTCTCGCGGCCCTCGGTGTCCCCGGCCGCCTCGGCGGTCTTGCCCCGCTCCTCGTAGGCCTTCACCAGGGCGTGGATCTCGGCGTTCAGGGCCGTGAGCTCGGCGGGGTTGAGGCGGGCGAGGAAGTCCGACTGGTCGGCCGCCTTGCGCCACTCGGCGCCCCAGGCCGCCTGCTGGTCGAGGTAGGTCTCGTACTGCTCTTTGCGGTGCGCGAGCAGGCCGCGGACGACGGCCGCGTGCGTGGCCGCTCCCTCGGGCGTGTCCTTGAAGTCCTCGTGGCGGAAGCTCAGCGTGTCCTGCGCGGCCTGCCACCAGCGCTCCCGCGCGTCCTCGCTCTGCGCCTCGGCCTCCTCGATGAGGCCGTGCTCGGCGAGCTTGCGCAGGTGGTAGCTGACGAGCGAGACGGCCTCGTCGACCTGCGCCGCCAGGTGCGAGGCGGTCGCGGGGCCGCCCACCCGCAGGGTGCCGTACAGCTTCATGCGCAGGGGGTGGCCGAAGGCCTTGAGGGTGCCCAGATCCGTGATCCGGCGACGGTTCTCCATATCCTCACGGTAGGTACGAAAGAAAAGTTGCGCAACTAATATTGCGCAACTTTCCCTTCGCATCTGCCGAAGAAAAAGCCCCGGCCACCCCCACAGGGTGACCGGGGCCCAAGAGAACCCACCGCTAGCGGACCGCGTGCCCCGCCTCCCGCAGCGTCTCCTTGACCTCGCCGATCCGCAGATCACCGAAGTGGAAGACCGACGCCGCGAGCACCGCGTCCGCGCCCGCCTCGACGGCCGGCGGGAAGTGCTCCAGGCGGCCCGCGCCACCGGAGGCGATCACCGGCACGGACACGTGCTTGCGCACCGCCGAGATCATCTCGATGTCGTAGCCGTCCTTCGTGCCGTCCGCGTCCATCGAGTTGAGCAGGATCTCCCCCGCCCCGAGCTCCGCGGCCCGGTGCGCCCACTCGACCGCGTCGATCCCCGCGGACTTGCGGCCGCCGTGGGTGGTGACCTCGAACGACCCGGACGGAGTCCGCCGCGCGTCCACGGAGAGGACGAGCACCTGACGGCCGAACCGCTCCGCGATCTCGCGGATCAGGTCGGGGCGCGCGATGGCGGCCGTGTTGACGCCGACCTTGTCCGCGCCCGCGCGCAGCAGCTTGTCGACGTCCTCGGCGGTACGCACGCCGCCGCCCACCGTGAGCGGGATGAAGACCTGCTCTGCGGTGCGGCGGACCACGTCGTACGTGGTCTCGCGGTTGCCGGACGACGCGGTGATGTCCAGGAAGGTGAGCTCGTCGGCGCCCTCGGCGTCGTACACCTTGGCCATCTCGACGGGGTCGCCCGCGTCGCGCAGGTTCTGGAAGTTGACGCCCTTGACGACGCGGCCGTTGTCCACGTCGAGGCAGGGGATCACACGTACCGCGAGCGTCATGCGGGGGCTCCTCGGAAGGCTTCCAGTTCCACTTCGACCAGGATGCGCGGGTCGACGAAGCCGGAGACGACCGCCATGGTCATGACCGGACGCACGGAGCCGAAGACCTCCTTGTGGGCCCGGCCCACCTCGTCGACGTCCCGCGCATGGGTCAGGAGAATGCGGGTGCGGATCACGGCCTCGGCGCCGAGGCCGAGCTCGGCGATCGCCTCCAGCGCGTTGTCCATGGCGACCCGCGCCTGTTCGTAGGGATCGCCCTCGCCGTACAGGACGTCGCCCTTGAAGGAGGTGGTGCCGCCGACCACGACCCGGTCGCCCGCCTCGACGGCACGGGCGAAGCCGAAGGCCTCCTCCCAGGGGCTCCCGCTCTGCACTCGTCGCAGCCCGCTCATCGCGACACGGCCTCCAGCGCTTCCTCCAGCGTGAACGCCTTCGCGTACAGCGCCTTGCCGACGATCGATCCCTCGACGCCCTGCGGCACGAGCTCGGCGATGGCGCGCAGGTCGTCGAGGCTGCTCACGCCGCCGGAGGCGACCACGGGGCGGTCCGTGGCCGCGCAGACGTTCTTCAGGAGCTCCAGGTTGGGGCCCTGCAGTGTGCCGTCCTTGGCGATGTCCGTGACCACGTAGCGGGCGCAGCCCTCGGCGTTGAGGCGCTCCAGGGTCTCGTAGAGGTCGCCGCCGTCGCGGGTCCAGCCGCGGCCGCGCAGCGTCGTGCCGCGTACGTCGAGACCGACCGCGATCTTGTCACCGTGCTCGGCGATGACCTTGGCCACCCACTCCGGGGTCTCCAGGGCGGCCGTGCCGAGGTTGACGCGGGTGCAGCCGGTGGCGAGGGCCGCGGCGAGCGAGGCGTCGTCGCGGATGCCGCCCGACAGCTCGACCTTGATGTCCATGGCCCCGGCGACCTCGGCGATCAGCGCGCGGTTGTCGCCGGTGCCGAAGGCGGCGTCCAGGTCGACCAGGTGCAGCCACTCGGCGCCCGACCGCTGCCAGGCGAGGGCGGCCTCCAGCGGGGAGCCGTAGGAGGTCTCCGTGCCGGACTCGCCGTGGACGAGGCGTACGGCCTGCCCGTCGCGGACGTCGACGGCGGGAAGGAGTTCGAGGGTGCTCACAGGGTTCCGATCCAGTTGGTGAGGAGCTGGGCGCCGGCGTCGCCGGACTTCTCGGGGTGGAACTGGGTGGCGCTCAGGGCGCCGTTCTCGACGGCCGCCACGAAGGGCTCGCCGTGCGTGGACCAGTGCACGTAGGGGGCGCGCATCACCGGGTTCGCGACTTCCAGGGACCAGTCGTGCACCGCGTAGGAGTGGACGAAGTAGAAGCGCGCGTCGCCGTCCAGGCCCTTGAAGAGAGGGGATCCGGCCGAGGCCTGGACCGTGTTCCAGCCCATGTGCGGCACGATCTCGGCCTTCAGCGGCTCGACCGTGCCGGGCCACTCGTCGAGGCCCTCGGTCTCCACGCCGTGCTCGATGCCGCGCGCGAAGAGGATCTGCATGCCGACGCAGATGCCCATGACGGGGCGTCCGCCGGACAGGCGCCGCCCGACGATCCAGTCGCCGCGCGCCTCCTTGAGCCCCTGCATGCAGGCGGCGAAGGCGCCGACGCCGGGCACGAGCAGGCCGTCGGCGTTCATGGCGGTGTCGTAGTCACGGGTGATCTCGACGTCGGCGCCCGCGCGCGCGAGGGCACGCTCGGCGGAGCGCACGTTGCCGAAGCCGTAGTCGAAGACGACGACCTTCTTGGGAGTGCTCATGGTGCGTACGCCTCCCGTCAGTTCCAGTAGTCGAGCCGCAGGATGCCCGCGGCCAGACACATCGCGGCGCCGATGGAGAGCAGCGTGATGAGGCTCTTCGGCATGCCCTGCTTGACGAAGGAGATGATGCCGCCGATCAGGAAGAGACCCACGACGATGAGGATGGTGTTGAGCCCGGTCATGGGTTACAGCGCACCCTTCGTGGAGGGGAGGATGCCTTCGGCGCGCGGGTCGCGCTCGGACGCGTACCGCAGCGCGCGGGCCAGGGCCTTGAACTGGCACTCCACGATGTGGTGGGCGTTGCGCCCGTACGGCACGTGGACGTGCAGCGCGATCTGGGCCTGCGCGACGAAGGACTCCAGGATGTGCCGGGTCATCGTCGTGTCGTAGGCACCGATCATGGGCGCCATGTTCTCGGGCTCGGTGTGCACGAGGTAGGGGCGGCCGCTCAGGTCGACGGTCACCTGGGCGAGCGACTCGTCCAGCGGGACGGTGCAGTTGCCGAAGCGGTAGATGCCGACCTTGTCGCCGAGCGCCTGCTTGAAGGCGGCACCGAGGGCGAGCGCGGTGTCCTCGATGGTGTGGTGCGAGTCGATGTGCAGGTCGCCGTCGGTCTTGACCGTCAGGTCGAAGAGGCCGTGGCGGCCGAGCTGGTCGAGCATGTGGTCGTAGAAGCCGACCCCGGTCGACACGTCGACCTTGCCGGTGCCGTCGAGGTCGATCTCGACGACGACGGAGGTCTCCTTGGTGGTCCGCTCGATTCTTCCGACGCGGCCTTCGCGAGTCATGCGCTCTGCTCCTTCTTGAGTGTGCGTACCGCATCGAGGAACGCGTCGTTTTCGTCGGGGGTTCCGGTGGACACGCGCAGCCATCCCGGCACGCCGTTGTCCCGCACCAGAACGCCCCGGTCGAGGATCTGCCGCCACACTTCGTGCGAGGCGCCCTCGCCGTCGAATCGCCCGAACTGCACGAAGTTGGCGTCCGAGTCGGTCACCTCGTACCCCATCGCGCGCAGCTCGGTGACGATGCGGTCGCGCTCCCCCTTGAGCTGCTCGACGTACTTCAGGAGCGTGTCGGTGTGCTCCAGGGCGGCGAGCGCGGTGGCCTGCGTGACGGCCGACAGGTGGTAGGGCAGGCGCACCAGTTGCACCGCGTCGACGACCGCCGGGTCGGCGGCGAGGTAGCCGAGGCGCAGCCCGGCCGCGCCGAAGGCCTTCGACATGGTGCGGGAGACGACGAGGTTCGGGCGGCCCTCGATCAGCGGGAGCAGCGAGTCGCCGTGGCTGAACTCGACGTACGCCTCGTCGATCACGACCATGGACGGCTTCGCGGCCTGCGCCGCCTCGTACAGCGCGAGGACGGCCTCGGCCGGGACCGCGTTGCCCGTGGGGTTGTTGGGCGTGGTGATGAAGACGACGTCCGGGCGGTGCTCGGCGATGGCCTTCGTGGCCGCGTCGACGTCGATGGTGAAGTCGTCGTAGCGCGGTCCGGAGATCCAGCCGGTGCCGGTGCCGCGGGCGATGAGGCCGTGCATCGAGTACGACGGTTCGAAGCCGATGGCCGTGCGGCCCGGGCCGCCGAAGGTCTGCAGCAGTTGCTGGATGACTTCGTTCGAGCCGTTGGCCGCCCAGACGTGGGCGCGCGTCACCTCGTGCCCGCCGGTGCGGGTGAGGTAGCGGGCGAGCTCGGTGCGCAGCTCGACCGCGTCCCTGTCGGGGTAGCGGTTGAGGTCCCGGGCGGCCTCGCGCACCCGCTCGGCGATGCGCTCGACGAGCGGCTCGGGCAGTGGGTAGGGGTTCTCGTTGGTGTTCAGGCGTACGGGCACGTCGAGCTGGGGTGCGCCGTAGGGGGACTTGCCGCGCAGCTCGTCGCGCACGGGCAGGTCGTCGATGCGGATCCCGGATCGGGTCTCGGAGGCGCTCACTGGCCCGGCACCTCCCAGCCGAAGCGGGCCTTCACGGCCGCCCCGTGCGCGGGCAGGTCCTCCGCCTCGGCGAGCGTGACGACGTGGTGCGCGACGTCCGCGAGGGCCTCGCGGGAGTAGTCCACGATGTGGATGCCGCGCAGGAACGACTGGACGCTGAGCCCCGAGGAGTGGCAGGCGCAGCCGCCGGTGGGCAGGACGTGGTTGGAGCCCGCGCAGTAGTCGCCGAGGGAGACGGGCGCCCACGGGCCGACGAAGATCGCGCCGGCGTTCTTGACGCGCCCCGCGACGGCGGCCGCGTCCCCGGTCTGGATCTCCAGGTGCTCCGCGCCGTACGCGTCGACGACCCGCAGGCCCTCCTCCAGGCCGTCGACCAGGACGATCGCGGACTGGCGGCCGCTCAGCGCGGGGACGATGCGGTCCTCGACGTGCTTGGTGGCGGCGACCTGCGGCGCCAGCTCCTTCTCGACCGCGTCCGCGAGGGCCACGGAGTCCGTGACGAGGACGGCGGCCGCGAGCGGGTCGTGCTCGGCCTGGCTGATCAGGTCGGACGCGACGTGCGCCGGGTCGGCGGTGTCGTCGGCGAGGACCGCGATCTCGGTCGGGCCCGCCTCGGTGTCGATGCCGATGCGCCCGGTGAAGTAGCGCTTGGCGGCCGCGACCCAGATGTTGCCGGGGCCCGTGACCATGTTGGCCGGGGCGCAGCTCTCGGTGCCGTACGCGAACATCGCGACGGCCTGGGCGCCGCCGACCGCGTACACCTCGTCGATGCCGAGGAGCGCGCAGGCGGCGAGGATCGTCGGGTGCGGCAGGCCGCCGAAGTCGGCCTGCGGCGGGGACGCGAGCGCCATCGACTCGACGCCCGCCTCCTGCGCGGGGACGGCGTTCATGATCACGGAGGAGGGGTAGACGGACCGGCCGCCCGGTGCGTAGAGCCCGACGCGCTCGACGGGCACCCACTTCTCGGTGACCGTGCCGCCGGGGACGACCTGCGTGGTGTGCGGGGCGCGGCGCTGCTCGCGGTGGACGGTGCGGGCGCGGCGGATGGACTCCTCCAGGGCCGCGCGGACGGCCGGGTCGAGGCCGTCCAGGGCCTCGGTGAGGGCGGCGGCGGGGACGCGGACCCGGTCCAGGCGCACGCCGTCGAACTTCTCCGCGTAGTCGATCAGCGCCGCGTCGCCACGATGATGCACGTCCTCGCAGATGGGCCGCACCTTCTCCAGGGCGGCCGCGACGTCGAAGTCGGCACGGGGCAGCAGGGCGCGCAGGGCGGACCCGGACGGAAATTCCGTGAGGGCGTCGCCGCGCAGATCGATTCGAGAGATCACATGGCCAATTCTCTCAGACCTTCTTTCGGGGGCGGACGCGCGTATCACTGGCTGATATGAACCGCGGAAGACCGCGTTCACCACTAGGGTCTCGCTGGCGTTCAGCCGGTCACCGAGCGGGCATGAAACAGGTGTACGAAGAGGCGTGCACCGCAGGACGGAGGGATACAGCAGTGGTCGACGACGCCGGCACCGGGGATCCGCCGGACGGACTGACCGCCGCGGAGATCGGCATGTGGCAGGCCTTCCGCAACGGCAGTGTCTACGACCTCAGATCGGGCGATCCGGCCGTCGACGATCCGCACGGCGGGCACCCCTGGGGGCCCGAGCGGAGCGTGCGGGCGCGCATCGTGTGCTGGCTGCTGCTCGACGGTCCGCCCGCGCTCGCGGGCCGCGTCTCCTCCCTGAAGCTGGCGGGCGTGCAGATCACCGACCCGCTCGACCTCGCGGGCGGCACGGTCGTCCCGTACACCGAGATGAAGCACTGCCGCTTCGAGAAGGAGGTCCTGCTCCCCGAGGCCCGCTTCGCGACGCTGCGGCTCGTCGACTGCTCGATCCCGCGCGTCGAGGCGGCCAGGCTGCACACCGAGGGCGATCTGCACCTGCCGCGCTGCCGGATCCACAACGGCATCCGGCTGACCGACGCCCACATCGGCACCGACCTGCTGCTGAACCAGGCGGTCGTCTACCGCGACCGGCGCAGCCACTCGATCACCGGCGACGGCCTCACCGTCGGCCAGGACCTGCAGGCCGAGATGATGGAGTCGCACGGCGAGCTGAGCCTGCGCGGCGCGAAGATCGGTGTGTCGCTGAGCCTGCGCGGCAGCAAGCTGGTGAACCAGTACGGCAGGCATGCCCTCAACGCCCCGCAGATGACCGTCGAGCGCACGCTGTACCTGACCCCGGCGGCCGTCGGCAATCCCCCGCAGACCAGCGGCACCACACCGGCCCGCGGCACCCGCGTGCAGCGCTTCGAGTGCGAGGGCGGCATCCGCCTCGACGACGGCCGCTTCGGCGACGCCATCGACTTCGCGCACGCCCGCTTCACGCTCCAGAACGACCAGGAGATCTCGCTGCGCCGCGTCCAGACGCCCGAGCTCCGCTTCCTCGGCGAGGCACCGCAGCGCGGGAAGGTCGTGCTGTCCGGCGCCAGGGTCGTCAACCTCATCGACCGGGCGACGAGCTGGCCCGGGCCCGGCGGTCTCCAGATGGGCGGCTTCACGTACGAGAACCTGGTGCCGCAGGGCAGCTTCCCGCTGTCCCGGCGGCTGAGCTGGGTGATGGCCGCGACGGCCGAGTACAACCCCGAGCCGTACGAGAAGCTCGCCACCGTCCTGCGCAACGGCGGCGAGGACGCCGACGCCCGTGAGGTCCTCCTCGCCAAGCAGCGCAGGCGCCGCGAGACCCTGCCGCTGGCGGCGAAGCTCTGGGGGTACGCGCAGGACTGGACCGTCGCCTACGGCTACCGGCCGGGCCGGGCCGCGGTCTGGATGGCCGTGCTGTGGGCGATCAGCGCGGTGGCGTTCTCGCGCGCCGAGCATCCGGCGATCAAACCGGGCGAGCACCCGAACTGGAACCCCGCCCTGTTCTCCCTCGACCTGCTGCTGCCGGTCATCAACCTCGGACAGGACACCTACTGGCAGCTGAACGGCGGCTGGCAGTGGTTCTCGACCGCGCTGATCCTGCTCGGCTGGATCCTGGCGACCACGGTGGCGGCGGGCGCGACCCGGCTCCTGCGGCGCAGCTGAGCCCGCCACGGCCGAAACCCATGGCCAAAGGCTGAACCGTTACGCAATGCCAGGCAACCATCCCCCGCCTTGGGCCGTCATCCCTGCGACCGACAAACAACCACGACGGTGACCGGCTGATCCGCGCGAGCGGCGCCGGTCGATGCGCAAAGGAGGGCACGGTGCTGCGTGCCTTCATCCGTACCGCCCGCATGGTCCGGCACACCCCGCGGCTCGCCGCCGGGCTCCCGCCGGACGACGAGGTGCTCCTCGACGTGCCCGACGAGCGGCTCGCCCCCGCCCTGGTGGCCGCCGGGCGCGGTGACTACGGCCCGGCCGCCAAGGTCCTCGCCACCACCCGCGAGGCCGCCGAGTGGGAGAACCGCGACCGCTACACCACGCGGCTCGCCGCCTTCGCACGCTCCCGCCCCGAGTGGTTCGACGACTGGCTCGGCGCGTCCCCGCACGACCCGGACGCCCTGCTCGTCAAGGCCGAGCTCGCGGTGGTGCGCGGCTGGGAATCGCCGGCCCGCGCCGAACTCCTGCGCGAGTCGGGCCCGCTGCTCACCGCGGCCGCCGAGGCCGACCCGCGCGACCCGGTGCCCTGGCGGATCGCCCTGGACCACGCCCGCGGCACGCACGCCCCGCACACCGTCTTCGAGCAGCTGTGGGAGGAGGCGGTGCGCCGCTCCTCGTACCACTACGGCTGCCATGCCTCGGCCCTGCAGTACCTGTCGGCCGCCTGGTACGGCTCGCACCGCGAGTGCTTCGACTTCGCCGAGCGCGCCGCGGACGACGCGCTGCCCGGCTCGTTGATACAGGTCCTTCCGGCGCGGGCCGCCTTCGCCTATCTGACGAGCCCTTCGGGGAACCTGCCGCGCGAGCGCCTGGACGCGGCGGCGGACCTCGCGATCCGTCTGTCGCGGGAGTACGAGGCCGGGGACCCGTGGCCCGCCGAGGTCCGCAACCTCCTCACCTACGTCCTGGTCCGCCTGGAGCGGTGGGACGACGCCCTGGACCAGCTGCGCCTGATCGGGCCGTACGCCACGTCGTTCCCCTGGGACCGGATGGCGGACGATCCGCTCGGCCAGTTCCTGGAGCTGCGCGACGGCGTACGGATAGAAGTGGCGTCGCGTACGCCGCTGCGCGGTCCGCGGGAACGGGACCGCTCCGGCGACCATTAGGCTTGCCGGTCGTGACCACCCGGCTTCCGCTCTTTCCGCTCAACTCGGTGCTGTTCCCCGGCCTCGTGCTGCCGCTGAACGTCTTCGAGGAGCGATATCGCGCCATGATGCGCGAGCTGCTCAAGACTCCTGAGGAGGAGCAGCGCCAGTTCGCCGTCGTCGCGATCCGCGACGGCCAGGAGGTGGCGCCGAGCGCGCCAGGACTCCCCGACCCGACGGCGCAGCCCGACCACGGCCCCGCCGCGGGGTTCGGCGACGATCCGCTCAAGGCCTTCCACACCATGGGCTGCGTGGCGGACGCCGCGACGATCAGGGAGCGCGACGACGGCGGCTTCGAGGTCCTCGCGACGGGCACGACGCGGGTGCGGATCCACTCGGTCGACGCCTCGGGGGCCTTCCTCACCGCCGAGGTCGAGGAGGTGCCCGAGGAGTCCGGCGACGGCGCGGGCGCGCTGGCCGAGGGCGTCCTGCGCGCCTTCCGCTCCTACCAGAAGCGGCTGGCCGGGGCGCGGGAGCGCTCTCTGTCGACGGGCGCCGAGCTGCCCGACGACCCGTCCGTCGTGTCGTACCTGGTCGCGGCGGCGGCCGTGCTCGACACCGGCACCAAGCAGCGGCTCCTGGAGGCTCCGGACACGGCGGCGCGGCTGCGGGACGAGCTGAAACTGCTGCGCTCCGAGACCGCGATCATCCGTAACCTGCCCTCGCTGCCCGCGACGGACCTGACGCGCGGGACGACGAGTCTCAACTGACGTAAGGCGCGAGCACCATGGCGAAGAAGCAGAAGAAGCAGGCACAGGCCGGGGGCACGCCCGCGACGGTCGCGCTCACCGCCGCCGGCACGACCTTCACGGTCCACTCCTACGAGCACGACCCGGCCCACCCGTCGTACGGCGACGAGGCCGCCGAGGCCATGGGCGTCTCGCCCGACCGGGTCTTCAAGACGCTGGTCGCCGAGGTCGACGGCGCGCTCACCGTGGCGATCGTCCCCGTGGCGGGCTCCCTCGACCTGAAGGCCCTGGCCGCCGCGGTCTCCGGCAAGCGGGCCGCGATGGCCGACCCGGCGGCCGCCGAGCGCACCACGGGCTATGTGCGGGGCGGCATCTCCCCGCTCGGCCAGCGCAAGAAGCTGCGCACGGTCCTGGACGACTCGGCGTCGGCGCACCCCACGATCTGCGTCTCGGCGGGCCGCCGCGGCCTGGAGGTCGAACTGGCGCCGGGCGACCTGGCCTCCCTCACCGACGCGGTGCTCGCGCCGATCGGCCGGGGTTAGGGCCTGTCCGGAGTCTGCCCCGCCCGGTCGACCACGTCGACGTCGAGGAGCGCGACGTGGTCCGAGCCGAGGTAGGCGAGGCGCTTGTCCTCGAAGACCCAGACCTGCCGGTTCTCGCCGTCGCCGAAGGCGAGCCCCACACCGGAACGTCCTGACGCGTCCTCGGCGTCGTCGACCACCGTGATGCCCGGGACCCGGGCGGCTGCGCGGTAGAGGGTGGCGCCCACGTCGGGCAGCAGGGTGGCCCCCTCGAGCATGCTGCCGATCATCTCCAGAGCCGCTTCCTCATGGGTGGGCCCCTGTCCCTCGGTCGCCGACCAGACCTTGTCGTACAGCGCACCGGGGTCGGTGGGCAGGGCCTGCAGCTCCCGGTAGGTGGTGGCGTTCGGGTCGGCCTGGAGCCGCATGTCCGTGGTGCCCTTGCCCGATGGGCCGGACAGGACGGTGGTCCGGGCGAGCCCGTCGCGACGGCCGTCGACGGCGTGCCAGTCCGCGCGACGGAAGGTGTCCAGTCCCTGGTCCGTCAAGTCGTCGGTGCCCTGGACGAGGGTGTAGACCCACTGGTCGTCCCGTACGGCCGGAGTGCCCTTGGCGGCGGTGACCGTGGCGATGCGGTCCAGCAGCGCGACGGCTTCCGAGTCGGTGGCGGGCCCGGCCGGGCCGTCCCCGCCGCCGACGGTGAGGACGGTGGTGAGGACCGCGGCGGCGGTGACGGGCACGGCCACCAGGGCCACCGCCCGCCGCAGCCGCCGGGGCGGGCGGTGGCCGGCGTCGGCCGGGCCAGGCGTGGGGGTGGGGGCTTCGGCTTCCTTGGTGATCTCCTGCATGAGGTGGGCCTCCATCAGCGTCATCCGGTCGCTCGACAGGACCGGGGTGGCCGGGCCGGGCAGCAGCCCGGCCAGTTCCTGGCGTTCCGTGGGATTCATCGGTCTCTCTCCTGTGCCGACCGGGCCGTCGCGGCTCGGTCATCCGGTTCCTGTCCGCCGGCGGGGAGGCGTCTCGTTCTTCCGTCGATCCCGGTCGTGTCCCTTCCGGCCGGTGCTTCGGTGCGGCGCGCCAGTTCGCTCTCGGCCAGCCGCCGCAGGCGCTGCCGGGCGCGGGCGAGCCGGGAGCGCACCGTGCTGACCGGCACCCCCAGGGCCGCGGCGGCGTCGGCGTAGCTCAGCTCGGACCAGACGCACAGCGCGAAGACCTCGCGTTCGCGGGGCCGCAGTTGCCGCAGGGCGGCCGTGGCGGCGGCGAGCCGTTCGGCGTCCTCAAGACGGCCGATCAGGGCGTCGGAGAAGTCGGGCACCGTCCCGGTGCCGGACCTTTGGTGCGGGAGGCGGTCGGGGAGGCGGTCGAGGGCTGCCCTGTGCCGCCGGGCCGCACGGCGGGTGTTGCGCAGCACGTTGGTGGAGATCCCGAACAGCCAGGCCCGCAGACCGTCGTCGTTGTCGTTGCCGTCGGGCCGGACCCGTGCGGCGAAGCCGCCGTCGTCCAGCAGCTTCTCCCGCAGCCGCCAGGCCTCCAGGAAGGTCAGCGAGACCACGTCCTCGGCCGGGCCCGGATCACCGAGCCACCGTGCGGCGTGAGCGTGCACGGCCTGCGCGTGCTGCCGGAAGAGGTGGGCGAACGCCTGGGCGTCACCGGCTCGTATGCGAGCGCGTAAGGATAGGTCCACGTCACCTCCTGTCCGCCCGCCGCGGGCCGTCCCGGTGATGTGCGTCACGGCAGGATCGGCCTGTCCGCGGGATCTCCGCGGACGACGTGAAAGCGCCCTCGACACCCGTCCCGCACGGGACTAGTACCGAGGGCATGTCGAAGAAGACGCGCATGCGGAAGTGGCGGGCGAAGAAGCGCAAGGCCAACCACGGAAAACGCCCCGCCTAGGATCCGGGGACCCGGGGCGGGGCTCAGGGCCCGGGACAGGGCTCAGGGCGCCGGATACGGCTCCGGGTCCCGCGGACCGAACAGACCGGTGAGGCCGAGGTGCACGGCCAGCGCGGCCACCGGCCAGGCGAGGACCGTGCCCATGGCCTTGAGTTCCAGCGGCGCGTCGAACACGACACCCTTGCCGACCGACTTGGCGTGCGCCACCACGTCCGTCTCGGGTCCGAGCCAGATGCCGACCCGCCACGCGAGCAGCGCGCCGAGCAGGCTGCCGAGCGCGAGCCCCGCGACCAGCGGGATGCCGCCGCGTTTGCGCAGCAGGAAGACGACGACGCCGCTGACGAGACCGAAGCCGAGCGACAGCAGCGTAAACGTTCCGTCCACGCCTATGGCCTGCTCGCCCTCGGTGTCCTTGAGGTACACCACCTTGCCGTCCGAGATGAGCGGCACCCGCGGCGAGAGCCACATCCACAGCAGCCCGAGCAGGACGCCGCCGAGGGCGACCGCGACCATGATCACTGCAGCCTGCCGCACTTCGGTCTTCATGCCGGGACCGTCCTCCTCGTATCCGTGAGGAGACGTCGCTCCCGACGGCTGCGCGGGCGCCTGCCAGGGGTCGTGCGGGGGTTGTTCGTGCGGCGGTTGGGAGGGTGTCAACGGTGCGGTCACCCCCACATCGTGCCAGCACTCCCTGTGCGGCGCGTCACCGCACGGCCGCCCGGCGGAACGCCCAGGTGGCGACGGCCAGCGAGACCACGCCGACGCCCGCGCAGACCGCGAGGTCGAGGGCGACGACGCCCCAGTCCGGATCCGGCCCGAACGTACGGGCGAAGGCCTCCACGCCGTACGTCGAGGGCAGCAGGTCGCGCGCGTACTGCAGCAGCGTCGGCATGCGGTCGGCCGGGAGCACCCCGAGCAGCAGCGCCGCCGACATGCCCATCTGGCCGAGGAGCGTGGCCAGTTCCGGCCGGGGCGCGAGCAGCCCGAGGGCCGCGCCGAGCCCGGCCAGGGCGGCACCGGCGAGCGGAATCACCGCCAGGAGCACCCACAGGTGCGTGAAGGGCAGCCCGAAGAGCCCGCACCCGACGATCGCCGTCACGAACGTTCCGGGCACCGTGAAGGAGGCGTACGCGGCCGCGGCGCCCAGGACCACGGCGGCGGGCGGCACGGGGAGCGTGGCGTAGTGGTCGAGTCCGCCGTCGGAGCGGAGCTGGCCGAAGTACTGGGCGAGCAGGTTGAGGGCGACGAACGCGACGACGAGCACGGAGGATCCGGCGACGACGGCCCGCGCCTCACCGCCCCCGTCGACGACGCCGCGCATCAGGATCATGATGCCGACGGACTGGAAGGTCGCCACGAAGAGCAGCGGTATCCGGGCGACCCGGGCCCGTGACAGCTGGGCGCGGTAGACGGCCGAGAGCGCCGGCAGCAGCCGGGCCGGCGGCCCGAGGGGCGCGGGGCCCGTGTCGGCCGCCTGGGCACGCCCGTCGGCCCGCACCACGGCTTCGAGGGGAACGGCACTCACCGGGCAACCCTTCTGTCGCTGTTCCTACGCACTCTGCTCGGCGTCACGCCTTCACCAGCCCCCGCCCGCTCCCGCCCAGCGCGAGATAGACGTCCTCCAGGCTGGGCGTGGCCAGCGTGAAGTCGTCCAGCGCGGCGAACGCCGCCCCGCCGGTGACCGCCGCGACGGCCGCCCGCGCCTCGTCCGGGGCGAGCCGCAGGGACCACCGCCGCCCCGATTCGACCGCGGAGGACCGCAGCGCGGCCACCTCAGGCACGTCCAGCGGCGCCCGCTCCCGCCACACCAGCTCCACCCTGACCTCGTCCGCGACCTTCTCCTTGAGCCCGGCCGGGGTGTCGCAGGCGATGACCTTGCCCTGGTCGAGCACGGCGACGCGGTCGAGGACGGTCTCGGCCTCGATGACGTTGTGCGTCACCAGCACCACCGTGGTGCCGCGCTCGGCCCTGCGCCGGTCGATCGCCGCCCAGACGGCACGCCGGGCGACCGGGTCCATCCCGGTGGTGGGCTCGTCCAGGACGAGCAGCTGCCGCTCCCCCACCAGCGCGGTGGCGAAGCAGGCGAGCCGGCGCTGCCCGCCGGAAAGCTTCTTCAGCGGCCGCGAGGCCAGCGGCGTGAGCCCCAGCTCTTCGAGGACCGCGTCCCGCTCGGCCCGCGCCCGCGCCACGTCGAGCCCCCGCAGCCGTCCGGTCGTCTCCACGGCGAGCGACACGGTCAGCTCGTCGAGGGCGGTGGACTCCTGCCCCAGGTACGCGAGGATCCGCGCGGCCCGCTCGGGGTGCCGCACGATGTCGTGGCCGAGGATCTCGACGCTCCCGCTGTCGGGTCGCATCAGACCGGTCAGCTGGCGCACGAGGGTGGATTTGCCGGCGCCGTTGGGGCCGAGGAGACCGAAGATCTCGCCGCGTCCGACCGTCAGACGGATCCCATCGGTGGCGCGGACCTCGGGGGTCGCGGGCCTGCCGCGCCGGGCGCGGGCGGCGGGATAGGTCTTGACCAGGTCGCGCACCGCGCAGACGGCGTCGTTGCCGTGATCCTGACGGAGTCCCTGTCGGACTGCCGGTGTCGGGCGCGTACTCACGAAGGACGAGCCTACGGGGTCCGCGGGCACGGACTGCGCCCGGGGCGCCCCGTACGTCCCGTGTCAGTCACCTGCGCGGTCCCCCGCGGGCGCGTGCTCGGCGGCCGTCCGCACGTCGACCTCCCGCCAGAAACCGGCCCTGATCGCGTACCGGTCGTGCTCGTCGATCTGGTCGTCCTTGTGCGCGAGCAGACCGAACCGTGCGGCGTAGCGGAGGAGCTCCCCGTCGATGCGGTGCGGGATGCGGGGGTACATCGTCGACAGCTTCTGCAGGTTGTGCTGTTCCGGGAGCCGGGCCATCCAGCGCCGCGCGAACACCTGTCCGACCTCGAAGGGGTCGCCGCCGACGGTGGTGATGTCCTCCTCGCGGTCGGCCCAGCGCTGCTCGGCCGTCGTCAGCTGGGCGAGGGTGGGCAGCGCGGCGGCCTCGGCGCCCTCG
>NZ_LIPN01000189.1 GCF_001418325.1 Streptomyces atriruber | reverse complement strand
CCGCGCCCCGCCCACCGTCCGCACAGCTGCTGCATGACGATGTTGCCGATGGCCCACGTGGCCCAGAACTGGCTGACGAACGTGGCCGGATGGGACGGGTCGAGGTCGCTGGAGTAGACCGGCAGGGCCACGTTGTGGGACGAGGAGCCGAGGCCGTCCGCGGCCCTGAGCGCGATCATCAGGGCGAGGACGGGCGCGGCACGCAACAGGAGCAGCGCGCCGACCCCTTCCCCGGCGGCGCCCTTGACCGCCTTCTCCCGAGCGGCCTGCGCACCTCCCGCCTCCTCCTTGCCCCGCTCGTCCGACTTCTCCCGCTCCGCTCTCGTACGGATCGGAAGGGAGAGCAGCACGCAGGCGGAGACCGCGAAGGTGGCGGCGTCCAGGGAGATGGCGGCGACGTATCCCAGTTGCGCGACCACGACACCCGCGGAGGCGAAACCGGCGATCATGGCGAGCGAACGCCCGGTCGCGAGGAGCGAGTTGGCCCGCAGGCGCAGCTCGCCGCCGACGATCTCGGGGATGCTGCTGCGCAGCGCGACGCCGGAGAGGGTCGAGCAGAATCCCGTCACGACGGCCAGCACGTACAACAGCCCCGCACGTCCCCCGTCGGGAGCGATGAGCAGCGCTATCATGGCGGCGCACTGCGTGAGATCGGCGCCGACCATCAACCTCTTGCGGTCGTACGCCGAGACCAGCCGTCCGCTCACAAAGCCGGAGACGACACTGGTCAACAGGCGTACGGCCATGAAGATCCCCGCGGCCAGGGCGCTGTCGGTCACCTCATAGATGAAGACGTTGAGGGCGACCATGTTCAGGTAACTGCCGTACGCCGATATGCCGTTGCCCACGACGAGCAGGCGAAAGTGCCGCAAGCTTCCCCCCTGGTCCACGCGCCGGGCGCCATCGAGAACGTGCACGGCTGCGCTCAGCCGAGGCCGTCTTCACACTCACCCGCCCCGAAGCGCGCACACAGTCCCTCGAATTGGGGACTTGACACCATCCGTCGCGCTCAGTAACGCCACGTCTCCCCTGGGTGTGCGGGGTTTCCTTTCTGTTTCTTCACGACCATGGTTAGATCACGTTGCGGCCACAGCCGTCGTACCTGTTGACAGTCCCTCCCGGAGGGAAGATGCCAGTAAGCAGCCGCCCCCCGAACCCACCGGCGTTGTCCCACAGGGAACGTCAGGTGCTGGCCCATATCGCGGCAGGCCTCTCCCACAAGCAGATCGCCCGGCGTCTGGGCATCAGCGTGCACACCGTGAGCACGTATCTGCGCCGCATCCGCAGCAAGCGCACCGCGCCCACGGTGGCCCATCTGATCCACCTCAGCCGCACGGAGGACTGCTGACGCCGCTCGGGGGGACGTCCTGCCCGTCGAGGGGAGGGCAGGAAGTGCCGCGGTGCAGTCAGCTCCCGCGCCGCACGCGTGCGGCCCTGCGGGCCTCCGCGAGCTTGCGGGCCTCGCCGGACTTGCGGGACGACTTGCCGCCCGTGCCGCGGGAGGCGTCCTTGGTGGTGCCCAGGCCGCGGAAGGGGGCGTTGGTGTTCTTGCGGCCGGTGCCGGGGCCGCCGTCGAGCGGGGTGCCCGAGGGGGCCTTCGCCCCGGTGATCCGGGTCAGCTGGGCCTCTCCCGAGCGCACCTTGGTGACGGTGGCCTCGATGCCCGCCTCGGTGGCCACGCGGCTCATGTCGCGCCGCTGCGCGGACAGCACCAGGGTGACGACCCGGCCGGACTCACCGGCCCGTGCGGTGCGGCCCGCGCGGTGCAGATAGTCCTTGGGGTCGGTCGGCGGATCGACGTTGACGACGAGGTCGAGGTCGTCGACGTGCAGGCCGCGGGCCGCGACGTTGGTCGCCACGAGGACGGTGACCTGGCCGTCCTTGAACTGTGCGAGGGTCCGGCTGCGCTGCGGCTGGGACTTGCCGCTGTGCAGGGCCGCGGCGTGGACGCCGCTGTCCCGCAGGTGCCGGGTGAGCCGGTCGACGGCGTGCTTGGTGTCCAGGAAGAGCAGGACGCGGCCGTCGCGGGCGGCGATCTCCGTGACGACGGCGTACCGGTCGGGGCCGTGGACGACCAGGACGTGGTGCTCCATCGTCGTGACCGCGCCCGCGGACGGGTCGACGGAGTGGACGACGGGGTCGTTGAGGTAACCGCTGACCAGCTGGTCGACGTCACGGTCCAGGGTGGCCGAGAACAGCATCCGCTGCCCGTCCGGGCGCACCTGGTCGAGGGCCTCCGTGACCTGCGGCAGGAAGCCCATGTCGCACATCTGGTCGGCCTCGTCGAGGACGGTGATACGGACCCGCCCCAGGCGGCAGTCCTTGCGGTCGATGAGGTCGTGCAGCCGTCCGGGGGTGGCCACGACGACCTCGGCGCCGTCGCGCAGCGCGGCGGCCTGCCGCCCGATCGACATGCCGCCGACGACCGTGGCCAGCCGCAGCCGCAGCGCCTCCGCGTACGGCGTGAGTGCCTCGGTGACCTGCTGGGCGAGCTCACGGGTGGGCACCAGGACCAGCGCGAGGGGCTGCTTGGGCTCGGCGCGCCGCCCGGCGGTGCGCGCGAGCAGGGGCAGGCCGAAGGCGAGCGTCTTGCCGGAGCCGGTGCGCCCGCGTCCCAGGACGTCCCGGCCGGCGAGGGCGCTGGGCAGGGTGGCGGCCTGGATCGGGAAGGGCTCGGTCACACCGAGCCCGTCGAGCGTCCGCAGCAGCGCGGCGGGCAGGCCCAGGTCCGCGAACGAGGAGGCCGGGGCGGCCGGGGAGGGTGAGTCCGCGGCGACCGGAGTGCCGGGGCGGTCCTGGGGGGTCATGGCGAGCCTTCCGCATCGGGAGCGTACGCGTACCGAGGAAGGCCCGGCAGGCTTCGGCCCAGCGGGCGCGGGCCTGAGTGGAGCTCCGCTCCGGCCGGGGCCGGAGCGGGTGGGGCAGACGAGCCGGGCTGTACGCCGGGTTCTGTACCGCGGGTCCTCGCGGACGTCGCGGTGACGGCCATCCATCTAGGGCCGGCATTGCTGCCGGCCTCGTGCGGTCTACCCGCGGACTCGGGCGGGCAGCCCTCGATCGTCCGCGCAGAAACGCCTTTTCCTGAGAAGAGGCGTCTCCTCTTGACCTTGCTCCAGGTGGGGTTTACCTAGCCGCCTGAGTCGCCTCAGGCGCTGGTGGTCTCTTACACCACCGTTTCACCCTTACCGAGGGCCTTGCGGTCCCCGGCGGTCTGTTCTCTGTGGCACTGTCCCGCGGGTCACCCCGGGTGGCCGTTAGCCACCACCTTGCCCTGTGGAGCCCGGACGTTCCTCGGGAAGGGCCCCCGAAGGGGTCTTCACGCGGCCGCCCGCCCGGCTCGTCTGCCGTGCCGACCATGGTACCCGCCGGTCCCCCCGGCCCGGTGCCGTGGCCGCCGTCGCCAGGAACGATCCGGCGAGGATCAGGGCGAAGGCCGCCACGACGTCCCCCGTCAGCGGCTCGTCGAGGAAGGTGGCGCCCGCCGCCACCGCCACGGCCGGGTTGACGTACGTGAAGACGACCGCGCGGGTCGGCCCCGCCTCCCTGATCAGTTCGAGGAAGACGACGAAGGCCAGGGCGGTGCAGATGACGCCGAGGCCCGCCAGCGATGCCAGGGTCGCCGTGTCGGGCACGGCCCGGGGCCGGGACGCCGCCGCGGCGGGGGCGTAGACGAGCGCGGCCAGGGCCAGGCAGGGCGCGATCAGCTGCAGGGTGGGGACGCCGCGCAGGTGCCGGGCGACGATCAGTGGGGCGACGGCGTACCCGAGGGCGGTCAGCATGACCTCCGTGAGGGACCAGGCGTCGCCGCCCGTCAGGTGGGGCACCGTGAGGACGGCGACGCCCGCCAGGCCGAGGCCGAGGCCGGTGAGGCGGCGTGCGCCGAGGCGTTCCGTGTCGCCGAAGAAGCGGGCGAGGAGGGCGCCGATGATCGGGACGGCGGCGATGAGGAGACCGGCGGTGGAGCTGGAGATGCGGCGTTCGGCGTCGGTCAGGGTCCACCACGGGCCGAGGATCTCCACGCAGGCGAAGGCCAGCACGGGACGCCAGTGCGTCCTGAGCACGCCGGTGAGCCCGCCCTGCCGCACGGCGAACGGGAGCAGGAGTGCCGCGCCGAGGGCACAGCGCGTGAAGACCACCACCGACGGCGACAGATCGCTGTCGACCGCCACTTTGATCATGAGATAGGGGATGCCCCACAGGACACCCATGAGCGAGAAGAGGAACCAGGCGCGTGCCGTCATGCGGGCAGTTTCGGCCGCCTCACCGCCCGGTGTCTTGAACGCTGTTGCGGTACGCCGCCGGGGTCACCCCGAGCACCCGGCGGAACCAGCGGGTCAGGTGCGCCTGGTCGGCGAAGCCCACCAGAGGAGCCACTTCGGAGGGGCGCAGGCCCGCCTCCAGGTGGGCACGGGCCCGGGTCACGCGGTGCTGGGCGAGCCAGGCGTAGGGCGGCATCCCCGTCGACGTACGGAAGGCGCGCAGGAGTTGGTAGCGGGACAGGCCGAGCGGAGCGGCGAGTTCGGTGAGGGTGGGCGGGGTCAGGAGTTCGTCGGCGAGCCGGCCGCGCACGGTGCGGGCGATGCGGTCGGCGCCGGGGACGCGGTCGTCGAGGGGGCGGGCGGTGCCGTGTCTGCGGGCGAGGGCGGTGAGCAGCCACGGGATCCGGGACTCGGCCTCCAGCGGGTCGGCGTGCGCGCTCAGTTCGGTGTGGGCGGCGCGCAGGGCGGCGGCCAGTTCGGGGTCGTCCACCACCGGGTCGCGGAAGTGCGGCAGGGCGGCGGTGCCCTCGGCGAGGAGGGGCAGCGCCGGGTACATGGCCCGGTAGGCGTAGCCGCCCGTCGCGCCGGGGCCGCCCGTGTGCACCTCGCCGGGGCCGAGGACGACGATGGAGCCGGGCCCGATGTCGAGCCGCCCGCCGCGGTAGTCGATGACCTCGGAGCCGCCGACGCAGACGCCGACGGTGAACTCCTCGTGGAAGTGCGGCGCGTAGCGGTGCCGGTCGAAGCGGGCGGTCAGCAGGTCGAGGGGCGGGCCGCACGGTCCGAGCGGGGCGCGGGCCCACACCGCCTGCTCGCGGGTCCGGCCCGCCTTCGTGTCCCCGCCGTTCATGCGCTGTCCGCTCCCCCGATGGATCGCCGCCCCGCCGTCTCACCGGTCCAACGCCCGCGCGCCCCTCTTCCATGCCGCCCCGAGGTCCGCGCCGTCGGGAAACGGTCCGTGGATCTCCAGGATGACCATGCCGTGCGCGAACGCCCAGGTGTCGCGGGCCAGATCGGTGTCCCCGCCGCAGGCCCGCATCAGGAGTGCGGCGGCCCGCTCCTCCAGGCCCTGCGGGAGGGCGTGGCGCGGCAGGGGGCGTTCGGTGGCCAGGCGGTAGAGGTGGGGGTGGCGCAGGGCGTAGGCGTGGTAGGCCTCGGTCAGGGCGTCGAGGGAGCCGGGGGCGGCGGTCTCGCAGACCGCCGCGGACTCGTCGGGCAGCTGCGCGATCAGCTCCACCTCCACCGCGGACTTGTCGGGGAAGTGCTTGTAGAGGGAGGGAGCCTTGATGCCGAGCCGGTCGGCGAGCGAGCGCATCGTGAGCTTCTCGGCGCCGGACTCCTCCAGGGCGGGCGGCGGCGACGATCTCCCTGACGCGGGGGGTGAGGTGCTGGTGCCGCTGGTGCTCGTGCTGGTCAGACACGCTGGAAGCCGTCCTTCGTACGCGGTCCACAGCCGAAGGCGCGATCGTACGAGATGCGGGCGAGCCAGGGGGCCGACGCGGGACTCCCTGACGCGCCCGCCGCACCACGCGCTTGACCTTGCCGCAGCGTCAACGTTTCTACTGAGCTCATGCGGATCGGAGAACTCGCCGCCCTCGTCGGCGTCACCACGCGCGCCATCCGGCACTACCACCACCAGGGCCTGCTGCCCGAGCCCGAGCGGCGCCCCAACGGCTACCGCGAGTACGGACTGCGGCACGCCGTCGTCCTGGCCCGCGTCCGGCGGCTGACCGAGCTCGGCCTCGGCCTGGCCGAGGTGCGGGACGTACTGGCGGACGACGCGGGCCGCGAGCTCGCCGAGGTCCTCGGCGAACTGGACGCGGACCTCGCCCGGCAGGAGGCCGCGATCCGCGAACGCAGGGCACGGCTGCGGTCCCTGCTCGACGACGCGGAGCGCGGCCGCCTCACTCCGGAGGGCCCCGTCTCCCCCGAACTGGCCGACTTCTTCGGCGAGATGGCCCGCTCGGCGCCGGGGCATTCGGCCCCCGAGTCCGCGATGGCGGCCAAGGACCGCGCCTTCCTCGTCCTGCTCGACACCACCGCGTCGCCGGAGGACCGGGACGCCTTCCTCACCGCGCTCCGCCCGGCGTTCGGCGCGCCGGGCGCGGCGGAGCGGGCCCACGAGGTGTACGCGCGCCTCGACGCCCTCGCCGACGCCGACCTCGCGGATCCGCGCACGGACGCCGCGGTGGACGAGGCGGCGCGGACGCTCGCCGGCATGCTGCCGGACTCGCTCCTGGCGGAGCTCGGGGTGGCGGGCGCGCTGGCGGTGGCCGACGGCCGCGGCCCCCGCGACGACGGCTTCCTGGACGCCTTCTACGCCGACTTCGCGCCCGCGCAGGCGGAGGCGGTGCGCCGCGCGATGAGACTGCTCGCGGAACGCGGCACGCCCGCACCGCCGGAGACCTTGCCGGAGAACCCGCCGGAGAAGGGAGACAAGCCATGAGCAACCGCCCGGGGCACACCGAGCACACCAGGCCCACCCCCTGGACGGAGCGCCTCAAGACGGCGGTACCGACCCCCCTGCGACGGCTCGTCGGACACGAACTGCGCATTGTGCTCAGCCTCGCGCTGTGGATGACCCGGCGACGGCACGGCGTCGACAGGACGGCGGGCGAGCGGGCCTTCGGTCACGCCCGCGGTCAGGCGCCGATCATGTACGGCCTGACGTTCGTCTGCGTCGTCGAGGCATTCGGGATGGCCGTGCTGCTGCGCGGCTACCCGACCGCCCACACCGTGATGCTGGTCATCGACGTCTACAGCGTGATCCTGATGATCGGCATCCACGCCGCGTCCGTCACCCGGCCGCACGTGCTCTCGCCGGACGCGCTGCGAGTGCGCCAGGGCGCGCACCGGGACCTGCGGATACCGCTCGCGCTGGTGGACGCCGTGCGCGCCGAGCGGCTGTTCACGCACGGGCCCGCCGACGGCGTGCTGGACCTGCCGGTCGCCTCGACGACGTCCATCACCCTGAGGCTGACCGAACCCGTGACCGCCGTCGGCCTCCTGGGGAAGCGCCGCGAGGTGACGACGGTCCGGCTGCAGGCGGACGACCCCGCACAACTCCTCGCGGCACTCAAGGATCAGCTCGCCGCACGATCAGCCGACCACCATCACGCGGGCGCGAACTGAACCTTCGCGGCGCCCGGGTCCGCCCGGGTGAGCCGGACCCGCAGCCGCTCCCCCAGGGGCAGCTTCGCCGAGCCGCCCTCGATCCGGGCCACGATCGCGGGCTCCGCCAGCTGGACGGTCCCGACCGCAGGTTCGCCCTCCTTGACGTCCACCACCACCGCGTCGAACATCTCGCCGACCCGCCCCTCCAGCAGCGCGGCCTCGACCAGGTCCACGCACTCCCGCTCCACGGTGTTGCCGCGCCGCGTGCCGTCCGCCATCTCCTTGGGCAGCTCGTCCAGGGCGGCGAGCACCCACTCCGGGGGCGGCGCGTCGGCGCAGGCCGCGAGGCAGAGCTCGGAGGCGTAGCGGTCGACGAGACGGCGCAGGGGGGCGGTGCAGTGGGTGTAGGGGGCGGCGACCGCGGCGTGCGTGGTGAGCTCGGGGACCTCGCCGCCGCGGAACGTCGTGTAGCCCGCGCCGCGCAGCAGCGTCGTGCACTCCTGGAGGAAGGCCGCGTGGTGCGAGCGGCGGGGGTCGAGGGAGCGGACGAGCTGCGCGTACGACATGTGGTGCGGCCAGTCGATGTGCAGCGCCCCCGCGGTGCGGCGCAGGCGGCTCACGGCGCCGTCGGGGGCGGTGGGCAGCGTCCGCAGCACGCCCGTACCGGAGGCGATCATGAGCTCGGCGGCGGCCATGCCGGTGAGCAGCGAGATCTGCGCGTTCCAGCCGTCGGCGGGGAGCGGGGCGCGGAAGCCCAGCTCGTACGCTCCGTCGCGCTCGACGATCTCCTGCTCGGGCACGTCCAGCGAGATGCCGCCGCGCTCGACCTCCAACTGCTCGCGCAGTCGGCCGATGTCCCGCAGCAGCGCGACGGGCTCCTCCGCGGTGCCGCTGTCGATGGCCTCCTGCACCCCTGCGTAGTCGAGCTTCGCGCGGCTGCGGACGAGGGCGCGACGTACGTCGGTCCGCTCGGCACGGCCTGCCCCGTCCAGGTCGATCGTCCACAGCACGGCCGGGCAGGTCTGCCCCGGCAGCAGACTGGCGGCGCCCTCGCTCAGCGAGGTGGGATGCAGCGGAACCTTCTCGTCGGGGAAGTACAGGGTGGTGACCCGGCGATGGGCCTCGGCATCGAGCGGCCCGCCGGGCGTCACATACGCGGCGACATCGGCGATCGCATACGTCACCCGGAACCCGCCGCCGTCGCGCCGCGCCAGGTGCATCGCCTGGTCCAGGTCGACGGAGGTGGGCGGATCGACGGTGAAGAGGGGCAGGTCCGTGGCGTCGTGCTCAGGGAGCCGGGGCGACGCGGCGGCCCGCGTGGCGTCCGCGAGGACGTCGGCGGGGAACTCCTCGGGTACGTCGAGTCTCGTACGCAGATCACGCAGCGCGGCCCGCAGGGGGGCCTCGGCTGCGCCGGTCACGCGGAGGTGGCGACGGGGCATGACCCGAGCGTATGTCCAGGCTCTCTCCGCAGCACGTGATGGCATGCGCCAGGCTTCAACGGTCATCGGCCCCCCGCACCGGGGCGGGCCCCCCGGGGGTGCCCCTAATCC
>NZ_LIPN01000188.1 GCF_001418325.1 Streptomyces atriruber | reverse complement strand
GGGGCGCGCCGCCGCCCCCGGCGCGGGACGCGGCGGGTTCCCGGCGAGCCACCGCTCGGCCGTCAGCCGGGCCCAGGCGTCGAGCTCGGCCGCCGGGCTCTCCGGCCCACCGGTGCCGTCGTGCACACGGAACAGGTGCTCGACCGTCGCGTCGTCGGACCGGTCGAAATCCGCGTCCGGGCCGATGCCGATGATCTGCTGCGGGGCGCGCCACGGGTCGGCGGTCCAAGTGGTGAACGTCAGTGCGGGAACGTACGCCTCGGGAAGCGAGGCACAGGCGAGCGCGACCCACCGGGCCACGGTCTCGGAGTCCTCCTCCACGAGGACGATCTGCCGCCCTGCGGGATCCCCGAAGAGGCGGCGCACATCGGCGAGGAAGGGCGCGACCCGGTCGGCGCGCGCCCGGGCGAACGCGACGAGCACGTCGCGGTCGAAGTGCGCCTCCGGCACCGGCAGTTCGGACTCGACGAAACCGGCCCCCAGCGTCTGCGTCTCCTCCGCCTCCCAGGACTCGGAGCGCCAGGTGTCGATCGGCCATACGGGACCCGGCCCGGGGGTGTCGGCGCTCAGGTGCAAGGCCTCCACGCGCTGCCCCGGGAGGGCGGCGCACAGGAGTCGGCCGCCGTCCGGGAGCAGGCTGTAGCTCAGCTCGTTCCCTGTTTCCCCGGCGCGCGGGATGCCTATGACGCGCGCGACGGTACTCGTCAACTCCCCTGTGTCCATGTGCGGTTGGCGCCCTGCCCCGTCCGTGTCCGTATTCATGGCCGTGTCCATGTCCGGAAGGAACAGGCGGAGGGCTCCGGTGTCCGGCTCCTGGTCGAGCCGGTAGCTGAGGCGACGGATGGCCATGCCACATTCTGACCAACCGCGGCACCGCGCCGCAGGCCGTCCGCCAAGTTCACCCCCGCCTCGGCACGCGCCCTCCACACCTGGTCGAACAAGGGAACGGAGCACCGCACGCACCCTTGCGCGGCACCGCGGTCGAAGGACACCGTGGTCACGGTCGAGCACCGCCCGGTGCCGCCCGGACCCCGCCCGCGATCGGAGTCGTCGTGACCCCTTTCCTGCTCCCCCACACCCTGCTCGGCGAAGGCCCGCACAAGGTGATCGCGGTCCACGGCTGGTTCGCGGACCGGTCCGCCTTCGAACCGGTGCTCGCGGACCTCGACACCGCCGCCTTCCAGTACGCGGTGGTGGATCTGCGCGGGTACGGCGAGGCCAAGGACGCCGTCGGCGCGTACACCACGAGCGAGGGCGCCGCCGATGTGCTGGACCTGGCCGACCGGCTCGGCTGGGAGCGGTTCTCGCTGGTCGGGCACTCCATGGGCGGCAGCGTCGCCCAGCGCGTCCTGGCCACGGCCCCGCACCGGGTGCGCCGTCTCGTCGGGGTGTCGCCCGTGCCCGCGTCCGGCCTGCGCCTTCCGCCCGATCAATGGGAGTTGTTCGCCTCGGCCGCGCACGATCCGGAGAACCGCCGCGCCATCATCGACTTCACCACGGGTGGGGTACGCCCCCGGGCCTGGCTCGACCGGATGGTGCGCCGCTCCGTCGAGGTCAGCGACGTCAAGGCGTTCCGCGCCTGGCTGGACTCCTGGACGGGCGACGACTTCCGCACCGAGGTCGACGGCTCGCCCGTGGCGGCGCTCGCGGTCACGGGGGCACTCGACCCGGCGCTGTCGTCGGACCTCATGCGCGGCACGTGGTTGCGCTCCTACCCCCAGGGCGAGTTGACGGAGCTGCCGGGGGCCGGGCACTACGCGATGGACGAGGTGCCGCTCGAACTGATCCGCACGGTCGAGGACTTCCTGCGCGCCGGGGGCGACGTGGGCGCAGGCGTGGACGGAGAAGTGGACGGAGAAGAGGCCTCGGGCGGCCGCGGGGACGGCGCCGCGTGACCCTGCCCGGCGCACCGGCCCGTACACCGCCCGTCCCCGACGTCTTCGATCCCCGCCTGTACGCGGAAGGCGTCCCCCACGACCGCTACCGCGTCCTGCGCGACCACCACCCCGTGGCGTGGCAGGACGAGCCGGAGGTGCTCGGCTGGCCCGCGGGCCCGGGCTTCTGGGCGGTCACCCGGCACGCGGACGTGGTGCGCGTCCTCAAGGACGCGGCGACGTACTCCTCGTACCTGGGCGCCACCCAGATCCGCGACCCCGCCCCGGACGACCTGCCGTTCATCCGGCGCATGATGCTCAACCAGGATCCCGCCGCGCCCGGTGCGGGCGGGGCGGGCCCGGTCGGCCACGGCCGGTTGCGCAGGCTGGTCAGCCGCGCTTTCACCCCGCGCCGGATCGAGCGGTTCGAGGCGCGGGTGCGCGAACGGGCCCGGACGCTCCTCGCGGCAGCCGTGGCACAGGCCCGCGCGGGAGACGGCACCTTCGACGCCGTCACCGCGGTCACCGACGACTACGCGCTGCTCAACCTCGCCGACCTGCTGGGCGTGCCGCCCGCCGACCGCGGCCTGCTGCTGCACTGGACGCAGCGCGTCATCGGCTACCAGGACCCGGACGAAGCGCCCCCGCCCGTGCTCGGCCCCGACGGCGAGCCGGTCAACCCGCGCTCCCCTGCGATGCTGGGCGACATGTTCGCGTACGCGCGGACGCTGGCCGCACACAAGCGCGAGCACCCGGGCGACGACGTGCTCACGACGCTCGCCCTGGATCCCGAACTCACCGGACCCGAACTGGAGATGTTCTTCTTCCTCCTCACCGTCGCGGGCAACGACACCGTGCGCAGCGCCGCACCCGGCGGGCTGCTCGCGCTCGCGGAGAGCCCCGGCGCGTACGAGCGGCTGCGGGCCGGGACGGTCGGCGTCGCCCCCGCCGTGGAGGAACTGCTGCGCCGCCACCCTCCGGTGCTCACCTTCCGGCGCACTGCGGCCCGCGACACCGAGTTGGCGGGAACGCGCATCGCGGCCGGGGACAAGGTCGTCGTCTTCCACGCGTCCGCCCACCACGACGAGCGCGTCTTCACCGATCCGCACCGCCTGGACCTGGCCCGCTCGCCCAACCCCCACGTGGCGTTCGGCGACGGTCCGCACGTCTGTCTGGGCGCCCACTTCGCCCGGCTCCAACTGCGCGTCTTCCACGAGGAGGTGGCGCGGGCACTGCCGGTCCTGCGCCGCGCGGCGCCGCCGCGCCGACTGGTCTCGCACTTCATCAACGGCCTCAAGTCGTTGCGGGTCGAGGCGCCCGCGTAGGGTGCAAGATCGCGAGAATCAGCGCAGCGCCCGAGCGGAGAAGCAGACGCATGCACGACGAGCACGCCCCCGGCGGCGCCTACGACACCGACGCCGAGCACCACGGCGAGCACCACGGCGACGTCTTCCCCGACTTCCCTGCGCCCGATGACGGCAGCCCCTGGCAGGCGCCCGCCGACCTGGAGGAGCACCTGTACGCGCTGTGCCAGGAGGACGACGCGTACGGCTACCTGCGGGCGATAGCCGTCGAGGGCCTGTACCGGCCGGTGTCGGTCACGGAGGCGGAACACGAGGACGGCGCGAGCGAGTTGCTCACCGTGGACCTGCCGGACGGCAGGAAGGTCGCGCAGGTCTACACGGCGGGCGTGCTGCCCCGCCCGCACCCCGCCGTCGTCTACGAGTACGTCACGCTGGACTCGCTCGCCCTCGGCTGCCCCGACGACGTCGATCTCCTCGTGGTGAACGCGGCGACGCCGTGCCAGCAGTTCTATCTGACCACCGAAGAGGAGCGGGAGGTCTGGTCGGACCTGCACGACAAGTACCACCGCGCCGACGGCCTCGGGAACCGCATCGACACCCGCCGCACGGGCGCGCCCGAGGCCGGCAGCGCCCTCCTGCACGGCCTGGCGTGCGGCGCGCACCTGTGCTTCACCAACGGCGACGCCTGGAACACCGTCGACTGGCACGGCGCGGGTCACCACAACGAGCTCGACCGCCTGGCGGAGTGGTGGGGCGTGCACGACCGCGACGACTGGCTGTCCCTCCAGGAGCGGCTGCTCACCCTTGATGTCAGCCCCTGGTACTGGGACTTCGTCCTCGAAGCCCGCACCGTTCTGGTGCGGCGGCACGGCCCCCGGGTCGACCCGGAGCTGTGGCGCGACCAGGTGGAGGCGGCGCTGCGGCACCGCGTGGTGGAGACCGGCGGCCCCGACGAGCCGCACCGCCCCGGCGAGGACCCCGAACTGGACCAGTTCGTGGCACACCTGCGCGGCCTGGTCGGCAAGGTGCTCCGCTACGAGGGCCGGTTCCGCGCCGACGAACTCCTGCCGCCCGACGGCCACGTCGGCACGATCGCGGCCTGGGACATCGGGCGCGCCTCGAAGATGGCCCGCTGGGGCAGGGGCGCGCGCTACGCCACCCACGCCGAGATGATCAAGTCCCTGGAGCGCGCCTCCGAGGCCGCCCGCTCCTCGTACGCCTCCTGGGAGACGTTCTCCGCGGGCTACGTCCTGGGCCGCTGCCTCCACTTCGACGAGGAGTCGTTCGGCTCCTGGTACACGGACGTGCTCCGCGCCCACCGGGCCCTGACCACGGACCCGGACAGCCCGTGGCTGACGGTGCCGTTCCAGGAGGACTGACCGGGCCGCCAGGGGAAGACCGCGACCCCGCTCCACACCCCCGCGCCTCTTCACGCCGCATACGCACCCCTTTCGCGCCCCCCGATGAACACGCAGAGTAACTATCCTCATACTCACAGTGCATATGCGGGGTGGCGCGATCCGGTGCCGCCCGGACGAAGGGAGGCGCCACCAGTGGCGTTCATCAAGGCACAGCGGGCGGCATGGGCGGCGGCTCTGGCCGTGTGCGCCGCATTCGGCACGTCGGGGGCGGCGAGCGGCGCGACGCCCCGCGCGGACTCCATCCAGTGCAACACGCCGACCATCACCGAGGACGGGCACCGGTTCACGATCCGTTGCTACCGGGGACCGGGCCGCGGCTTCTACGCGAGCGCCTCGGTCTGCGGCCCGGGGCACTGCACCCGGCAGGGGACCAACATCGCGGCCTACGGCGAGTACGCGACGGCATGGTCCACCGGATTCTTCACCTCCCCCGCCCACTACCAGGCGTTCTCCGTCTAGCCCCCCACCGCACCACCGCAGCCACAGAAGGAGAGACGACATGACCGGCAAGAGGACGCTCACGCTCGGCGCCCTGACCGCCTCGGTCCTGCTGCTGTTCAGCACCGGCACCGCGCACGCCGAAGGGGCCTTCATCGCGAAGGCCTTCAACCAGCGCATCGTGAACGTCCACTGGGGCGACAGCTGCGACAACGCGGAGATCGGCCGCGACCTCCCGAACGACGCGCTCCAGGCGACCTTCGAGGGCAACTGGGACGGTCCGCGCGCCCACGTCGACCGGGTCACGTTCCACAACCACACCGAGTTCCTGCACGGCTTCGCCCGGGGCGAGTTCGCCATCGAGGACAACGGCCAGACGCCGACGTGGCGCGTGGCCGACATGCCCGCCCACTCCAGCCAGACCATCGAGCTCAACTACACCTCCGCGGGCACCAAGACGCTGGGGTTCACCTACCCGCACCTCGGGGCCGTGGGCCAGATCGGCAGCTGCAACCTCACGTACGTCGGGGTGGAGCAGTAAGGCGCCGCCGGTCGGGGGCGGGCCACCCCCGACCGGCGACAGGTCACCTCCCGCGGATCATCACGATCGGGTCTCACTCGCCCCTCCCGCCTCTTCGCCCCCTTGTCACGCCCCCGTGTAATCGTTTCCAATCCTCCGTGTAATCGATTCCACAAGGAGGTGGACCGACGATGACTCCGAGCTCGGTGGGCATCAAGGACGTCGCGGCCGAGGCCGGCGTGTCCGTCGCCACCGTGTCGCGCGTGCTGAACGGCCACCCCTCCGTCAGCCCCGCGTCCCGCACCCGGGTCCTCGCCGCCGTCGAGGCGCTCGGCTACCGGCCCAACGCCGTCGCCCGCTCCCTGCGCACCGACCAGACGCGGACCCTCGGCCTGGTCATCAGCGACGTGCTCAACCCGTACTTCACGGAGCTGGCCCGGTCCGTCGAGGAGGCCGCCCGCGCCCTCGGCTACAGCGTCATCATCGGCAACGCCGACGAGCGCCCCGAGCTGCAGGACCACCACGTGCGGACCCTGCTCGACCGGCGGATCGACGGACTGCTCGTCTCCCCCACCGACGGCGGCTCGCCCCTGATGCTCGACGCCGTGCGGGCCGGCACCCCGATGGTCTTCGTGGACCGGTGGATCCCCGGCGTGGACGTCCCCGTGGTCCGCTCCGACGGGCGCCGGGCCGTCCGCGACCTCGTCGCCCATCTGCACGGGCTCGGCCACCGCAGGCTCGCCATCATCGCCGGACCGGCCGCCACCACCACCGGCAGCGAGCGCGTCGAGGCATTCCGGGAGGCGCTGCGCGAACACGGCATCGCCCTCCCCGACACGTACATCGGACAGGGCGACTTCCAGGCCGACAGCGGCCGCCGCGCCACCGAGCGCTTCCTCGCCCTGCCCGAGCCGCCCGAGGCGGTCTTCGCCGCCGACAACCTGATGGCCCTCGGCGCCCTCGACGCGATCCGCGCGCACGGCCTGCGCGTCCCGGACGACATCGGGCTCGCCGCCTTCGACGACATCCCGTGGTTCGTGCACACCGATCCGCCGGTCACCGCGATCGCCCAGCCGACCGCGGAGCTCGGCCGGGCCGCCGTGCAGGCCTTGATCGACCGGATCGAGGGCAGACGCCCGCAGTCCGTGACCCTGCCCGCCCGGCTCGTCGTCCGCCGCTCCTGCGGCGAGAACACCCCCGTACGAAGGAGCAACCCGTGAGCAACCAGGACGAGTTGCTGCGCATCGAGTCGATACGCAAGACGTTCCCCGGCGTCGTCGCGCTCGACTCCGTCGACTTCGATCTGCGCCGCGGTGAGGTGCACGTCCTGCTCGGCGAGAACGGCGCGGGCAAGAGCACCCTCATCAAGATGCTCTCCGGCGCCTACCGGCCCGACAGCGGCCGGATCTTCGCCGAAGGCCGTGAGGTGCGCATCAACGGCGCGCAGGACGCCGAGCGGCTCGGCATCGCCACGATCTACCAGGAGTTCAACCTCGTCCCCGATCTGACCGTCGCCGAGAACATCTCCCTGGGGCGGCAGCCCCGCCGCTTCGGCCTGGTCGACCGGAAGAAGATGGAGGCCGACGCGGAGCGGCTGCTCCAGCGGGTCGGCGTCCGGGTCTCGCCGCGTGCCAAGGTGCGCGAACTGGGCATCGCCCGGCTGCAGATGGTCGAGATCGCCAAGGCGCTGAGCCTGGACGCGCGCGTGCTCATCATGGACGAGCCCACCGCCGTCCTCACCTCCGAGGAGGTCGACAAGCTCTTCGGGATCGTGCGCACCCTGCGCGAGGACGGCGTCGGCATCGTCTTCATCACCCACCACCTGGAAGAGATCGCCGCCCTCGGCGACCGCGTCACCGTCCTGCGCGACGGCCGCAGCGTCGACCAGGTGCCCGCGTCGACCGACGAGGACGAGCTCGTACGGCTGATGGTGGGCCGCAGCATCGAGCAGCAGTATCCGCGCGAACGCCCGGACACCGGGCCGCCGTTGCTCCGCGTCGACGGTCTCACCCGCGACGGCGTCTTCCACGACGTCAGCTTCGAGGTGCGGGCCGGCGAGGTCGTCGGCCTCGCGGGGCTGGTCGGCGCGGGCCGCACCGAGGTGGCGCGCGCGGTCTTCGGCGCCGATCCCTACGACGGCGGTTCCGTCGACGTGGACGGCGAACGGCTGCCCCGGCACGACGTGAACGCGGCGATGGGCGCGGGCATCGGCCTGGTCCCGGAGGACCGCAAGGGGCAGGGGCTCGTCCTGGACGCCTCCGTGCGGGAGAACCTCGGCCTGGTGACGCTGCGTTCGGCGACGCGCGCCGGGCTCGTCGACCTCAAGGGCCAGCAGCGGGCCGCCGCGCGGATCGCCGAGCAGCTGGGGGTGCGGATGGCCGGGCTCGGCCAGCACGTCCGGACCCTGTCCGGCGGCAACCAGCAGAAGGTCGTCATCGGCAAGTGGCTGCTCGCCGACATCCGGGTCCTCATCCTCGACGAGCCGACGCGCGGCATCGACGTGGGCGCGAAGGTCGAGATCTACCAGCTCATCAACGAACTGACGGCCTCCGGGCACGCGGTCCTGATGATCTCCAGCGATCTGCCCGAGGTGCTCGGCATGAGCGACCGGGTCCTCGTCATGGCGCAGGGCCGGATCGCCGGCGAGCTCACGGCCGAAGAGGCCACCCAGGACGCCGTGATGGCGCTCGCCGTCAGCACCGGGGCGGCACGGAACGAAGAAGCGGTACGGAACAACGAAGAGGCGGAGGGCTCCCGTGGCCACTGAAACCCTGAAGCGCGACGCGGGTGGCACGGCCTCGCTCCGCCGCGTCCTGCTCGACAACGGCGCGCTGAGCGCCCTGATCGTCCTGGTCGTGGCGATGTCGCTGCTCTCCGGCGACTTCCTCACCACGCAGAACCTGCTCAACGTCGGCGTCCAGGCCGCGGTGACCGCGATCCTCGCGTTCGGCGTCACCTTCGTGATCGTGTCGGCGGGCATCGATCTGTCGGTCGGTTCGGTGGCCGCGCTCTCGGCCACCGTCCTCGCCTGGACGGCGACCTCGCAGGGGCTGCCGGTGTGGCTGGCGGTCGTTCTCGCCGTCGCGACCGGCATAGCCTGCGGGTTCGTCAACGGCATGCTCGTCTCGTACGGGAAACTCCCGCCGTTCATCGCGACGCTCGCGATGCTGTCGGTGGCCCGCGGCCTCTCCCTGGTGATCTCGCAGGGCAGCCCGATCGCGTTCCCCGACTCGGTCTCGCACCTGGGTGACACCATCGGCGGCTGGCTGCCGGTCCCGGTGATCGTGATGGTCGCGATGGGGCTCGTCACGGCGCTCGTCCTCGGGCGTACGTTCATCGGCCGCTCCATGTACGCGATCGGCGGCAACGAAGAGGCGGCCCGCCTGTCCGGTCTGCGCGTCAAGCGGCAGAAGCTCGTCATCTACGCGCTCTCCGGTCTCTTCGCGGCCGTCGCGGGCGTCGTCCTCGCCTCCCGGCTGGTCTCCGCGCAGCCGCAGGCCGCGCAGGGCTACGAGCTCGACGCGATCGCCGCGGTCGTCATCGGCGGCGCGAGCCTCGCGGGCGGCGTCGGCAAGGCGTCCGGCACGCTCATCGGCGCGCTGATCCTCGCGGTGCTGCGCAACGGCCTCAACCTCCTCTCCGTCTCCGCCTTCTGGCAGCAGGTCGTGATCGGTGTCGTCATCGCGCTCGCGGTGCTCCTGGACACGCTGCGGCGACGGGCCGGGGCGACTCCGGGGGCTTCCTCCGGCGCGTCCGGGGGTGTGCGCGGCAAGGGGCCGCAAGCGGTGAAGTACGCGGTCGCCGCCGTGGCCGTGGCGGCCGTGGTCGGCGCGGTCTCCTTCTTCAACTCGGGCTCGTCCGGCACGAACACGAAGATCGGCATGTCGCTGTCCACCCTCAACAACCCCTTCTTCGTCCAGATGAAGGAGGGCGCGCAGGCCGAGGCCGACGAGGCGGGCATCGACCTGACGGTCACCGACGCGCAGAACGACGCCTCCCAGCAGACCAACCAGCTGCAGAACTTCACCGGCGAGGGCGTGAAGTCGATCATCGTCAACCCGGTGGACTCCGACGCCGCGGGACCGGCCGTACGGGGCGCCAACAAGCAGGACATCCCGGTGGTCGCGGCCGACCGCGGGGTGAACAAGGCGAAGACCGCGACGCTCGTCGCCTCCGACAACGTCGCGGGCGGCAAGCTGGCGGCGAAGACGCTCGCCGAGAAGCTGGGCGGCAAGGGCAAGGTCGTCGTCCTCCAGGGCACGCCCGGCACCTCCGCGAGCCGCGAGCGCGGCCAGGGCTTCGCCGAGGGCATCAAGGCGTACCCCGGCATCGACGTCGTCGCCAAGCAGCCCGCGGACTTCGACCGCACCAAGGGCCTGGACGTCATGACGAACCTGCTGCAGTCCAACAAGGGCGTGACCGGCGTCTTCGCCGAGAACGACGAGATGGCGCTCGGCGCGGTCAAGGCGCTCGGCGACAAGGCGGGCACGTCGGTGCCGGTCGTCGGCTTCGACGGCACCCCGGACGGTCTCGAGGCGGTCGAGGCGGGCACGCTGTACGCGTCCGTGGCGCAGCAGCCCAAGGAGCTCGGGAAGATCGCCGTGCGCAACGCGGTGCGGGCCACGCAGGGCAAGAAGGTCCAGGGGATGGTGAAGGTGCCGGTGAAGGTCGTCACGTCGAAGAACGTGAAGGACTTCTCCTGACCGGCGGCCGTTCCGGGTACCGACACCCGGAACGGCGCCGTTCCGAGTACCGTCACATCTGCACCTCATCGCACGAAAGCAGGAACAAGCACCCATGAACGACGACTACGAGCTGCTGGTCGTGGGCTCCGCCAACGCCGATCTGGTGGTCGGCGTGGAGCGCCGCCCCGCGCCCGGCGAGACGGTCCTCGGCTCCGACCTGGCCGTGCACCCCGGCGGCAAGGGCGGCAACCAGGCGGTCGCCGCGGCCCGGCTCGGCGCCCGCACCGCGCTGCTCGCCCGGGTCGGCGACGACGCGCACGGCGTGCTCCTCCTGGACGCGCAGCGGGCGGCCGGCGTGGACACCGTCGGCGTCATGGTGGGCGGCGCGCCCACCGGCGTCGCGCTGATCACGGTCGATCCGTCGGGCGACAACAGCATCGTGGTCTCCCCCGGCGCCAACGCGCGCCTCACGCCCGAGGACATCCGCGCGGCGGGCAGCCTGCTGTCGGCGGCGCGGGTGGTCTCCAGCCAGCTGGAGATCCCCCTGGACACGGTCGCCGAGGTGGTCCGCACCCTGCGCCCCGGCGCCCGCTTCGTCCTCAACCCGTCGCCGCCCGCCCCGCTGCCCGCCGAGGTCCTCGCGGCCTGCGACCCGCTGGTGGTGAACGAACACGAGGCCCGCGTCATCCTCGGCGACGACGCGGGTGAGGCCCCCGAGGACTGGGCGCGCGGGCTCCTCGCGCTGGGCCCCCGCTCGGTGGTGATCACGCTGGGCGCCGAGGGCGCGCTCACCGCGGAGGGTTCCGCCGAGACCGCCGCACGGGTCCCGAGCCCGAAGGTCGACGCGGTGGACACGACGGGTGCGGGCGACGCCTTCACCGCGGCGCTGGGCTGGCGGCTCGGCCTCGGCGAGGACCTGCCGACGGCGGCCGCGTACGCGGTGCGGGTGGGCGCGGCGGCGGTCACCCGCAAGGGCGCGCAGGACTCCTACCCGACCGCGGCGGAGCTCGCCGACACCGTTCCCGAGGTCCCGTCCCGATGAAGAAGTCGGGCATCCTGAACCGCCGTCTCGCGGGCGCGCTGGCCGAGTTGGGCCACGGCGACACCGTGCTCGTCTGCGACGCGGGCATGCCGATCCCGGCGGGCCCGCGCGTGGTGGACCTGGCGTTCCGCGCCGGGGTCCCGTCGTTCGCGGAGGTCCTCGACGGCCTGCTCGACGAGCTGGTGGTGGAGGGCGGGACGGCGGCCCTGGAGGTGCGGGAGGCGAACCCGTCGACGGCCCGGCTGCTGCGCGAGAGCCTCCCGTCCCTCGCCCTCGTCCCGCACGAGGAGCTCAAGGGCCTCTCGGCGGGCGCCCGTCTGGTGGTCAGGACCGGTGAGGCGCGGCCGTACGCCAATGTGCTGTTGAGGTGCGGCGTCTTCTTCTGACGGCTGCCGACGGCGACGACCCTCCGGACAGACGTCCGCTATGCGGACGTGGCTGACCGTCATGTGACCGGTTTCCGCCCTTGACCGGGGGTCGTCCGGCCCTCAACATCAGGCAACGCACAGCACGCACAGCTCCAAAGGCGCCCCGCGGCACCCGCGTCGCAGGGCGCCTCGCACGTTCCGTCCCTCACGCTGTTCGGAATACGGAGCCCCACACATGAAGCTCTTCAGACGTGCGGCCGTCGGTGCCGCCACCCTGGCCATCGGCGGCCTGCTCGCCACCGCCGCTCCCACCATGGCAGCGCCCGCCGCCCCCTCGCCCACCCTCGCGGCGCCCGACATCCCGCTCGCCAACGTCAAGGCGCACCTCTCCCAGTTCCAGTCCATAGCCTCGGCCAACGGCGGCAACCGCGCCCACGGGCGCCCCGGCTACAAGGCCTCCCTCGACTATGTGAAGGCCAAGCTGGACGCCGCCGGGTTCACCACCCGCATCCAGCAGTTCAGCAGCAGCGGCACCGGCTACAACCTGATCGCCGACTGGCCGGGCGGTGACGCCAACCAGGTCCTGATGGCCGGCGCGCACCTCGACAGCGTCTCGGCGGGACCCGGCATCAACGACAACGGCTCGGGCTCGGCCGGTGTCCTGGAGACCGCGCTCGCCGTCTCGCGCGCGCAGCTCCAGCCGACGAAGCACCTGCGGTTCGCCTGGTGGGGCGCCGAGGAACTGGGCATGGTCGGCTCGCGGTACTACGTCAACAACCTGCCCGCCGCGGACCGTTCGAAGGTCAGCGGCTATCTGAACTTCGACATGATCGGCTCGCCGAACCCTGGCTACTTCGTCTACGACGACGACCCGACGATCGAGAAGACGTTCAAGGACTTCTACACGGGCCTCAACGTCCCCACGGAGATCGAGACCGAGGGCGACGGCCGCTCCGACCACGCGCCGTTCAAGAGCGCGGGCATCCCGGTCGGCGGTCTGTTCACCGGCGCCGAGCGCGCCAAGTCCAGCGCGCAGGCCCAGAAGTGGGGCGGCACGGCGGGCCAGGCCTTCGACCGCTGCTACCACTCGTCCTGCGACTCCACGTCGAACATCAACGACACCGCGCTGGACCGCAACAGCGACGCCATCGCCCACGCGATCTGGACCCTCGGCGCGGGCACCACGGTTCCGCCCGGTGACGCGTACGAGAACACCGCGGACGTCGCCATCCCGGACAACGGCGCCGCGGTGACCTCGACGGTCAACGTCACCGGCCGCACCGGCAACGCCCCCGCGACCCTCAAGGTGGACGTCGACGTCCGGCACACCTGGCGCGGCGACGTGGTCCTCGACCTGCTCGCCCCCGACGGCACGGCGTACCGCCTGAAGAATTCGAGCAGCAACGACTCGGCGGACAACATCATCGCCACGTACACGGTCGACGCGTCGAGCGAAACGGCCAACGGCGCCTGGAAGCTCCGCGCCCAGGACATCGCGTCCCAGGACACGGGCTACATCAACAGCTGGAAGCTGACGTTCTAGACCACACCGGCCCCGGCACCGGCTGGTCGCCGGTGCCGGGGCCGTTCCGGTCGCTCAGCCCTCGCTCGGCGCGAGCCGCAGCGAGATGCTGTTGATGCAGTACCGCTGGTCCGTCGGCGTGGGGTAGCCCTCGCCCTCGAAGACGTGGCCCAGGTGGGAGCCGCAGCGGGCGCAGCGGACCTCGGTGCGGACCATGCCGTGCGAGGTGTCCTGGACCAGCTCGACCGCGTCCGTGTCCTTCGGGTCGAAGAAGCTCGGCCAGCCGCAGTGGGACTCGAACTTCTCCGTCGAGGTGAACAGGTCCGCGCCGCAGGCGCGGCAGGAGTAGACGCCCTCGGTCTTGGTGTCCGTGTACTCACCGACGAAGGCCGGTTCCGTACCGGCCTGGCGCAGCACCGCGTACTCCGAGGGGGTCAGCTCCGCTCGCCACTGCTCGTCCGGCTTCTCGACGTCGTACGACATGGGTGGACTCCCCTTACTTCGACACTTCGGCTTACTTCGACAGCTCGGCCAGGATCTGCGGGCCGAGGTCCGTGACGTCGCCCGCTCCCATGGTGAGAACGAGATCGCCGGGCTTCGCCATTCCCGCGAGCGTCCGCACGGCCTCCGCCTTGTCGGACGCGGCGGCGACCTCCGCGCCCGCCTCACGGGCGGCGTCGATGATCAGGGCGCTGGTGATGCCGGGGATCGGGTCCTCGCGGGCCGGATAGATGTCGAGGACCACGGAGGAGTCGGCGAGGGCGAGGGCCTGGCCCATCTCGGTGCCCAGTTCCTGGGTGCGCGAGAAGAGGTGGGGCTGGAAGAGGACGAGGATGCGGGCGTCGCCCGCGGCGGAGCGCATCGCCTCCAGGTCGGCCGTCATCTCGGTGGGGTGGTGCGCGTAGGAGTCGATGACCTGGACGCCCGCGGCCTCGCCCTTGAGCTGGAGGCGGCGCTTGACGCCGGTGTACGACTTCAGGGCGCCGGCCAGGTTCCGGGACGGGATGCCGAGCGCGATGCCCGCCGCGAGGGCCGCGACCGCGTTGTTCGCGTAGTGGCGGCCGGGCACCGAGACCGTGAAGGTCAGCAGCTTGCCGTCCAGGAGGACGGTGACCTCGCTGGTCAGACCGCGGGCGGTGATCTTGTGGATGCGCAGGTCCGCGTCCTCGGACTCGCCGTAGGTGACGACCTTGAGCTGTCCGAGGTCCCGGACGCGCCGGGTGAGCTCGACCGCGCCCGGCTGGTCCGCCGAGATGACCAGGGTGCCGCCGGGGACGACCTTGCCCGCGAAGATCTCGAAGGATTCGTAGATCTCGTCCATCGACGCGTAGTTGGCGTGGTGGTCGAGCTCCACGTTGAGGACGATGGCGACCTCGGGCGCGTACTTGTGGAAGCTGCGGTCGCTCTCGTCGGCCTCGGCGACGAAGATGTCGCCCTCGCCGTGCAGCGCGTTCGAGCCCGGCACGTCCAGGTCGCCGCCGATCGCGTACGACGGGGCGAGGCCGAGGGTGGCGAGGGTGACGGCGAGCATCGAGGTCGTCGTGGTCTTGCCGTGCGTGCCCGCGACCGCGATGGGGCGCAGGCCGTTCATGAGGGAGGCCAGGGCGTCCGAGCGGTGCACGACGGGGATGCCGAGCTCGGCGGCGCGGGCCAGCTCGGGGTTGTCCTCACGGATGGCGGAGGAGACGACGACGCAGGTCGCGTCGGACGCGAGGTGCGCGGCGGCGTGGCCGATGTGAACCGTGGCGCCGAGCGCGCGCAGGGCCTCGGCGGTGGCGGACTCCCGCGCGTCGCTGCCCGCGACCTTGGCGCCGCGCTGGGCCAGGATCTTCGCGATGCCCGACATTCCGGCGCCGCCGATGCCGATGAAGTGCGGTCGGTCCATGTCGGCCATGGACTGGGGCAGGCCGGGTGCCATGCGTGTGTCTCCCCTGGTGGTGCGACGAGTGCGACGGGCACGGTGTGGTGTCACCCCGTGCGCGTCCGGGCATGCCCCAGCCTATTGCCTCCGCGGGGCGCGGCCGCCGGGCCCCGCGGAGGGCGTGGCTACGCCTCGTCGGCCGCGCTGTGCGAGAAGAGCTTGAGCACCGGCACGCCCACCTTGTGGCGGGCCCGTGAGGCCCAGTCGCGGTGGAAGAACTCCTCCACGTAGTGCGGGTCGGTCAGGACGATCACCTCGTCGGCTCCGGCCTCGGCGACCAGCGCCTTGAGGGCGTCCAGCGGATGGTCCTCGATGAGCCGCCCCTGTGCCGCGCAGCCCGCCGCCCGCAGCGCCGTCAGCGAGACCTGCAGCGCCCGCTCCCCGAAGCCCGTCGCCTCCTGCCCCTCCGGGGTCTCGCCCTCGCGCGCCGCCTCGTCGAGCTCGCCGAGGGCGACGTCGTCGATGGCCCGCAGCAGGCGGTCCGCCTGGTCGCCCCGCGGCTGGAGCAGCACGTGGAAGGTGATGGGCTCGTCGCCGTGCAAGGTGGTGACGAACTCCACGTCGGCGGACGTCAGGGCCTTCTCGATCATCAATACGCTTGTGAACACGCCAGGCGCCCTTCTCATCCGTGGGCCCTCCTGAGGCCCTTGCGGAAACCATCCTGCCCCGTGGCCGCACGGGGTCTGCGAGATCTAGTGTGCCCAGCCGAAGCCAAACGGAACGACTGATTCCGCCGATTGTCAGCTACGACGGTAGCGGGTGAAGAGGAACCCGGCCTCCTCCAGTACGGACGTCAGTACGAATCGATCCGGCACCGCCAGAGCGGATCCGCCCGCGATCCGCTGCGCGTCCCCCGCGGTGAGCATCGGCGACACCGTCAGGCAGAGCTCGTCCAGCGCCCCGGCGGCCACGAACTGGCCCAGGAGACGGGGTCCACCCTCCGTGAGCAGCCGGGTCAGCCCACGCTCGGCCAGGGCGGGGGCCACCCGCTCCGGCTCGACGGTCGCGCCGTCGCCCGCGGTCACCACGACGGCGCCCGCCTTCTCGGCCGCGGCGATCCGGTCGGCCGGTGCGGAGGCACCGGTCACCAGGAGCGTCGGCGTCATCGGCGAGGTGAAGAGCGGAACCGAGAAGTCCAGGTCGAGACCGGCACTGACGACCACGATGGCGGGCGCCTCCGTCTGCCCCGCGGCGGCTCTGCGCCGGGCGAAGGCCGCACGTGCTTTCGCCGGGCGGTAGCCCTCCTTCCGGACGGTCTCGGCGCCCACGACCACGGCGTCCGCGAGGGCGCGCAGGGTGCCGAAGATGCGCATGTCCGTGTCGCCGGAGATCGGCTGGGAGCGGCCTTCATGGTGGGCCGCGCCGTCGAGCGTGGACACCATGTTGGCGCGCAGCCAGGCCGTCTCCCCCGCCGGATAGGCGTAGGCGTCGGCCAGCTCGTCGAGGCTCCACTCCCGGTCGGCCGTCTCACCCGTGCGATGGGGCGTCCGATCGTGTGTCCGGTCGGCTGTCTGGTCGGTCACAGGGAACAGGCGTCGCATATCCGCAGTCTTGCACGCCCCTTAAGCTGGGGAACCGTGTCGTCCTCCACCGCCGCCTCCGGGCACCACCCCATAGCCGAAGTGGCTCCGCTGTCCCTGTGCGCCCGCGAGCCCCGTGTCCCCGCCGACCGCCTGGTCGCCGAGATGGTGCCGCCGCCGCGCTTCGACGCCGTCCGCTTCGACACGTACATCCCGGACCCGAACCAGCCGAGCCAGACCGAGGCGGTCGGCGTCCTGAGCGGCTTCGCCGCGGGGCTGGGCGGAGCGCACGCGAGCGGGTCGGGCAAGCGCCGCTGGTTCCAGAAGAAGGCCGCCGCCCCCACGGGCCCCCGCGGCATCTACCTCGACGGCGGCTACGGCGTCGGCAAGACCCACCTGCTCGCCTCCCTCTGGCACGCGACGCCCGCGGCGCCCGAGCAGAAGGCGTTCGGCACCTTCGTCGAGCTGACCAACCTGGTCGGCGCGCTCGGCTTCCAGCAGACCGTGCGCACCCTCGCCGGGCACCGGCTGCTCTGCATCGACGAATTCGAGCTCGACGACCCGGGCGACACGGTCCTGGTCTCCTCGCTGCTCTCCAAGCTCGTCGGGGAGGGCGTGGCACTCGCCGCGACCTCGAACACGCTGCCGGGCAAGCTCGGCGAGGGCCGGTTCGCGGCCACGGACTTCATGCGCGAGATCCAGGGCCTGTCCTCCCACTTCAAGGCGTTGCGGATCGACGGCGAGGACTACCGCCACCGGGGCCTTCCGGAGGCACCCGCCCCGTACTCGGAGGAGCAGGTCACCAAGGCGGCGTACGCGGCCGACCGCGCCTCGCTCGACGACTTCCCGCACCTTCTCGAACATCTGTCCAAGGTGCACCCGAGCCGGTACGGCGCGCTGACCGACGGGCTCGGCGCCGTCTGCCTCACCGACGTGACGCCGGTGCCGGACCAGTCGACCGCTCTGCGCCTTGTGGTGCTCGCCGACAGGCTGTACGACCGAGAGGTGCCGGTGCTCGCCTCCGGTGTGCCCTTCGACCGGCTCTTCAGCGAGGACATGCTCAACGGCGGGTATCGGAAGAAGTACTTCCGGGCCATCTCGCGGCTCACGGCGCTCGCGCGGGACGCCAAGGGACTCGTGGGCGAGTAGTCCCACCAGCAGCCCCTGCCGCGGCTCCCGTCGCCGCGGGGGCACGGGACGGCACGCGAAACGGAAGCTACGCGCGTGGTTCCCGTGCACCAGAGCGCGTGGTACACACATCCGGTCACATTCCTGTCCGCCAGCAGGAGGTTGCCCATCATGTCTGCCACTCGACGTCAGGTTCTCGCCCGCTCCGGTGCCGTCGGCGCCGGAATCGCCTTCACCGGCGCTCTCTCGGAACTCTTCGCGGGCACCGCGGCCGCACACGGAAGAGCCGGGTACGGCCCCCTCGTCCCCGACCCCGAGGGGCTGCTCGACCTGCCCAAGGGGTTCCGCTACAAGGTCCTCTCCCGCGAGGGCGACGAACTGCGGTCGGGTGAGGGCAAGGTGCCCAGCAACCACGACGGCATGGCCGCCTTCAGGGGCAGGCACGGCGGGGTCCACCTCGTGCGCAACCACGAGAACCGCGTCACCGGCAAGATCGGCGTCCCCACGGTCGAGGGCCTGACCTACGACCCGATGGCCAAGGGCGGCTGTACGGCGCTCGCGCTCGACCGGCGGAACGACGTCGTCGGCGAACGCGTCGCCATCGCCGGGACCGCCGTCAACTGCGCGGGCGGGCCGACCCCTTGGGGCACCTGGCTCACCTGCGAGGAGACCGAGGACAAGGCGGGCACGAACGGCTACACCAAGGACCACGGCTTCATCTTCGAGGTCGACCCGGTGGATCCGCGCCGCACCGGCGCGGTGCCGCTCACCGCGATGGGCCGCTTCCAGCACGAGGCCATCGCCGTCGACCCGAAGCGCGGCGTCGTCTACGAGACCGAGGACGCCTTCCTCAAGCCCTTCGGCCTCTTCTACCGCTTCCTGCCCGAGAAGCCCGAGGGCGGCCGAGGTTCGCTGCGCGCGGGCGGCACGCTGCAGGCGATGCGGGTGCCCGGCGTGCCCGACCTGTCCTCGATCCAGGAGACGGGCGCCTGCTTCGACGGCATCGAGTGGGTCGACGTGCCGGACCCGCTGGCGGCCCAGACCCCCATCCGCCTGCAGGACTTCGGCAAGAAGGGCATCACCCACGCGCAGAAGCTGGAGGGCTGCTACTGGGGCGGCTCGTCCGTCTACTTCGTCTCCTCCTTCGCCCACAGCGCGGAGGGCTCGGCGGCCGACCACTTCGGCCAGATCTGGCGCTACGACCCGTCGAAGCGCCGCCTCACCCTCGTGATCGTCTTCGGTCCCAGCACCGACATCCAGCTGCCGGGCGAGTCCCCCGACAACATCTGCCTGGCGCCGAGCGGCGGCCTGATGGTGTGCGAGGACGGCGACGGCGCCCAGCACGTGTACGGCCTCACCCGGGGCGGCGAGGTCTACCCGATGGCCCGGGGCCGGCAGAACATCGGCACCCCCGAGAAGCCGGAGTGGGGCGAGTTCGCGGGCGTCACCTTCTCCCCCGACCACGACACGATGTACGTGAACTGCTACACGCCCGGCACGACGTTCGCGGTGACGGGCCCCTGGCACAAGTAGGCGGGCGCCGCGACAAATGACTGGCGGGCCCGGCTCCGTACGGACGACCATGGAAACATGAGCGACCAGAGTGACCGCCCCGAGCGATGGAGCCGGGCCACCACCTACCCCGACATGTGGGCCGACCCGGACGACGACCCCCGCAACAGCGAAGGGAACAGTCCGGACGGCGAGCTCCCCACCCTGCTCGACTTCCTGTCGGGGTACCGCATGACCCTGCGGATGAAGTGCGAGGGCCTGGACGCGGAGCAGCTGGCCCGGCGGTCGGTGCCGCCGTCGACGATGTCGCTCCTCGGCCTGGTCCGCCACCTCGTCGAGGTGGAGCGGGACTGGCGCACCTGGATCAGCGACGACCCGGTCCCGAAGCTGTACGGCGCGCGGGGCGCGGACTTCGCCGGAGCCGTCGCGGACCAGGCCGTGGTCGACGAGGCGTTCGCCTCGCTGGAGCGCGAGCAGGCCGCGACCGACGCCCTCCTCGCCGCCCACCCGGACCTGGGCGAGCGCCTCGGCAAGGACCGGACCTCGGTGCGCGAGCTGATGGTGCACCGGATCGAGGAGTACGCCAGACACTGCGGACACGCCGACCTGTTGCGCGAGTGCGTCGACGGGAGGGTGGGCCAGTGACGGGCACCGAGGAGGGGAGCGCGGTCCTGATGTGCGACGCCGAGGGCGAGCCCATCGCCGGGGAGCGCGACATCATGGACCTCGTCGGCAACGCGGCCTGGCAGGGGGCCCAGTGGGTCGCCATCCCGGCCGAGCGGTTCGACGACACGTTCTTCCAGCTGCGCACCCGCGTCGCGGGCGACATCATCCAGAAGTTCGTCACCTACCGCGTGGGCCTCGCCGTCCTCGGCGACATCTCCCGCCACACAGAGGCCAGTTCGGCCCTGCGCGACTTCATCCGGGAGTGCAACCGGGGACGGCAGACCTGGTTCCTCGCCGACGCAGAGGAGCTGCACGCGCGCCTGAAGGGCTGAGCCTCCAGGCCTCTAGGAGGCGGTCACGGGGTAGTGGTCCGACAGGTTCGTGTACGTGTACTCCTTGCCCCAGCTGGAGACCGTCCAGGGCGCGCTCTGCTCCTTGATCACGTCGTTGGTCCAGCTCGCGGGGCGGGCGTGGCCCTTGCGGTGCAGGACGTGATCGAGGTCCTCGCGGGGGTCGTCCGGATAGCGCTCGGCGGCGATCGAGTTGTCCTGGGTGTCGAAGGAGTAGGGGTGACCCGTGCGGGCGTCGGCGGGGGCGAGTCCCCCGTCGGCGAGCATCGAGGCGTACTCGGAGCTGCGCGAGTCGACGTTGAAGTCCCCCGCCACGATGACCTGTTCGTCCGCGGGGATGTTCTTGGCGTCGAGGAAGGCGTCCATCTCCTTGAACTGCTTCGCGCGGGCGGCCGCGGCCTCGCCGCTGCCGCAGCCGGGGTCGGTGGACTGGGCGTGGGTGCCCACGACGTGCGTCCTGGTGCCGTTCACGTCCAGGACGGCGTAGACGAAGCCCTTGTTGGAGTACGCGTCGGCGCCGCAGGCGTCCTTGTAGACGTACTGCTCCTTGCGCACGATCGGCCACTTGCTCAGGACGGTCACACCGCCGTCCTCCGGCGTCACCGAGGAGTACGCGCCGCCGGTCGCGTCCCAGCCGCTCTTGCCGCGGCCCATCACCGGGGTCTGGTGGGGGTAGCGGGCCGCCGCGTTCGCCTTCAGCGCGTCGGAGGAGGAGTTGTCGAACGCCTCCTGAAGCACGACGACGTCCTGGCCCCGGAAGAAGTCGGCGGCCGGTATCTCCTTGGCCCGGTGGTCCTGGCCCCAGTTCGGGTAGAGCGTCTTGCTGAACAGGAAGGTGTTGTACGTGAGCACCTTGAGCGGGGGCGGGGCGGCGGAGGCGTCGGCGGCGGTCGCGGAGGGGGCGACGGCGGCGAGCGTGGCCGCGGCGAGCACGGTGGTGATCGCGGCCGCGTGGGTCCTGCGCAGCGCTGTGTGGGGCACTGGAGCTCCTTCGGGTGGGGGGGTGGTTGCTGCGAGCTCGCACATCCAACCAGCTGTGATTACGCCTGGGGATACGCCGCGTGAACATGTCGTTCGACCGCTTCGAAAAGCCGCGCCGACGACGCCCGGAGAACCCCTTCAAAGGCCTCCCGCGGGCTCGCGGACGCCTCTTGGGCACGGGCTCGGGGTGCTGCGTCCGGCACCCGCCCACCGGCCCCGCAGGCGCTCGCCGACGCGCTCCCCAGGACCCCCTCAAACCCCCGCTGAACTGGGCCTTCCCTCTCTCCGAACCTACAATTGAGGCTTCGGGAAAGGGGACTTGATGGATCGCAGCATCCGCACGATCGACGACGTGATGAAGCTCCTGGACGGCCTGTTCGAGCCGACGGCCGACCGCTGGACGGCCGGCGGGGCCGACTGGTGGGACGGCTTCTACGCGGACCGCGACAGGCCGGTGCCGTTCTTCGCGGCCAAGCCGGACGAAAGCCTCGTCTCGTACGCCGAGCGGGGCCTCCTCGCCCCGGGCCGCGCCCTCGACCTCGGCTGCGGCCCCGGACGCAACGCGCTCCACCTGGCCGCCCTCGGGTACGAGGTGGACGCCGTCGACCTGTCGTCCACCGCCCTGGACTGGGCCGCGGACCGTGCCCGCGAGGCGGGGGCGGACGTCCGCTTCCACCACGGCGACGCCTTCGCGCTCACGGAGAGCGAGCTGACCGGTCCGTACGACCTGATCCACGACTCGGGCTGCTTCCACCACCTGCCGCCGCACCGCCGCATCAGCTACCTCGCCCTCGTCGACCGCGTCCTGGCGCCCGGCGGCCACCTCGCCCTCACCGCTTTCGCGGCGGTCGAGGGGGGCACGGAAGGCATGGGCTCCGAGCTGTCCGACACGGACTTCTACCGCACGGCCCGGCTGCACGGCGGCCTCGCCTACACGGCGGACGCGCTGCGCGGGATCTTCGCCGGTCTGACGGAGGTCGAGGTGCGCCGGATGCGCGACGAGCCGCCCGGTTCGGAGCTCTTCGGCGAGCCCTTCCTCTGGACGGCCCTGTTCCGCCGGACAGGCCCCGGCACGGCGGGGTCCTAGGCCCCGCCGCGGACGAGTCGCACCTTGTCGACGCCGAGCAGCCCCGCGAGCGGCACCTTCGCGGTGGTCTGCCGCGCGTCGACCGTCGTCCCCTCGGCCCGCAGGATGTCGAGCAGCATCCCGGCCAGCGGCATCACCATGTGCCGCCCCCAGCAGCGTTCGGAGGCATGGCCGAACGGGAGGTAGCCGGGGTGGTCGTCCGGGTCGAGGGTGGCCCAGCGGCCGGGGCGGAACTCGTCGGGTTCGTCCCAGAGTTCGGGGTCCCGGTGGCTGAGCAGCGGCAGGAGCAGGACGTCGTCGCCGGTGCCGATGCGGTCGTCGAGGGCGGTGTACTCGGGGGACGCGTTCCGCAGGATGTTCCAGGACGGCGGCAGCAGCCGCATGGATTCGTACAGGATGTGCTCGTTGGGCGTCTCGTCGTCGAAGGGCGCCCCGAGCCAGTACGCGTTGGCGACGAGCGTGGAGATGGTGAAGCAGACCGGGGCGGCCGCCCGCCGGTACAGGCCCATGGCGTAGCGGCGCTCGCTGTACGTCGCGGCGTTCGCGGTCAGGCCCGCGATGCTGGTGACGGGCGCGCCCGGCCGGAGCCTGCCGGGCAGGGCGGCGCCGGCGGCGATGACCGTCCAGGTCAGCTTGGGCGTCAGCTCCAGGGTGCGGTCCATGAGGATGCGCAGCCGGTACGGGTCGGCGCCGAGGATCAGGTCGCGGAGGTGGACGTGGCCGACGTGCGGCCACTCCCCCGAGAGGTCGAGGCGGCCGGGCACGGGCTTCTTGAGCGCCGCCCGCACGTCACGGCCGATGGCCTGCATGACGGTGGACGCCTCGGTGCGCGGGATGGAACGCCCTTGCAGCGGCTTGAAGGTGGGCCGTTCGCGGTCGGTGGCCAGGCGTGCGGCGAGGATCCGGTCGGTCAGGGCGGGCCCGGCGACGCCGACGGTGTCGTCGTCGAGGCGGAACAGTTCCTGGCCGCGGTGGTCGCGCAGCAGGGCGTCGAGGCGCGGCGTGAACACGGTCGTGCGCGCGAGCCGGTCGGTACCGGAGATGGACATCGGGGTCTCCCAGAGCGGGAGGCCCGTGCCCGGCGGGCCGGTCGGGCACACCGGGCGCGGGCCTCGACGGCGCGTTGCGTCCCTAAGGGATGTGCACCGGCGCGGGATGCGCGCCGATGCCTGCCGTCGGCCTAGTACCAGATGTACCAGGCGTAGGACTTGAGGCTCTTCTCACCGGTGATCTTCTTCTTGAGGGAGCGGACAACCTTCATGGACTTACCTCCGGTCGTTTCCGTCGGCCCTTGTGGGGCATGGACCTGCGGAGCGTCGCGGTCCGCGATCAACACCCGATAAACGCGCAGGTGATGGGCTATGCCTGGCATGTCGGGAGTGGGGCGGGGCGGTCCGTGGGCGAAGGACGTCAGCGGTACGTCAGCGAGGCGCATGCGCGCGGTCACAGGTCGGCGAGCGCGCCGTCCACCGTGGCGAGCAGGACCTCGCGGTCGTCCTGTACGCGGCCGAGGACGCGCAGGCCGTAGTACGTGCTCTGGACCCGGCGGGCCACGACCCGCGCGTCACCGGTGGAGCGGATCTCGCCCGCGCCGCGCCCCGCCTCGACGACCGCGCACAGCTCGTCCTCGACCCGGTCGAAGCTGCGTCGCACCGCTTCCCTGACCTCGGGGTCGAGCCCGGCGAGCTCGACGGCGGCGTTGATGGCGAAACAGCCGCGCGCACCCGTCGCGTCGAGGTCGGCGTCGACGGCGTGGATCATCATGGCGCGCAGCCGTTCCTTGGCCGGTCCTTCGCCGCGCAGGATCTCGACCTGCTCCGCGGTGGCGGTGTCGTAGTAGCGCCGCAGGGCGCGGAGGTAGAGCTGCCGCTTGCCGCCGAAGGTGTTGTAGAGGCTCGACGGGCCGAGGCCCGTGCTGTCGCACAGATCGCGCGTCGAGGTGGCTTCGTACCCGTGCCGCCAGAACGTCTCCATGGCCGCGGCGACGACGCGGTCCTCATCGAACTCTCTTGGTCTGGCCATGGGGCCCACGGTAGACGTTTTGGAACGTACATACAAAACATCGCCACCCCCTGGCCCGCGCCTACGCCTCGACGGCTCCCACCGCTTCGATCTCGATCAGCCACTCGGGGTCGGCGAGCGCGGCGACCTGGACGAAGCTCTCCGCCGGGCGGGGGTCGCCGTAGAACTCCGCGCGGAGCGGGGCGAAGGCGTCCTGGTGCGCGATGTCCGTGACGAAGACCGTCACCTTGACCATCCGGTCGAGGCCGGAGCCCGCGTGCGTGAGGACGGTCGACAGGTTGGCGAGCGCCCGGCGCGCCTGCGCCTCGAAGTTCCCGGCGCCCACGGTGCGGCCGCGCTCGTCGACCGGGGCCTGTCCGGAGGTGAAGACGAGGTCGCCGCAGCGGATGCCGAGCGAGATGTCCGCCGACGCGTACCAGTCGGGGTCGGCGGTGACGCGGACGCGCGTCGCGCGGGGCCCTCGGCTCCCGGCGCTCACGCCTCGGCCCCCGCGGCCTCGCGTACGGTCTCGGCCGCGGACCGCCCGAACCGCGGCGACCGCTTCCGCTCCGCCCGCTGCAGCCGCGCCGCCCACAGCACGCCCACCGATCCGGCGGCGGCCAGCGCGGCACCGACCCAGGCCACCGAGGCGTAGCCGTGTCCGGCGTCGATGGCCAGGCCGCCGAGCAGCGGGGCCACCGTGTTGCCGACGTTGAACGCGGCCGTGTTGGTGGCGCCGACCAGCGCCGGAGCGCCCGGCGCGAGGGTGAACACCCGTGACTGCAGGGCGGGGTTGGTGACGTAGCCGACCAGGCCGAGCAGGAAGACCAGGGCGATCACCACGGCCGTCACGTGCGCCGTCAGGGCGAGCAGCGCGGAGAAGACGGCGAGGCCGCCGAGCCCCAGGCCGAGCGTGCCGAGCGGGTGCGACTGGCCGGTGCGCCCGCCGATCACGACGCCCGCGAGCCCGCCGACGCCGAACAGCGCGAGGACGGCGGGCACCCACCCCTCGGGCACCCCGCTCACCTCGGTGAGCAGCGCCGCCAGATAGCTGAAGGTGACGATGACGGCCCCGAAGGCGAAGGCGGTCACGGCGTACGAGAGCCAGAGCTGCGGCCGGGCCATGGCGCGCAGTTCGGCCCCGACCGAGGGGCGCTCGCCCTCGCCCCGGCCGCCGGGGACGGCGAGCAGCGTGCAGACGGCGCTGACCACGGTGGCCGCGGCCACCGCCCAGAACGCGGCGCGCCAGCCGGAGAACTGACCGAGGAGCGTGCCCGCGGGGACGCCGACGATGGTGGCGAGCGTCAGCCCGCCGGCCACCACGGCGACCGCCCGCGCCTTGGCGTCCGGCGGTACGAGCGCCACCGCGGTGGCCACGGCGACGCCCCAGTACCCGGCGTACGCGAGGGCGCCGACCACTCGGGTGACGAACAGGACGGCGTAGCCGGGCGCGAGGGCGCCGACGACGTGCGCCACGACGAAGGCGGCCTGCAGCGAGACGAGCGCCGTGCGCCGCGGCCACCGCAGGGTGGCGACGGCGAGCAGCGGCGCGCCGACGACCATGCCGATCGCGAAGGCCGAGATGAGCAGTCCGGCGTCGGGGACGGACACCCCCAGGTCGTCGGCCATGCCCGGCAGCAGGCCGGACAGCATGAACTCCGAGGTCCCTTGGGTGAAGATGCCCAGCCCGACCATGTACACCGCGAGCGGCATGAAGGCGCCTCCCTTTTTTTGAAGCAAATGATTCAGAACTGCGGACGAGGCTGGACGCTAGCACATTCTGAATCAGTCGCTTCAAAACTGGGGGCATGCTCACTTCCGGCCGGGCACCAGCCTCCAGAGCGATGTCACCTCGGCCGCGCGGGCCGTGTGCAGCGGGTCGGCGGGATCGGCGGCCCGCGGATGGCGCGGCGCGATGCCGAGGCGGTCCACCACCCGCAGCCCCGCCTCGTCGAAGGCGGTCAACAGCTGCTCCCGCGAGCGGAGTTGCAGGTGTTCGGCCAGATCGGAGAGGACCAGCCAGCCCTCCCCCGCAGGTTCCAGATGCTCGGCGAGCCCGGCGAGGAAGCCGTGCAGCATGGCGCCGCCCGGGTCGTACACGCCCCGCTCGACGGCGGAGGTCGGCCGCGCGGGCAGCCACGGCGGATTGCACACCGCGAGCGTGGCGCGGCCCGCGGGGAAGAGGTCGGCGCCGAGGACGTCCACGCGCCCGGCGAGTCCGAGGCGTTCGACGTTGTCGCGCGCGCACGCGACGGCGCGCGGGTTGATGTCGGTGGCCACCACCCGGTCCACTCCGCGGCGGGCGAGGACGGCCGCGAGCACGCCGGTTCCGGTCCCGACGTCGAATGCCGTACGCGTCCGGGGCGCGTCGCCCCGCGGCGCGGCGCCCGGCAGCGGCGCCCGTGCGACCAGGTCCACGTACTCGCCCCTGACCGGGGAGAACACGCCGTAGTGCGGGTGGATGCGGGCGTCGAGAGCGGGCACGTGCACCCCCTTGGCCCGCCATTCGTGGGCGCCGATCACGCCGAGGAGTTCGCGCAGGGAGACCACCGTCGGCCCGTCGGGCGGGCCGTAGGCCTCCCGGCAGGCGTCGCGGACGTCGGGGGCCCGGCGCAGCGTCAGCCGGTGGTCGGCGTCGAGGCGCACGAGCAGCATGCCGAGCACGCGGGCCCGGTGGCCGCGGGCGCGGCGGTGCAGGTGGAAGGCGTCGGCGGGGGTGGCACCCGGCGCGGGCGCCTTCCTGTCGACGCGACGGCCGAGCGCGCCGAGGAGCTGCCGGGCGCCGTGGAAGTCGCCGTGCCAGAGCAGCGCGGTGCCTTCGCAGGCGAGGCGGTGGGCGGTCGCCGCCCTGATCCCGTCGTCGGCGACGACGACGCGCCGGGGCGGCGCGGCGCCGCTCTCGGAGTGCCAACGGGCGTACTGGAGCGGGCTGTCGGGGTGGTCGTTCTCGGTCCACTCAATGCGGGGCATCAAGGACTCCTCGTGATCGCGGGCGCTGGGGCACGAAGAGCGCTTCGACGCGGGAGACCTCACGGGAGACCCCAAGAACTGGCGGGCTACCGGGCTACCGGGAGAATGCCGAGTGTCCGGCAGAAAGAGGGCATGCGGAACCCCCGCGTCGCTGCGCGCGAGCGGGAGTCAGCCGACGACCATGCCGAGAGTCACGGGGGAAGAATCTGCCACACCGCTCGTCGCGAGGGAAACGGGCCCTAGACCAGATACAGACCGGCGAAGTTGTTCCACCCTTCCGGCACCCACTCGTCGCTGTTGCGCGCGGGGTCGTACGTGAGCAGGCGGGCCAGCAGCATCAGCTCGTGCCACGCCGCGTCGGTCTCGCGGGCCCAGGCCGTACCGGCGTTCTCCACCAGGTCGAGCGCCATGGCCACGCGCAGTTCGAGGGTGGCGAGCTGCTCGCGGGCGCCCTCGGGCAGCGCGTCGCCGCGCCGGTCCATCATCGAGTGCAGCAGCGCGCAGCTCTCCGCGAGGTGACTGCGCATGGCCCGGATGTTCGCCGTCGAGGGGCGGGGCGGAACGGACTGCTCCATGAAGAGTCCGGAGGCGAGCGTGTGCCAGTAGTGCGCTTCGTGGAACAGCGGCGCGCGCTGAGCGTCGGGCACGTCGGCGAACGCGGGCGGCGGCTCCTCGCCGTTCTTCAGCGCGTCGGTCCGGGCCTGGTCCACCCATCTCTTCGCCAACTGCCGTACGTCGTCGCGGAGTACCGGACGCATGGGGGCTCCTTCCGTCACTGTCGGGCCGTCACTGTCGGGGCCGTTCCGAGACTGCCCCGGTACGCGCCCCACCGCTGCATTGTGCGTGGACAAGGCCCGTTGCATGCGTCACATCGAGGGGCCGGTGGCCGGAGCGCGACAGTCCGCGTACAAGATCTGAGGGAGGCCACCGGGCCGCGCACAAGAAGGGCACCACCACCATGAAGCTGCACACCCACGAGTGGGGAACCGGCGACCGCGTCGCCCTCCTCGTCCACGGGATCATGTCGGACCACCGCACCTGGCGGCGCGTGGGGCCCGCCCTCGCGGACCGGGGCTACCGCGTCATCGGCGTCGATCTGCGCGGTCACGGCGCGAGCGGGCGCGGCGAGTACGGCGCGGGGATCTACGCGGACGACCTCGTCGACACCCTGCCGACCGGCGCGGAACTGGCGATCGGGCACTCGCTCGGCGGTCTCGCCCTGGCCCTCGCGGTCGAACGGCTCGCGCCCGCGCGGGCCGTCTACTCCGATCCGGCGTGGGCGCTCGGCGGCGAGGGCTCGGTCGACCCCGCGCTGTTCGTGGAGTTCCGGCAGATCCCGCGCGCGGTGCTGGCGAAGTTCAATCCGCGCTGGGAGGCGGCCGACCTGGACGTCGAGATCGCCACGCTGGCCGTCTGGGACCCGGACACCGCGCTCTCGCTGTCCGGCGCGGGCGCCGTCGACCACACCCCCGCCGCGCCCGTCGTGCCCTCGCTCGTGCAGGTCGCGGACCCCAGCACCGTCGTCCCCGAGGCGCTCAAGGAGGAGCTGGCACGGCGCGGCTTCGAGGTGCGCACGGTGCGGGGCGCGGGGCACACCATCCACCGGGACGACTTCGACGCGTTCATGGGGTCGCTCGACGGCTGGCTGTGAACGCGCGGCGCTGACCGGCCGCGGGCCCGGACGAGTGGCGGTGGGCCGGGACAGGCCGAGCCTTAGTCCGATTTACTACATTCCTGCATATATGTTCGGCGGGTGATCACTCTCGTACGGAGATGCGCCGCGCTCTGCGCCCTCGGCACCCTGACCGCCGCCCTCGCCGGATGCGGCGGCGCCCCAGCCACGTCGTCCGGTCACGCGGGCCGCCCCGCCCGGCCCCCGGCGACCGCCTCGACGTCCGCCGCGCCGACGCTCGCGCCCGGCCCCGCCGGACTCACCCCCGTCTTCGAGAACGGGTCCCGGACGCGCGGCCGCACCGTCGCCCTCACCTTCGACGCCGACATGACCGCCGACCAGGGGCCGCGCGCGGCGGCCGGTGAACGGTTCGACAACCCCGCGCTGGTCGCCACGCTGCGGCGGCTGAAGGTGCCCGCGACGTTCTTCATGACGGGGCGGTGGGCCGAGGAGTATCCGGCGCAGGCCAGGGACATCGGGCGCGATCCGCTCTTCGAGGTCGCCAACCACTCGTACAGCCACCACGCCTTCACCGGCCGCTGCTACGGACTGCCGAGCGTCCCCGCGGCCCGGATGCGCGCCGACATGGAGCGCGCGTTCACCGCCTTCCGCTCGGCGGGGGTCGAGCGCCCGGTGCCGTACTTCCGCTTCCCCGGCGGCTGTTACGACCGGCGGGCCCTGCGCGCCCTCGCGCCCGGCGGCGTCACCGCGGTGCAGTGGGACGTGGTCAGCGGCGACGCCTTCGCGACGGACTCCGCGGCGGTGGCCAGGCAGGTGCTCGACGGGGTGCGGCCCGGCTCCGTCGTCGTCATGCACTGCACGCGCAGCGCGGCGCCCGCCACGGAGCGCGCACTGCGCACGATCGTCCCGAAGCTCCGGGAGCGCGGGTTCCGGTTCGTCCGGGTGTCGGAGCAGATCGGGACGACGGGGGCAGCCGGGGCGCGGAGCTAGGCTGGCCCGTATGGCGGATGCGGACGAGGGCGACGAGGGCAGCGGCGAAGGCACGGCCGGGGCGACCGGTGCCGGGGCCGTCGCCGAGTGCGTGCTGTGCCGCGCGCCCACCGAGTACCCGGAGTCCCACAAGGGCAGCACGCTCTGCCCGGTGTGCGAGTGGCAGGAGGCGGAGCGGACGGCCTGCTCGGGGTGAGACCCGCTCCGATGCCCGCCTCAGCCGCACCCCGGCGTCCGTCTCAGCAGCACCCCGGCCCCCGCCTCAGCCCCGCCGCGAACTGAGCGTGCACGCCGCCCACATCGCGGCCGCCGCCACGGCCAGCGCTCCCGCGAGCGCGCCCAGCGACACCGGCACCGCGCCCTCCCGCGACCCCGTGGTCAGGTCGGTGAGGACCGACTTCGCCGGAGAGCCCGTGGTGACGAGCAGGAGCAGCGAGCCGAGCAGCATCGCGGGGACGGCCCGCCCCGCGGAACGCAGCAGCGGCCAGTTGGCGAGCGCCCCGATCGCCGTGCCGAGCAACGCGCTGACCAGCATCGCGAGCAGCCCGGCCGCGCCCGCGGAGAGCCGTGGGACCGGCACCCGCGAGTTGGTGCTCGCCGCGTCGCTGATGGCCGTCACGGCGAGGGCCGCCGCACCGCCCAGCGCGGACGCCGCGAGGAAGGCGGCGAGCAGCGAGGCGAGGTGGGCCCGGCCGGGTCCGGCGGCCGCGGCGGAGCAACTGCGGGCCGCGGGCGGCTCGTTGGACACACAGACGCGGACGAGCCAGGCGGCCACGGGCAGCAGCGCCCCGGCGGCGTACGCGAGCGAGTCCAGGATCGGCTGGCCGCCCTGCACACCGATGCCGAGGAAGACGGCGTAGAGGATGACGGGCGGAAGCCATCGCTGGGACCGCACCAACAGGTCGGCCTGGTAACGCAGCAGAGCAGACATCACGGCTTCCCCTCGCCCGGCACCTCTGCCGCGTCGTCCGCGTTCTTCACCGTCACCGCCTTCACCGTCACCACGTGCCACGGCGGTCGCGCCGTCAGGAGTTCCCTCAGGACACGGTCCGAGTGGGACTGCGGAACGGTCAGGCGCGTGATGCCGTCGGGCGTTCCGGCGAACGTCTCCACGGCTGCCTCCGCCACCGGCCCCGGCAACTCCGCGCCCTGCGGCCCCCGGGCCTCGATGAGCACGGTCGGCCCCTGCGCCGCGGGCGAAGTGCCGTGTTCCGTAAGGAGATTGAGCGCCGTGCCGACGACCGCGTAGGTCTCGTCGGCCACCCCCGGCAGGCGCTTCGGGTCGTGGTCGACGAAGACCACGGAGCCGCCCGCCGCGGTGCGGTCGGCCACCGCGCGGTCGAGTTCGGCGCGGGCGGGCGCGTCCAGGCCCGTCCACGCCTCGTCGAGGATCAGCAGGTCCGGATCGGCCAGCAGCGCCTGTGCCACGGCGACCTTCTGGCTGCTGCCCTTGGAGAGCTCGGACAGCGGCGTTCGCGCGTACCCTGCGGCGCCGAAGCGCTCCAGCCACTCGGTCGCGCGCTGCCGTGCCGCACCGCGCGCGAGGCCGTGCACACGGCCCATGTGCGTGAGGTAGCCGATGGCGGTGAACGGCAGGGCGGCCGGGAACCTTTCCGGGACGAACGCCGTGCGCCGACGTCCGGACACCCGCCCCTCGGACGGCGCGTCGATACCGGCGAGCAGTCTCAACAGGGTTGATTTTCCGGTGCCGTTGGCCCCCTCGACGCGCACCAGGGAACCCGTCCGTATGCCGAGGTCGACACCGCGCAGCACCCATGTGCCGCCCACGCCGTAGCGGCGGCCCACCCCGTCGAGCCGCACCGCAAGATCATGTTCCATGGGGCCATCCTCGCGCACGGACCGCCCCCCCCAGGCGGTGTACGCAGCGCGACGAGGTCTTTACCACCAGTCCGGATTGACATTCAAGGGCTTGAAGTGCACCTCGTTCCAGGTTACGTTTTTCAGGTCTAGACCAAGGGGGTCCGGAAGTGTTGCCCTGTTCGGGGTGCAATTCCGGAATGGGGGGAGCGTTGCCGCATGTCCATTTCCGGCCGACAAGCTGAATATCCGGCATCGCATCGCCTCATCGTCCTCGATTTCGACGGCGTTCTGCTCGACACCGAACGCATCGCCATAGAGGCGTGGACAGCCGTACTCGACGAGGCAGGCACCGAACTGCCCGACGGCATACCCACGCACCCCGACGGGACACTTTCGCGCGACTCCATGAACGGGACGCTCACATCGGTCCTCGGGCCGGACAAGGCGCGCGAGTGCTGGGACGTGTTCGAGCGCGAGAACCAGCGGCGCGCGGACCAGGAACCGCTGGCCCCGGCCACCCGGTCCTTCCTGGACCACTGCCTGGCGAGCGGGCACCGGCTCGCGGTCGCCTCCGGCAACTCCCGCACCTGGGTGACCGGCCATCTGGACCGGCTCGGGATCAGGCCGCACTTCGCGTCGGTGTCCTGCGCCGACCGCACCCTGGCGCCGAAACCGGCGCCGGACGTGTACCTCGCGGCCCTGCGGCACAGCGGATGCGCGCCCCGAAGGGCGCTGGCCGTGGACGACTCCTTCGCCGGTCTGCAATCCGCTCACACCGCGGGAATTCCCGTTGTCTGGGTCACCTCTCAGCCCGCCGCGGCACAGTCTCCCGTGCCTTTGGCCCATCGCATTCATGCGCTCAACGAGCTGAATTCCTCTCTCTGACCCGATCTCACACCTTTCACCGCTCTTCAACGTTCCCGTCTCTGACGCTTCTTGACGTCTTGACGTTCCCGAGTCCGCCACTCCGGCACATATAGAGGTCATTTCCTTGAATCTCGCCACTGATATGAGAACTCTGGACCAGCGCGTGAGCGAACTCGATCCGCTGCGGTTCTCAGAGCACATAACCGAAATACCGAGGCTCAACGACGCCGCGGACACCGCCGCCCTGGAGCGGCTCGCGCACAAGCTGCTCGACCGCGTCCCCGACACCGTCACCGACGACGTCACGGCCAGCGCGGCCCTGCGCGACCTGGGCTTCGTCCTGGCCTCTCTGGAGCGGCACGGCACGGACTACCGGTCCCTGCCCGGCGCCGAGGAGGCCCTGCTCAAGCTCGGCGGCCTCGTCGACGAGGTGCCGCGCGACAGCGTGTACACGTACTCCCTGCGCAACCCCGAGGACGCGCTGAGGACCTTCAGCGACATCCCCGAAGAGGTCCTCTTCATTTCGGAGGTCCGCAGGGCGGGCATCGCCCTGCGGCCGGCCGTCGACCACCTCATGGCCGCGCTGACGCTCCCCGTGCGCGATCCCCTCCTCGTAGAGCATCTGGCCGCCTCCACCGAGGCGTTCAGGGTGTTCGCGCAGGCCCTGCTGACGGTGAAGCGGAACATCACGCCGGAGGTCTTCTCCACCCGGATGCGGCCCTACTTCCCGCCGATGACGGTGGGCGGCACGGTGCTGTACGCGCCGGGCGGCGCCCAGATGACGCCGCTGCTCGTCGACATGGCGGTCCTCAGACCGGAGCCGGGCGACCCCAGGCACGCGTGGTACGAGCAGTACCTCGACGAGAACCTGCTCTACCTCCCCGCGGCCTACCGCGCCGCGGGCGACACCATCATGGCGAGCCGCCCCCTGCTGCCCCGGATCCTGGACGAGGCGACGGGCGACGCCACGGCGTCCGTGCGGAACCAACTGCGGCTGCTGATGCGGGAGATCCTCCACTTCCGGCTGCCGCACCTGCAGCTCGCCCGCGCCAACATGCGCATCCGCCCGGACGGCTCCCTCGGCAGCGGCGGCTACACCACCGACTCCCTGGACCATCTGGTCGCGCTGACCACCGAACGCAACCAGCGGCTGACCGACGCCCTCGCGGCCGCGTCGCCCCTCGACCACGCCACGGCATAAGGCGGATTGATGTTCACGTCCTTCACACCCGGCACCGTCCACCATCCGCTGACCGCACCGCTCGGCCCCCTCAAGCCGGGCGACCGGACGGCGATCCGCTACCCCACGCGCCTGAACGCCATGGCGCTCCAGCCCGGCGCCATCGCGGGCGACAACCACCTGATCTACGACGCGGGCGAACTGGTCTTCTCCGTCGCCCGGTTCCACCGGGTGCACCTGCGCAGGCTCGCCCCCGGCGCGGGCCTCTCGCTCGACCCGGCCCTCGCGCGACCCGCGCTCGTCGAGCACGCCGCCCGCATCATGTGCGCCGCCCTCGGCGTCGACTGCGACCTGCACGTGAGCGTGGACAGCGACCCGCTGCCCGTCCACGCGGGCTTCGGCTCCAGCAGCAGCCTGATCGCCGCGGTCGCCACCGCGGTCAACCACCTCTACGGCAACCCGGTGGACCGCGCCGACCTGCTGCCGTTCCTCACCAGCAACCACGGCGAGGAGCACACCGAGGGCAGCGACCTGCTCATGCCCGTCCAGTGCATCGGCGGTTCCGCCGCCTCCGGCCTCTACCCCGGCGGCGTGCAGGTCGTCGCGGGCCGCAGCACCGTCGTCCTCACCGCTTCCGTACCGCAGGAGCTCTCGCTGGTCATCGGCGTGCCCACCACGCTGCAGGAGCGGTCGACGGACGAGCTGATGGCCGCCGAGATCGACCAGTTCGACCGCTTCCGCGAGACCGGTGAGCGCTGGGCGCCCACCATCGCCTTCCGGATGCTCCACGAGGCCATGCCCGCCGCGCTCCGCGGCGACCTCGGCCCGCTGGGAGACCTCGTCTTCGACTACCGCTTCCGCATGGGAAGCATCGAGAACTGCTCCTTCTCCCACCCCGGACTGAGCGAACTCGCCGCGCGCCTCGAACCGTTGAAGGCGGACGGCACGGCGACCGTGCTCGCGCTGTCCTCCGTCGGCCCGGCGTTCTTCGCCCTCACCGCCGACCCGGACACCTGCGAGTCCTTCTTCGCGGAGCAGGGCATGCGCGTCATCCGGGCCCTCCCGTACAACGGCACCTACGAAGAGATCGAGCCCACCCGATGACTCTCCCCGCCACCGCGGCCGAGCGCGCCGCCACCTACTGGAACGCCCCGGAGACGGTACGCGACTTCGCCTCGCTCACCGCCCAGCCCTACCTCGTCGAGATCCTCACCCGGTACGCCGGTGACCTCACCGGGCCCGCCCTCGACCTCGGCTGCGGCGGCGGACGCAACACCGTCGCCCTGCTCGAACACGGCTGCACCGTCGTCGCCGTGGACCTGCACCAGGCCATGGTCGAGGCGACCCGCGACGCCACCGCGCACTTCGCGGACGGCCTGGTCACCGTCCGGCAGGGCGCGGCCCACGCCGTCCCCGCCGACGACGACACCTTCGCCCTCGCCGTCTGCTACGGCGTGCTCCACAACGCTCCCACTCCCCGTCAGTTCCGGGACAGCATCGCGGAGTTGGCGCGCGTGCTGCGGCCCGGCGCGGTCCTCGCCCTCAACACCTTCACCGCCGACTCCCTGGACCCGCAGCTGCGCCCCGGGGAGACGGCGGGCCAGTACGTACTGCCGGACGACGTCCCGATGACGCTGCTGCCCACCGAGGAGATCCTGGCCGCCCTCGCCGCGGTCGGCCTGCGCCCGGAAGGCGACGTACACACCTACGTACGCGACCTCGACGTCGGCCCGCGCGCGGTGCTCCGCTGCGAGCTGCGCCTGGCCGCGGGCACCGGTGACGGCACCGGAACCGGCGAGGACGTGAGCCGGAATGCCTGACCTGTCCGACGGGTCGACCGAGTGCGACCCGTTCCCCGAGACCGCGCTGTCCACGGACGCGCTGGCCGCCGCCCTGGCCGACCGGCTCGCCGAGGTGCCCGACTGGCACTCGGCGAGCGACCCGGTGCGCCTCGGCTTCGCGATGAGCGAGCCGCACCCGCTCGCCCTGCACGCCGCAGGCATGTTCGCGGCCCGCAACCCCAACAACGTCGGCGTGCACACCCGCTTCGGCGACGGCGTGCGCGGCACCCGCCGCCTGGAGCGGGAGGCGGTCCTCGCCCTCGGCGGCCTGATGCGCGCCGACTCCGCCGACGGCTATCTGACCAGCGGCGCCAACGAGGGGACCCTCGCCGGCCTGCGGGTGGGCCGCAACGCCCTGCGGGCCGCGGGCTGCCGCCGGGTGGTGGTCATCGCCTCCGCCCTCACCCACCACTCCGTGGCCAAGGCGGCCGAGATCCTGGACCTGGACTTCAAGGCGCTGCCCGCCGGGCCGGGCTGGGTCCTCGAACCGGCCGCCCTGGAGGAGGCCTTCGACGCCCTGGAGGCCGAGGGCGATGACACCGGCGCCACCGGCGTCATCGTCGTCTCCACCGCGGGCTACTACAACACGGGGCTCGCCGATCCGATCGACCGCATCGGCTCGCTCCTGGGCCGCCGCGTCGACGGGGCCTCCCGGCTGCGGTTCTTCCACCACGTCGACGCCGCGCACGGCGGCATGATCCTGCCCTTCACCGAGCCGGACATCCCCTTCGACTTCCGCAACCGCTTCGTCCACTCCATGGTCCTCGACCCCCACAAGTCGGGCCTGATGCCCTACAGCTGCGGGGTGTTCCTGTGCCGCAAGGGCCTGCTCGGGCACGGGGCGATCCCGGCTCCGATGTCCGGTTTCGTGGACGAGACGGTCACCGGATCCCGCTCGGGCGCCACCGCCGCCGCGCTGTGGTCCCTGGTCTTCGGGCTCGCGGCCGAGGGCTACCGCGAGACGTTCCGCGGCTGCCTCGCCCTCAGGGACCACCTGGCCGACGTGATCCGCGCGGCGGACCCGGACGCGGTCCTCATGCCCTCCCCGGGCAACACCGTCCTCGTCGTGGGATTCTCCACGGAGGGCGGCGCCCTCCCCGGCAGGCTCAAGGAGCACTACCGCCTCGTCGGCAACACCCTGCCCTGGACGGACGGCCAGGGGCACACGACGGACCGGCTCTTCCACCACTTCTACGTCATGCCGCACATGACGCGTACGCACATCGACACGTTCGCCGTCGACCTGGCGGCCGCCCTCGCCGAGCCCGCGGCCGAGGCCGGGCGCGCCGCGGCCGCGCCGCCCGTGCCCGCCGAGTTGAAGCATCTGCGCGGCAGCAGCGCCTGCCTGCGCCATCTCGTCGTCCACCCCCCGCACCGGCGGAACCCGGACGACTACCCGCACGCCTACTCCTTCCACACCTTCCGCAACCGGGCCGAACTCGGCGAGCAGCTGCGGGTGGAGAACTGGAAGCCGCCCACCGACGGCGACGTCCACGACCACGACCACGGCGAACTGCTCGTCTACGCGCCCGACTTCGACGCGCCCTTCGCCAACGAGCTGTTCGGCGTCCTGTCGCCGCAGAAGTTCTCGCTGGAGGTCCTGGACCGCAACCAGCAGAAGCTGTCCCTGGTCGGCGCCGCCCACCTCTCCGTCTTCGAGGACGCCGAGCAGCGCCCGCACACCCCCGTCCTGCTGGCCAACTTCCACGCCGACGGCCGCTTCCGCTCCGCCGAGTACAAGTACGGGGACCGCTGGCACGCCGACGAGCTGCAGGTGTTCGAGGACTCCCTGGTCGTCAAGGTCGGCAAGGACGCCCGCAGCATCCGCCGCACCGGCGACGACTACTCCTTCTCCATCGACACCTCGCTGGAGCTGCGGGTCACGCTGGTCGACGGGGACGCGCCGCCGCGCCTCGACCGGGTGGCACGGCACGCCGACTCCGCGCTGCCGCGCCGCCGCCATCTGCTGCGCGGGCAGTACCGCCGCTTCCCCAACCGCTTCTTCGACGTCATCGTGTCGCTCACCGTCGGGCGCGGCTTCACCGGCACGGTCGGCACGGACGACCTCCTGGGCGAGTCCCTGCAGGGCAGCGCGCTGCTCGCGCGCTCCGCCGAACTGGGCCTGGCGCGCGTGCTGCCGCGGTTCGCGGACGGACGGCTGCTCACCGGCCTCGAAGAGGTCGGGGGCGAGGGACGGTACGAGCTCTCCGTCGGCCTGGGCCTCGGCGCGCGGCTGCGCCAGGAGCTGCCCGGCATCGACGTCGGCGAACCCGAGGGCCTCGAACCCCGGGACGTGGTCGCCTGGGCCGAGCGGCTCTACCCCCTCGCCCGCCGACTCCAGCTCGCGGGCGCCGACCACGACGGCGCCCGGCACCTGCACTGGCCCACCGGAGCGAAGGGCGGCACCGCGTGATCCTCGCGTCAACGGTCCTGCTGTGGGCGGTACTCGGCTGGGGCGTCCTCCTCACCGGCCGGGCCGTCGTCACCGCACGCGCCCTGCGGACCGCACGCGGCACACCCGTCCCCGCGCCGGGGGCGGGGGCGCCGCACGTCGCCCTGCTCATCCCCGCGCTGCGGGAACAGGACCTCCTGTCCGAGGTCGTGGGCGCGGTGGCCCGGCTGGACTATCCGCGCGAGCTGCTGCACGTCGTCGTGGTCACCACCGAACGCGAGGAGCACGACCGGCGGGACCACCTCGCCGAACTCCCGGACCTGGAGCGGCGCCTGCTCGCGGCGCCGGACGACGGGGCCGCCGCGGCGCAGTTGTCCGGCATCGTGCCGTCCTCCCGGGCCCGCGACGTGGCGGCCCGCGTGCGGTCCGCCACGGACCCGGCGCGCCTGCTGCGGGACGAGATCACCGCCACCCCCACCACCCGGGACGTGGCGGAGAAGCTGCTCCCCGAGGTCGCCGCGCAGCATCCCGGAACCGCCCTGCACCACGTGCACTATGACGAGTCGTCAGGCGCGAAGAGCAGCCAGCTGGTGTACGCGGTCGAGCAACTGGGGCACCTGCTGCCCCGGGACGCCGACCCGTCCCGCACCTACATCGGTGTCTACGACGCGGACTCCCAGCCGGACCGCACCACCCTGCGCCATCTCGCCCACGAGACCGACAGGGCCGAAAGCGCGGGGCACGCCCCGCCCACCCTGGTCCAGCAACTGCCGCTCCAGCTGCGCCGCCCGCACGCGGCCCGCACCGGCCTCGGCGACCTGACGCTGCGCGCCCACGCCGTGGCCGACCTGCGGCGCCGCATGGGCATCGAGGCACACCGGCTGCGGGCCAGGGCCCGGCTGCGCGCGCTGCGGCTGCCCGACGGGCTGCGGACGGCCCTAGACCCGGTCGTCTACGGCATCGGCGCGGGCCTGTTCGTCCGCCACGACATGCTCGTGTCCATCGGCATGTACGAGGAGCCGGTCGACGACCTCCTCATCGGCTACAAGCTGTCGTCCGCCGGGGAGAGCGCCGTGGTGCTGCCGGTCCACAACCTCGTGGACCGGTACGCCCGCGTCGGCGCGCTCGCCAAGGCGTACAGCCTCGTCGCCCTGGGCAGCGTCGTGGGCTGTCTGCGGCTGCTGCGCGACCCCGCGCTGCGCGCCTACGGGCGGCGCAACACCGTGACGCTCGTCAAGGAGGGCCTGGACACCGTGTGGTGGTTCCTGGGGCCGCCGTGCGTGGCCGCCGCCGTCGTGGTGCTGAGCGTGCGGGGTGCCCACCGGGAGCTCCTGGCGTGGGCCGTCGCGGCCGGTGCCTATATGGTCCTGCATGCCCTGATCAGCATGGGCCACGCCGCCCGCTTCCTGGCGAGCCACGAAGGCGCCCGCGAGCGGGCCGAACCCCTGGGCGGCGGGGCATCCGCCCTGCTGCTGCCGCTGTTCCTCCTGCAACCGGTGCTGCACTGGCTCGGCCCCCTGCGCCTCGCCGCCGCACGCGCCCTCGGCCCGCTCGCCCGGCGCCCGCTCGCCATGGGCAAGACCGAACGCTGACCCCGTCCACCACGCCGACCCCGTCCGCTCCTCCCGCTCCTCTCAACACCCGTACGACACAAAGGATCTCCCTGCCGTGAACACCCTCACCGACGCCCCCGCGCACCCCGCCCCGGGCACCGACGCCCCCGAGATCCGCCTGTCGACGGTGGTGATGGCCCACCCTCGGCGCGCGGCCGCCGCTCGCGAGCTGTGCGCGCGCCACCCCGAGCTCGACGCGCGGCTCATCACCGACCCGGACCCGGAAGGACCGCCCTCCGCCCTGCGCACGGCCCGCCTCGCCTGGCAGTCGGTCGCCCCCGGCGCCACCCACCACCTGGTCCTCCAGGAC
>NZ_LIPN01000187.1 GCF_001418325.1 Streptomyces atriruber | reverse complement strand
GTACGTCGCCGGGGCCCCGGCCCCCTTGAGGCGCCGGGCCAGTTCGCGCGCCTGCGCCACCGGCACCGCGCGGTCCGCGCTCCCGTGCAGCAGCAGCGTCGGCGGCACATCGCCCCGGACGAGCCGCGCGGGCGAGCCGAGGCGGTAGCGGGCGGGGGCGGTGGCGGCCGAACCGCCCATCAGGAGCGGGATCATGGGATCGCGGCGCAGCGCGGTGCCCGCGATCAGACGCCGCATGTCGGTGGGCCCGTAGAGCGAGAGCACGCCCGAGACCGAGCTGTCCCGTGCCGCGCAGGACGCCGGGACCCTGCCGTCGCCCTCCGTGTAGGCGGCGGCGAGAGCGAGGTTGCCGCCCGCCGAACTGCCCGCCAGGAGAAGGCGGTCGGGATCGATGCCGTACACGCGCGCGTGCCGCCGCACCCAGCCGACGGCACACTTCACGTCGCCGATCTGGTCGAGCTGGGTGGCGCGAGGCGCGAGGCGGTAGTCGATGTCGAAGACCGACCACCCACGCGCGTTGAACCACCGGTTCCATTGGGGGGTCTGGCTGCGGTGTCCCTTGTTCCAGCCGCCGCCGTGCACCCACACGACGGCGGGGCGCCGCACCTCGGCCCGCCTGGGCAGCGCCCACAGGTCCAACCGCAGCTTCTCCCCCTTGCCGCGGTGCGCCCCGTGACCGCGGCCCACGCGCGCGTAGGTGAGGGTGCGCGCACGGTCGGGCACCTTGGCGTAGTTGACGCCGTCGAAGTACCGCGCGGGGGCGAGCTGTTGCCCCTGCTGCCGCGCGGTGCCGTACGCGGCGGCGTACGGCATCACTCCGTAGACGAGGGCCGCGAAGGAGGCGAGCGCGGCGAGCCCCGCGCACCAGGGGTGACGTCTGCTCGCGAGCGCGGCGCCCGCGAGGCCGAGCAGCCCCGGCGGCAGCAGCACCAGCCCCCAGGAAGTGATCGCGGCGGCGACGAGCACCAGGAGCGGCACACGGGGCAACGGGGCGGCGACGAGGACGGCGAGTGCCGCGTTCAGCAGACCGGCGGTCAGGAGCAGGGCCCGGGCCACGGCGGGCGGCGGCACGACGGACGTCACACCGAAGAACTATCACAGAAGCGGACAAAAACCTCTCAGGGTGCCTACCTGGGCAGGCGCTCCGGCGGCGGATCACACCTCCTCGCCGTCGCCGCCCTCCTCGTGGTCCTCGCCGAGGCCGGACTCCGCCCCGTCCTCAGGAGTCGCGTCACGCGGTGAAATCGTCGACAGCCCCAGCGACTTGCGAGCCGCCATGGCCTCCTTGTCGCCGAGTCCCTGGAAACCCGCCACGTAGTGCTCGCTGAAGCTGTCGGCGTCGGAGGCCTCGGCCGCCTTCGCCCACTCCTTGCGGCTCTTGCCGATCTCGGCCACGAGCTTGTCGATGTGCTTCTGCGTCGCCGCGGGCCAGTCGTGCGCGCGCAGCTGCCGCGCCTGCTCGGCGAGGCCCTTGTCGACGCGGGCGGCCCACTTCTTGTGCCCTTCGAGGTCGTCCTCGATCCGCGCGTCCTCGGGCGGCGCCTTCAGATACGCCTCGTTGAAGGGCTGGTCCGCCTTNNGCGTCGAGCGTCGTCGTGTCGCTGCGCAGGGACCCTTCGAGCGGGTGCTTCGGGTCCGAGGCGCCGAAGATGCACGTGATGTGGCGGTCGCCCCGGCGCCAGGTCGTCCGGTCGGGCGTGAAGTAGTAGATGTCGGCGTCGCCGAAGTCCGCCCAGCTGTCCAGGACGTACCCGAACTGGAGGTCGGCGCACTTGGTCTCGGCGAGCTCCAGGACCTCGTCGTCCCCCGGGTAGCCGGTGTGATTCACGCGGAACGACGCGAAGACCTCGCCGTCGTGCCCCTGGGAGCACGGCACCTCGTCGACCTCGAAGGCGTACTTCATGGAGTCGATCTTCCCGTCGGGCGCATCGAAACAGCCGCCCTTGTCGATCGGGAAGGCGCCCGCGTTCTGCCGGGACTCGCGGGCCGCATCCCGGAAACCCTCAACGAAGTCGCGTGCGCCGCCCGTGGCGACGGCGAGGACGAGCAGCAGGGCGCCGACCACGGAGAGGATGCTGCCGGCGATCGCGAGGCCCTTGCCGCGCTCCCCCTTCTTCCTGANNCCGAGGATCAGGCCGACGGCGGGCAGGAAGCACAGGATGCCGAGGACCAGGGAGGCGATCGCGAAGCCGTTCACCGGCGGCCGGGAGTAGGGGGAGTACGGGCCGGGCCACTGCTGGTACGGGCTGGGCCCGTACGGCGACCCGGGCTGGTCCGGCTGACCCGGCTGCCCCGGAGGGGGCGCGTACGGAGGGCCGGGCGGCGGCGGTATGTCCACAGGTAGCGTGCTCCTGGATTTCTGGTGAGCGGTGCGGAGAGCTTGGCGCATCGTAATCGCGGCGGGGGCGAAAAGGTAATGCGGCGGCAAAGCTCGACAACTCGGACAGCCATCCAGGCCGTCAACGGCCTGACCTCGCGGTGGGCGGCGACGGCGGACGCCGACCGCGGCACCGTCTTCTCGGCGCCCGGCGTCTGGCCCCTCCTCGCGTTCCTCGCGGACGGCGCGGAGGGCGCGGCCCGCACGGAGCTAGCGGACGCGGTCGGGCTCCGGGCCGACGAAGCGGCGGCGGCCGCACGGGACCTGCTGGCCGCGATGAACGGCGTACGCGGCATGGACGCGGCCCTGGGCCTGTGGACCAAGCGCACCCTGACGCTGCGGGACGCGTGGCGCGACGGCGTGCCGGTGGACGCCCTCGGCGTACTGACCGGGAACCCGGCGGCGGACGCGGCGACGCTCGACGCGTGGGCGGCGGAGCGGACGGGTGGGCAGATCGAGCGGATGCCGGCGCATCCGGACGAGGCCACGGAGCTTGCCCTGGCGAGCGCGCTGGCCCTGCGGACCGAGTGGCTCCGGCCCTTCGAGGACGGTCTGCTGGTCCCGGAGACCGGCCCGTGGCAGGACCGCTCCCTGGCCTCCTTGTACCGGTCGACGTCGCTCCTGGACCGGGTCGGCGTCGCACAGGCCCCCACCGGAGCCGTGACCGAACTGCGGGTGCTCGGCAACACCGGCGTCGACGTCCACCTGCTGCTCGGCGAGGGTCACATGGGACCGGGGCAGGTGCTCGGCGCGGGCGTGGACGTGCTCGCGCGCAGGATCCCGGCGGTGCCCGGATCCCACCTGCCGTACGGCGAGGTCGGCCCCGGTCTGGAGGTCGGCAGGGTGCGCTCCACGTCGCCCCGCCCGCCGACGCTGCACGTCACCACCGTGCCGTTCACGTCGACCGCGCGGCACGACCTGATGGCGCGGCACGAGCTGTTCGGCCTGACCTCCGCGAAGGACGCGACGCACGGCCACTTCCCGGGGATCGCGGCCGAGCCCCTGGCGCTGCAGAGCGGCGAGCAGGCGGCGACCGCGACGTTCAGCGCGCTCGGCTTCCGGGCCGCGGCCGTCACGGCCTTCATGGCGTACGGCGCGGGCATGCCCGAGATGCGCTACGTCACCACCGACGCGTACGCCACCTTCGACCGCCCCTTCGGCTTCCTCGCCGTCCACCGCACGTCGCGCCTCGTCCTCGCGGCGGGCTGGGTCACGGACCCGGATCCCTATCGCGAGGACGAGGGCTACTGAAGCACGTACTCAAGTACGCACGTACTCAGGTACACACAGCTGCACACGCGCTCAAGGGCTCAGAACTGCAGACCCCAGGAGTCGATCTTCCCGGTGTCGCGCGCCGCGTTGTCACTCACCCGCAGCTTCCACGTGCCGTTGGCCGTCTCCGAGGAGGCGTTCACCGTGTACGTGGTGTTGATGTTGTCCGAACTGCCGCCGGTGCCGTAACCCTTGAGGGTGTAGGCGGTGCCGTCGGGGGCGACCAGCTGGACCTGGAGGTCGCCGATGTAGGTGTGCTGGATGACGACCGGCACGGAGAGGGCGGCCGGGGCCGAGCCCTCGACGCCGGTGACGTTGATCGGCGACTCGGCCGTGGCGTTGTCGTTGATCGCGAAGTCGTCGGTGTTGCTGAACGACTTGCCGGGCGGGTTGGTCGTGCCGCCGGTGACGTTCAGGAGACGGTTGGGCGAGCCCGAGCCGGGGCTGCCGACGACGCCCGTCGAGGCGGCGCTGACCAGACCCGCGGAGACCTGCGCCGGGGTCGACGTGGGGTTCTGGCCCAGGTAGATCGCGGCCGCGCCCGCGACGTGCGGG
>NZ_LIPN01000186.1 GCF_001418325.1 Streptomyces atriruber | reverse complement strand
GCCACCGGCAGCGGCAAGTCGACGCTCTTCAACTCCCTCGCCGGAGTGATGATCTCGGAGACCGGTGTGCGCAGGCCGACCACCGCCGCGCCCATCGGGTGCAGCTGGACGGACGGCGCCGCGGGCCTCCTCGACCGGCTCGGGATCCCCGGGCGCCTGCGCCGCCGCCCGCTCCAGGGAGCCGGCGCCGACGAGCTCCAGGGGCTCGTCCTGATCGATCTGCCCGACCACGACTCGGCGGTCGGCGAGCACCGCGAGCACGTCGACCGGATCCTGGCCCTCGTCGACGCCGTCATCTGGGTCGTCGACCCGGAGAAGTACGCCGACGCGATGCTCCACGAACGCTATCTGCGGCCCATGGCCGGGCACGCCGAAGTCACCTTCGTGGTGCTCAACCAGATCGACCGGCTCCCCGGGGACGCCGCCGACCAGGTGCTCGACGATCTGCGCAGGCTCCTGGACGAGGACGGCGTGGCTCTCGGCGAGCACGGGGAGCCGGGCGCCACGGTGCTCGCGATCTCCGCGCTGACCGGTGAAGGTGTCGGTGAACTGCGCGAGGCGCTCGGCCAGTTCACCCAGGAGCGGGGCGCCGCGGCCCGCCGCATCTCCGCGGACGTGGACGCCGCCGCGGAACGGCTGCGTCCGGTGTACGTCACCGGGACGCACTCCGGCCGCAACCGCGGGCGGATCGGACTCAGCGAGGAGGCGCGCGAGGAGTTCGCCGACCGGCTCGCGGACGCCGTGGGCGCGGCAGCCGCGGGGGACGCCGCGGAGCGGGCCTGGCGCAGGCATGCCGGAAAGGCGTGCGGCGACCCGTGGTTCAGGCTGTGGCGCTGGTACGAGGCGCGACGGTACTCGCAGGGCGTCCCGACACCCGTCGCCCTCATGCCCGTGGACGAGGAGGCGACGGCGCGGCAGCGGGTGGAGCACGCCGTGCGCACGGTGGCAGACGAGGCGGCGACGGGGCTGCCCGTGCCGTGGGGGCAGGCCGTGCGGGAGGCCGCGGTGCGCGGCGCCGAAGGCCTTCCCGAGGCGCTCGACGAGCTGGCGGTGACGGCGGGGGTGCCGAGCGGGCGACCACCGCGCCCCGGCTGGTGGCCGGTCGCGGTCCTGGCCCAGGCGGCGATGACGCTGCTTCAGATCGTGGGCGGAGTCTGGTTGGTGGGACAGATCATCGGGGTCGCCACGCCGAATCTGGGCGTGCCTGCGCTGCTGATGCTGGTGGGCATCGTGGGCGGGCCGTGCGTGGAGTGGGCGAGCCGGATGGCGGCGCGGGGGCCGGCGCGCCGGTACGGGCACGACGCGGAACGGCGGCTGCGGGAGGCGGCGGCCGGGTGCGGGCGGGCCAGAGTCCTCGATCCGGTGGCGGCGGAGCTGCTGCGGTACCGGGAGGTCAGGGAGCAGTACGTGCGGGTGGCGGGGGCGCGTTCCCCGATCGGGTGACGGAGTTTTCCACAATCGGGCAGTCGCCCACAGGGCTCAGCGGGATCGGCCGGACCGGTGCAATCTGAGATCACAGCCGCGGGGCTGCAGGCAACGGATGAAGCGGGGGAGGGGTTCGGCGATGAACGAGACCTTGGTGACGGTAGTGGGGAATGTCGCGACGACGCCGGTGTACCGGGAGTTGCCGTCGGGGCCGGTGGCGCGGTTCCGGCTCGCGGTGACGGCGCGGTATTACGACGCGGCGAAGAGCACATGGACCGACGGGCACACCAATTTCTTCACGGTCTGGGCCTGGCGGGCGCTCGGTACGAACGTGCAGGGGTCGGTGTCCGTGGGCGAACCGGTCATCGTGCAGGGCCGGTTGAAGGTGCGCGACGAGGAGAGGGGTGGGCAGCACTGGACGTCCGCGGACATCGAGGCGGTGGCCGTCGGGCACGATCTGTCGCGCGGGACCGCGGCGTTCCGAAGGGTGGGCCGGGGCAATCCGGCCCTGACGGAACCGGCGGCGGGCCGGGGCGAAGATACCGCCGGGATGAGGGAGAGGGAGCCCGAGCCGGTGGGGTGACGGGCAGTCAGATAGCCCCTTTCAGGGGCGGTCGAACGGCGCTTCGCCGAGACCGCCGAAGTACGGCATATCGGCGAATGGGAGTCATTGATTTGTCGATAAGCCCAGCTCGGAGCGGTTGTTGGGGATAACGATTCCGAGTCGGATCCGCCGTCCGGCGATATGCGTGGGGCTCGTGATGCGGCGTTTCCTTAGGATGCCGGACGTAGCTCACGGGGCAGTCGGCAGGTGATGTCACGCAGGTGGCAGGTGATCCTGCCCCATTCAGTCTGCTGGCGGGACCACCCCCCAACGTTGTGAACGGGTCCCGCCCGGAGGGGAATTCAGTGTTTTCTGCGTTGTCCATACGTAGCCGAGGCGCCGCCCGTCTCGCCGCAGTGACCGTGGCGGCGGGTCTGGCCCTGGCGGGCGGGATGGCCGCCGCGGGCGCGGCCGTCGCGGAGGAGGCGCCGCAGCACCGGGGCGGAGCCGTCGCGACGCTGGGCGGGCTGCAGACGTTCGACCAGGCCGTCATCCGTGACAACGGCAGCTCGCAGCAGGTGCCCGCGGGACTCTTCGAGATGTCCGTGGAGGGCGGCGGCGCCCTGCAGACGTACTGCATCGACATCCTCAACCCCACGCAGAAGGACGCCAAGTACCAGGAGACCCCCTGGAGCGGCACCTCGCTGAACGGCAACCGGGACGCGGGCAAGATCCGCTGGATCCTGCAGCACTCGTATCCGCAGGTGAACGACCTCGCGGCGCTGGCCCGCAAGGCGGGCGCGCGATCCCTCACCGCGCAGACCGCCGCGGCCGGCACCCAGGTGGCGATCTGGCGGTACTCCGACGGCGCGAAGGTCGACGCCGTCGACCCGCAGGCCGAGAAGCTCGCCGACTACCTGTACAGGAGTGCGCGCAACAGCGCCGAGCCCAAGGCTTCGCTCACCCTGGAGCCGCCCGCCGTGTCGGGGCGCGCGGGGGAGAAGATCGGCCCGGTCACCGTGCGGACCGACGCCGAGTCGGTGACGGTCACGCCGCCCGCGGACTCCGTGGCGAGCGGCGTGAAGGTCGTCGGCAAGAACGGCAAGCCCGTGAAGTCGGCGGGCAACGGCAGCCGCCTCTACTTCGACGTCCCGAAGGACGCCCCGGACGGCTCGGCCGCGCTGTCCGTGCAGACGTCGACGACCGTGCCGGTCGGCCGGGCCTTCGCGTCCGAGACCAGGAGCCAGACGCAGATCCTCGCGGGCTCCAGCGAGTCGACGGTGTCGGCGACGGCGACGGCGAACTGGGCGGCCGAGGGAGCGCTGCCCGCGCTCTCGGCCGAGAAGAACTGCGCAAAGAGCGGCGTGGACATCACCGCGACCAACAAGGGCGACAAGCCGTTCACCTTCCGCCTGATGGACTTCAAGCACACCATCAAGGCGGGCGAGTCACAGACCGTGACGATCCCGCTGCAGGAGGACCAGCCCTACGACTTCACGATCAACGGGGCGAACGGCTCGGAGAAGCGGTTCAAGGGTGTGCTCGACTGCCGCACCGCGGGCGACACGATCACCGGCAAGACCCAGCCCGTGTCCGGGCCGAGCCCCGCGTCGGCGGGCGGCACCACCACCGGCGGCGGCGACCTGGCCGAGACCGGCAGCAACAGCAACACTCCGATGATCGTCGGCATCGCGGTGGCGTTCGTCGTCGTCGGTGGCGCGGCGGTGTTCTTCCTGCGCAAGAAGGACGACCCGGCGGAGACCTCCACCGAGGAGTGAAGGGCCAGGAGCAGCAGGAGCGCGCGGTAGTCGCACGGCTACCGCGCGCGAGGCGGGGATCCGGTGGGTGACCATCCGGTTTTCGCCGGGGGCTGGCCGTACGGCAAGATGGGGTGTATCTGCCCACTCACTGATTGCCGGACGGTTTCTCTTGGCTGAGTACATCTACACCATGCGCAAGACGCGCAAGGCGCACGGCGACAAGGTGATCCTCGACGATGTCACCTTGAGCTTCCTTCCTGGCGCGAAGATCGGTGTCGTGGGCCCCAACGGCGCCGGTAAGTCCACGGTGCTGAAGATCATGGCCGGGCTGGAGCAGCCGTCCAACGGTGACGCGTTCCTCTCGCCCGGGTTCAGCGTCGGCATCCTCATGCAGGAGCCGCAGCTCGACGAGTCGAAGACCGTCCTGGAGAACGTGCAGGACGGCGCCGCCGAGACCATGGGCAAGCTCAAGCGCTTCAACGAGGTCGCCGAGCTCATGGCGACGGACTACTCGGACGCGCTCATGGAGGAGATGGGCAAGCTCCAGGAGGACCTGGACCACGCCAACGCGTGGGACCTGGACGCTCAGCTGGAGCAGGCGATGGACGCGCTGGGCTGCCCGCCCGGCGACTGGCCCGTCACCACCCTCTCCGGTGGCGAGAAGCGCCGCGTGGCGCTCTGCAAGCTCCTCATCGAGGCGCCCGACCTGCTGCTCCTCGACGAGCCCACCAACCACCTCGACGCCGAGTCGGTGAACTGGCTGGAGCAGCACCTCTCCCAGTACTCCGGTGCCGTCGTGGCGGTCACCCACGACCGGTACTTCCTGGACAACGTCGCCCAGTGGATCCTGGAGCTCGACCGCGGTCGCGCCCACCCGTACGAGGGCAACTACTCCACGTACCTGGAGAAGAAGGCCCAGCGACTCAAGGTCGAGGGCCAGAAGGACGCCAAGCGTGCGAAGCGTCTGAAGGAAGAGCTCGAGTGGGTGCGGTCGAACGCCAAGGGGCGGCAGGCCAAGTCCAAGGCGCGTCTGGCGCGCTACGAGGAGATGGCCGCCGAGGCGGACAAGATGCGGAAGCTGGACTTCGAGGAGATCCAGATCCCGCCGGGCCCGCGGCTGGGTTCGATCGTGGTCGAGGTCGAGCACCTGTCGAAGGCCTTCGGCGACAAGGTGCTGGTCGACGACCTCAGCTTCTCGCTGCCGCGCAACGGCATCGTCGGCATCATCGGTCCGAACGGCGCGGGCAAGACCACGCTGTTCAAGATGATCCAGGGCCTGGAGCAGCCGGACTCCGGCAGCATCAAGGTCGGCGACACGGTCAAGGTCAGCTACGTCGACCAGGGCCGCGCCAACATCGACCCGAAGAAGACGCTGTGGGCCGTCGTCTCCGACGAGCTGGACTACATCAACGTCGGCCAGGTCGAGATGCCCTCGCGGGCGTACGTCTCCGCGTTCGGCTTCAAGGGCCCGGACCAGCAGAAGCCGGCCGGGGTGCTCTCCGGTGGTGAGCGCAACCGCCTCAACCTGGCGCTGACCCTCAAGGAGGGCGGCAACCTGCTCCTCCTCGACGAGCCGACGAACGACCTGGACGTCGAGACCCTGTCCTCCCTGGAGAACGCGCTCCTGGAGTTCCCGGGTGCCGCAGTCGTGATCTCCCACGACCGGTGGTTCCTGGACCGGGTCGCCACGCACATCCTGGCGTACGAGGGCGACTCCAAGTGGTACTGGTTCGAGGGCAACTTCGAGTCGTACGAGAAGAACAAGGTCGAGCGCCTCGGCGCGGACGCGACCCGTCCGCACCGTGCCACCTACAAGAAGCTCACCCGGGGCTGAGGCGACCGTGGCTCGACACATATACCAATGCCCGCTCCGCTGGTCGGACATGGACGCCTTCGGGCACGTCAACAACGTCGTCTTCCTGCGGTACCTGGAGGAGGCGCGGATCGACTTCATGTTCCGGCTCGCACCCGGTGACGGTTCGCCGTCGTTCTCCGGCGGTTCGGTCGTGGCCCGTCACGAGATCGACTACGTACGGCCGTTGGTGCACCGGCACGAGCCGGTCACCGTCGAGTCGTGGGTGACGAAGATCGGTGCGGCGTCGCTGACCATCGCGTACGAGATCAAGGACGCGCAGCAGGTGTACGTGCGGGCCTCGACCGTGGTCGTGCCCTTCGACCTGGAGGCGCAGCGGCCGCGGCGGATCTCCGCCGAGGAGAGGTCGTTCCTGCAGGAGTACGTGGACGACAGCGCCGGTGGGGTCGACGGCGGCTCGGGGGCGCTTGCCGCATGACCGCGCGGCTCCACTTCGCCGATGCCGGGGAGGCGGCGGATCTCGCCGCCTTCCTGGCCCGGCTGATCCACTACGACAAGGCGGCCGCGGTGCGGCTGCAGGCCGCCGGGGACACGCTCGCCGTGTTCGGGCGGCCGCCGTCGTTCGAGGTGCTCGTCATCCGGACGGCGCGGCTCACCAAGCCGTACGAGCACGGGCTCGACACCACGCTCGACGTCACCGTCTCCGCGGGCGAGTTCCTGGAACGCGTCGGCGAGTCGGCTGAGTCCGTGGAGACGGCGGGGGTCGCCGACGTCCCGGCGGCCGTCACCGGGCCTCCGTGGGCGGGCGTGCTGCCGCCGCGGGGCGGCTGGCGTCAGGAGCCGGGGCTGCCGGCCCCGGATGCGATGCGCTCCCTGGTCAAGCGGGCCGTGGCCGAATTCAGGTCGCGGATCGAGGAGTTGCCGGCCGAGCGGCGGGTGCGGGCCGAGCTCGACCGGGTGGGGCGGGAGATCTGGACCCGGCCCGTCGGCGACACCGACCTGCCGGTGCGGGCGGCGCACGCGGCGCAGTCCCTCGGGTTCCTGCGGGGCGACCGGCTGACCCTGCTGTCCTCGGGGGCGTGGCTGCGGCTGCGTACGGACTACGGATCCGTCGCGGTGCGCCGGACCGGAGTCGGAGGGCTCACGGTCACGCCCGCTTGAGGGCGCGGGAAGGGGATTACTCCCGCTCGTCCGGCCATACGGCGATGTGGTCCTGTTCGAGTTCCAACGCCCCTGTCCCGCATGCCCAGGGACGCCGTGTACTCGGCGGGCAGCTGGAGGCGGCCCGCCCGGTCCAGCATCGCGTACTCGCGGGAGATCAGGGACTCCTGGCCCGTCGACGCGTCGACCTCCGTGCGGCGCAGGACCTCCGGGCACCTGCGGCCAACTGCCTTTGGTGAGGCGGATCCTGGACCGGTCGAGGGTCGCGAAACGGGTGAGGTCGGGCTGGTCGGCCCGGCCGGGGCCGGGCAGCGCGCACGTCCCCGACCGGGTCAGGGAGCGCAGCCGCACCGGAAGCCCGTCGAAGGTGCGCCGCGCTCCCTCCCGCACCGCACGCTCCGCCGATTCGCCCTCACCCGGCGGGACTTGGCTGCGCACCACAAGCGCCGCCGGGGCCGCCGACCGGGTGCGCAGGGTGTGCCGCAGCCGATGGGCGCGCACGCGCAGAAGAACGAACCCCGTCACCCCGTGCACCCCCGTGCCCCTGCCGCTGTGCCGCCCCCGGCAGTCACTCAGGATGCTTTCAGAGGGCAGGCACTCAACGGACGGTGCAAAAGGGCAGAAGACCGATGTCAGCCTTCGGAGTTGACCATGGAAGCCGCCGCGTACGTGAGGTAGTTCCACAGCGTCCGCTCGTGCTCCTCGGAGAGGCCGAGCTGGTCGACCGCCGCGCGCATGTGCTTCAGCCAGGCGTCGTGCGCCGCCCGGTCGACCGTGAACGGCGCGTGCCGCATGCGCAGCCGGGGGTGGCCGCGGTTGTCGCTGTAGGTACGGGGGCCGCCCCAGTACTGCATCAGGAAGAGCGCGAGGCGCTCCTCGGCGGGGCCCAGGTCCTCCTCCGGATACATCGGGCGCAGCAGCGGGTCCTCCGCGACCCCCTGGTAGAAGAGGTGCACCAGGCGTCGGAAGGTCTCCTCGCCGCCGACCTGCTCGTAGTAGGTCTGCTCCTGAAGCGTGCCGTGTGGGATCTCTTTCACGCCTTCCATGGTCTCAGACGGGGCGGCCGAGTACGGAAGGCTTAGGACCATCCACGATCAACGGGGCCGGGGAAGGGGGTCCGGCGCCGGTTCCGCCACTCGCATAGGAGGCCGCGGCGCAGCACAGTGGACCCATGGAATCCGATCCTGTACTGCTCGCCGAGGCCCGGACCGCCCTCGTGCGGGAGATCGAGGCGAGCGGGGCCTGGCGGGACGATCCCGCCTGGCGGGCGGCGTTCACGGCCGTGCCGCGGCACCTGTTCGTGCCGTACTACTACGTGGGCGCGGGCGGCGGCTACGAGCGGCTGTGGGGACAGGACCCCGACGAACGGCGCCGCACCCGCTGGCTGCGCGGCGCCTACACGGACGCACCCCTCGCGACCCGGGTGCGCGACGGGGACCTGGTCTCCTCCAGCAGCCAGCCGTCCCTGATGGCGAAGATGCTGGTGGAACTGGACGTGCACGAAGGGGACCGCGTCCTGGAGATCGGCGCGGGGACCGGCTACAACGCGGCGCTGCTCGCCCACCGGCTCGGCGACGACCACGTCACCACCGTCGACCTCGACCCGGAGATCACGGAGTCGGCCCGGCAGCACCTGGCGGCCGCCGGATACCGCCCGGCCGTGGTGACCGGCGACGGCGCGGCGGGCTGCCCCGAGCACGCGCCCTACGACCGGATCATCGCCACCTGCACCCTGAGCTCGGTGCCCGGGGCGTGGCTCGCCCAGTGCAGGCCCGGCGCCCGGATCCTGGCGCCGCTGGCCACCGGCCTGATCGCACTGACGGTGCGGGACACGGAGCACGCCGAGGGGCGCTTCCTGCACACGCCCGCCTACTTCGTGCCGCTGCGCGGGGGAGACGCGAGGACCCCGCACGAGCAGCACATCGGGGGGCTGCCGCGCAGGGCCCTGCAGAGCGATCTCTTCCGCTTCCTCCTGGAGCTGACCGCGGGCAGCCTCGATCCGCACGAAGCGCTCGCGCTGTGGCAGCGCGAGGGGCGGCCGGTGCGCGAGCGCTTCGGGATCACCGCGAGCGGGCCGTACGAGTGGGCCTGGCTCGACGACCCCGAAGGGCCGTACGTCTGGCCCCTGTGACCGGCCCGTCCGCGAGGGTGGAGCGTGCCGTCAGTCGCGGCGGACGGTGAGCGTCGTCCAGGCGCCCACGTGGACCTGGTCGCCGTCCTGGAGGGGGACGGGGACGAACGGCTGGATGGGCTCCTCGCCGCCGTTGACCGTGGTGCCGTTCGTGGAGTTCTGGTCGACGACCGCCCAGCTGCCGTCCGGCTGCTGGACCAGGACCGCGTGCTGGTGCGAGACGCCCGGGTCCTCCGGCGGCACCGACAGGTCGATGTCCGGGGTGTCACCCGTGGAGTGCCGGCGGCGGCCGATGCTGATCTGGTTCCCGACCAGCGGACGCTGCTGCTCCGGCGAGTACGCGGGCAGGTTGAGCCCCGAGGCCTCGGGGCCGC
>NZ_LIPN01000185.1 GCF_001418325.1 Streptomyces atriruber | reverse complement strand
GTCATCCCCCTCGCCCCACTCGGCGTCGACCACGTCCTCGGCGGCGCCTTCGCCACCATGCGGCGCTACGCCAAGCCGCTGTTCGGCACCGCCGCCGCGGCGTACGGCCTGCTCGCCGCGGTGATGACGGGCGCGCTCCTGCTCGCGTACGCCGCCACCCGCGACGACTTCCGGGCCATGTACGAGCCGGGCGCCACCTTCTCGTGGGAGCACGGCCGCCCCCTCCTCATCGCCTTCGGCACGGTCTGGGCGACGGGCATGCTCGCGAGCCTCGCCATCAACTCCTTCGTCCAGGCGGCCTGCGCCGCGACGCTGCACGAGGCGGTGCTCGGCCGCCCCACGACCTTCCGCGCCGTGTGGCGCAGGGCCTGGGCCCGCACTCCGGCCGTGTCGGCCGTGACGCTGCTGCTCGCCCTGGTCCTGGTGCTCCCGCTCGCGGCGTTCGTCCTGCTCTTCGTCGCCTTCTTCGTCACGGTCCTGACCGACTCGACGCTCCCCTTCGGCCTGTTCTTCCTGCTCTTCCTCCTGGTGCTGCCGCTGGCGGCCTGGCTGTACGTCACCTTCGCCTTCGCCCCCGCGGCCGCCGTCCTCGAATCGGCGGGCCCCCTCACCGCACTGCGCCGCTCCGCCCGCCTCGTGCGCGGCGCGTGGTGGCGCACGTTCGGCATCTCGTTGCTCGCCGGAGCCATCGTCGGGATCGTGTCCCTCGCGTTCCGGATCCCCCTGCAGTTCGCCGCCCCGGATCCCCCCGCGGTGACCCCCGACAGCGACACCTCCGAGATCCTCTTCGACCAACTGCGCTCCCAGTTCGGCCTGTACGCGATCCTCGCCCTGCTCGGCACCCTGCTCACCCAGCTGATCGCCACGGTCTTCCTGCCCCTGGTGACGGCCCTGCTCTACATCGACCGCCGCATCCGCAGGGAGGGCCTGGCGCACTCCCTCCACTCGGCGGCGTGAGCGAGCACGACGAAGCCCCCCGGAGAATCCTCCGGGGGGCTTCGAAGCAGTGCGGTCCCAGACCGTCTCAGACGTTGAACCCGAGCGCCCGAAGCTGCTCACGGCCATCGTCCGTGATCTTGTCGGGGCCCCACGGCGGCATCCAGACCCAGTTGATCCGGAGCTCGTTGACGATGCCCTCCGTCGCGGACTTCGCCTGGTCCTCGATGACGTCGGTCAGCGGGCAGGCCGCGGACGTCAGCGTCATGTCGATCGTGGCGATGTTCGCGTCGTCGATGTGCACGCCGTAAATCAGGCCGAGGTTGACGACGTCGATGCCCAGCTCGGGGTCGACGACGTCGTACAGCGCCTCGCGGACCTCTTCCTCGGAAGCGGGCTTCGTGGTCAGGGTCTCGTTCTCGCTCATGCGGTCTTCCTCTCAGCGACGTCGGCATCGGTGCCCAGCGCCTGGGCCGTCGCGTCCTTCCACGCCATCCAGCTCAGCAGAGCACACTTCACGCGCGCCGGGTACTTGGAGACCCCGGCGAACGCGACCGCGTCCTCCAGGACCTCCTCCATCGCGTCGTCCGGCTCCAGCTTGCCCTTGGACTGCATCAGCTCCAGGAACACCTCCTGGATCCGCTGCGCCTCGGCGAGCTCCTTGCCGACCAGCAGGTCGTTCAGGACGGACGCGCTGGCCTGGCTGATGGAGCAGCCCTGGCCCTCGTACGACACGTCGGCGATCGTCGACCCGTCGTACTTCACGCGCAGCGTGATCTCGTCGCCGCACGTCGGGTTGACGTGGTGCACCTCGGCGTCGCCATCGCGCAGACCACGCCCGTGCGGGTGCTTGTAGTGGTCCAGGATGACTTCCTGGTACATCGAATCCAGCTTCACGTTCCCAGCCAGCCCCTCAGCCGAAGAAGTTCCGTACGTGCTCCAGGCCGTCGACGAGAGCGTCGATCTCGCCGGGCGTGGAGTACAGATAGAACGACGCTCGCGTGGTCGCAGGAATTCCGTACCGCAGGCAGACGGGACGCGCGCAGTGGTGACCCACGCGCACCGCGATGCCCTGCTCGTCGAGGACCTGGCCCACGTCGTGCGGGTGGATGTCGCCGAGCGTGAAGGAGATCGCGGCGCCGCGCTCCTCCGCCGTCGTCGGACCGATGATGCGCAGGTCCGGGACTTCGAGGAGGCGCTTGACCGCGTACTCGGTGATCGCGTGCTCGTGCGCGGCGATCTTGTCCATGCCGATGGCCGACAGATAGTCCACGGCCGCGCCCAGGCCCACGGCCTGGGAGACCGGCGGCGTGCCGGCCTCGAACTTGTGCGGCGCGGGCGCGTACGTCGACGAGTTCATCGACACGGTCTCGATCATCTCGCCGCCGCCGAGGAACGGGGGCAGGTCCTCCAGGAGCTCCTGGCGGCCCCACAGCACGCCGATGCCCGTCGGGCCGCACATCTTGTGGCCGGTGAAGGCCACGAAGTCGGCCTGCAGCGCCTGCACGTCGAGCGGCATGTGCGGAGCGGCCTGTGAGGCGTCGATCAGGACGAGCGCGCCGACCTCCTGGGCGCGGCGCACGATGGCCTCGACCGGGTTGTGCGTGCCCAGGATGTTCGAGACCAGGACGAAGGAGACGATCTTCGTCTTCTCCGTGATGACCTCGTCGATGTTCGAGAGGTCGAGACGGCCGTCGTCGGTCAGGCCGAACCACTTCAGCTTCGCACCCGTGCGCTGCGAGAGCAGCTGCCACGGCACGATGTTGGAGTGGTGCTCCATCTCCGTGATGACGATCTCGGTCTCGTGGTCCACGCGGTAGGGCTCGTCGGCCCAGCCCAGCATGTTGGCCACGAGGTTCAGCGACTCCGAGGCGTTCTTGGTGAAGATCACCTCGTCGCGGCTGGGCGCGTTGATGAACTCCGCGACCTTGTCACGGGCGCCCTCGTACAGCGCCGTGGCCTCCTCGGCGAGGACGTGCACGCCGCGGTGAACGTTGGCGTTGTGCTGCTCGTAGTACTCGTTCAGTACGTCGAGGACCTGGCGCGGGGTCTGCGAGGTCGCCGCGTTGTCCAGGTACACGAGCTTCTTGCCGTCGTGGATCGTGCGATCCAGGATCGGGAAGTCCTTGCGGATCGCCTCGGTGTCGAGGAGGCCCGGCAGCTGTGTCACGCGGATGCGCCACCCTTCGTGTAGGCCTCGTAGCCCTCGGCCTCCAGCTTGTCGGCGAGCTCGGCGCCGCCGGACTCGGCGATGCGGCCGTTCGCGAAGACGTGCACGAAGTCGGGCTTGATGTAGCGCAGGATGCGCGTGTAGTGCGTGATGAGGAGGGTGCCGACCTCGCCCGTCTCGCGGACGCGGTTGACGCCGTCCGAGACCTGGCGCAGCGCGTCGACGTCCAGACCGGAGTCCGTCTCGTCGAGGATCGCGATCTTCGGCTTGAGGAGCTCCATCTGCAGGATCTCGTGGCGCTTCTTCTCACCGCCGGAGAAGCCCTCGTTCACGTTGCGCTCGGCGAAGGCCGGGTCCATCTGGAGCTGCTCCATCGCGGACTTGACCTCCTTCACCCAGGTGCGCAGCTTGGGGGCCTCGCCGCGGATCGCCGTCGCCGACGTGCGCAGGAAGTTGGAGACCGAGACGCCGGGGACCTCGACCGGGTACTGCATGGCCAGGAACATGCCGGCGCGGGCGCGCTCGTCGACGGACATCTCCAGGACGTCCTCGCCGTCGAGGGTCACGCTGCCCTGGGTGATCGTGTACTTGGGGTGACCCGCGACCGAGTAGGCGAGCGTCGACTTGCCGGAGCCGTTCGGGCCCATGATGGCGTGGGTCTCGCCCTGCTTCACGGTCAGGTCGACGCCCTTGAGGATCTCCTTCGTGGCGTTGTCGGCCTCGACGGTGACGTGCAGGTCCTTGATTTCAAGCGTTGCCATGGGTGCCTCAGGACTCCTGGGAAAGGGAGGCGTGTACGTCAACGAGTACATCGCCCCCTTCGATCTTTACGGGGTATACGGGGACGGGGCGCGTCGCGGGAAGGCCGGACGGCTTGCCGGTGCGGAGGTCGAAGCTGGAGCCGTGCAGCCAGCACTCGATCTGACAGTCCTCCACCTCGCCCTCGGAGAGGGAGACGTTCGCGTGCGAGCAGATGTCGTGAATCGCGTACACCTCGCCCTCGGTGTGGACGACCGAGACCGGCGTGCCGTCGAGTTCCACCCGCTTCGGGGTGTCCTCCTCCAGCTCGCTCAGTCCGCAGGCCCGAACGAAGCGGGCTTGGTCGAGGCTCATGCGACGGTCGCCTCCAGCTCCTCTTCGATCTTCGCGATGAGGCGCTCCTCGACGTCGGGCAGGCCGATCTGCTGGACCAGCTCGGCGAAGAAGCCACGGACGACGAGGCGGCGGGCCTCCTCCTCCGGGATGCCGCGCGACTGCAGGTAGAAGAGCTGCTCGTCGTCGAAGCGGCCGGTCGCCGAGGCGTGGCCCGCGCCGACGATCTCGCCGGTCTCGATCTCGAGGTTCGGCACCGAGTCGACCCGGGCGCCATCGGTCAGCACGAGGTTGCGGTTCATCTCGTACGTGTCCGTGCCCTCGGCGGCGGCCTCGATGAGGACGTCGCCGATCCACACCGCGTGCGCGTCGTCGCCCTGGAGCGCGCCCTTGTAGACGACGTTGGACTTGCAGTGCGGGGTGTTGTGGTCGACCAGGAGGCGGTGCTCCTGGTGCTGGCCGGCGTCGGTGATGTAGAGGCCGAAGAGCTCGGCCTCGCCGCCGGTGCCCGCGTAGTTGACGCGCGGGTGCAGGCGGACCAGGTCGCCGCCGAAGGTGACGACCACGGACTTGAAGGAGGCGTCGCGGCCGACCAGCGCGTTGTGCTGGGCGACGTGCACCGCCTTGTCGTCCCAGTCCTGGACGGAGACGACGGTGAGCTTGGCGCCGTCGCCGACGACGAAGTCGACGTTGGCGGCGAGCACGGCGTCACCGGTGTGGTCGATGACGACCAGGGCCTCGGCGAACGCGCCGAGCTCGATGACCTGGTGCGCGAAGGCGGTGCCGCCCTCGCCGTGCACGGCGATGCGGATCGGCTCGGTGAGCACCGTCTCCTTGGGGACGGTCACGATCGAGGCCTTCTCGAAGGACGAGTAGGCCTGCGCGGCGATGCGGTCGACGGGCTTGCCCGCCTTGCCGACGCGCGCGTCGTCCCGGCCGACGGTCTCCTGGGTGACGCCCTCGGGGGCACTCACCTCGACGCGGATGCCGCCGTCGGCGACCGCGGTGCCGTCGTGCAGCCCGCGCAGGCGCTCCAGCGGCGTGAACCGCCACTCCTCCTCGCGGCCGTGCGGCACCGGGAAGCTGTCCACGTCGAAGGACGGGGGCGCGCTCATGCGGGTCGCGACGGTGGACTCGGCGGCCACCGCGATCGATCCTGCGGTGGTCGATCCCACCGGGATGTTCTGAGCCTCAGCCATGGCTGTCGTCGTGCTCTCTCTCTGCGTAAAGAAGTCAGTAGCTGCGGAGGCCCGGCCGGCGCTCGACCGGCCGGGACCGGCCGGTGTTAACCGACCGAACCCTCCATCTGCAGCTCGATCAGCCGGTTCAGCTCCAGGGCGTACTCCATGGGCAGCTCCTTGGCGATCGGCTCGACGAAGCCGCGCACGATCATCGCCATGGCCTCGAACTCCGTCATGCCGCGGCTCATCAGGTAGAAGAGCTGGTCGTCGGAGACCTTGGAGACGGTGGCCTCGTGGCCCATGGAGACGTCGTCCTCGCGGACGTCGACGTAGGGGTAGGTGTCCGACCGCGAGATCGTGTCGACGAGCAGCGCGTCGCACAGCACGTTCGACTTCGATCCGGCGGCACCCTCACCGATCTCGACGAGGCCGCGGTACGACGTACGACCGCCGCCGCGCGCCACCGACTTGGAGACGATGTTGGAGGACGTGTTCGGTGCCATGTGGACCATCTTGGAGCCGGCGTCCTGGTGCTGGCCCTCGCCCGCGAAGGCGATGGACAGGGTCTCGCCCTTGGCGTGCTCGCCCATGAGGTAGACGGCGGGGTACTTCATCGTCACCTTGGAGCCGATGTTGCCGTCGATCCACTCCATGGTCGCGCCCTCGTACGCCACGGCGCGCTTGGTGACCAGGTTGTAGACGTTGTTCGACCAGTTCTGGATCGTCGTGTAGCGGCAGCGGCCGCCCTTCTTCACGATGATCTCGACCACGGCGGAGTGCAGCGAGTCCGACTTGTAGATCGGCGCGGTGCAGCCCTCGACGTAGTGAACGTAGGCGTCCTCGTCCACGATGATCAGGGTCCGCTCGAACTGACCCATGTTCTCCGTGTTGATGCGGAAGTAGGCCTGGAGCGGGATCTCGACGTGCACGCCCTTGGGGACGTAGATGAACGAGCCACCGGACCAGACGGCGCTGTTCAGCGAGGCGAACTTGTTGTCACCGACGGGGATGACGGTTCCGAAGTACTCCTTGAAGAGCTCCGGGTGCTCCTTCAGCGCCGTGTCGGTGTCCAGGAAGATGACGCCCTGCTCCTCCAGGTCCTCGCGGATCTGGTGGTAGACGACCTCGGACTCGTACTGGGCCGCGACACCGGCGACGAGGCGCTGCTTCTCCGCCTCGGGGATGCCGAGCTTGTCGTACGTGTTCTTGATGTCCTCGGGCAGGTCCTCCCAGGACTCCGCCTGCTTCTCCGTGGAGCGCACGAAGTACTTGATGTTGTCGAAGTCGATGCCCGTGAGGTCCGAGCCCCAGTTCGGCATGGGCTTCTTGTCGAAGAGGCGCAGGCCCTTGAGGCGGAGCTTGGTCATCCACTCCGGCTCGTTCTTCTTCGCGGAGATGTCGCGGACGACGTCCTCGTTGATGCCGCGCTTGGCAGAGGCACCGGCGGCGTCGGAGTCGGCCCAGCCGTATTCGTAGTTGCCCAGACCCTCGAGTTCGGGGTGGGCAGTCTCCGTGGGGAGCGTCATGCGGGGTTCCTCCCGGCCGTGCTTGCTGATGCTGGTGTGGTGGTCCGTTTGGTACTGCTGCTGCCGCTGCCGCCGCTTCGCGGGATGAACGTCGTACAGACGCCGTCTCCGTGGGCGATGGTGGCGAGGCGCTGCACATGCGTGCCGAGGAGCTCGGAGAACATCTCCGTCTCCGCCTCGCAGAGCTGCGGAAACTGTTCCGCGACATGGGCGACCGGGCAGTGGTGCTGGCAGAGCTGTTCGCCGACCGGTGCGCTGCGCGCCGTAGCAGCGTACCCGTCCGCGGTCAACGCCTTCGCCAGAGCCTCGGTGCGCCGTTCGGGGGGCGCGGCGTCCATCGCCCGCTTGTACGTCTCGGCCTGGGCGACGATCCTCGCCCGGGCGAAGTCGACGACGGCCCCCTCGCCGTGGTGCTCGGTGATCCACCGGAGCGCTTCCGCGGCCAGCTTGTCGTACGACTGGTCGAAGGCGTCGCGCCCGCAGTCGGTCAGGGCGAAGACCTTGGCGGGGCGGCCCCGGGTCCTGGCGCCGTACACCCGCTGTTCGCGGGGCTCGACCACGTTCTCGTGGGCGAGGGCGTCGAGGTGCCTGCGGACGGCCGCCTGGGTGAGGCCGAGGCGCTTGGCGAGGTCGGCGACGGTGGACGGGCCGTGGTCCAGGATGGACCGCGCGACACGGTTGCGCGTCGAGCGATCCGAGCGCGACCCTGCCGCGAGTTCCTCCTGCGGAGCCTCGCCAACGTTTTTCACAACGCCATTGTTGCGTAATTCCTCAGAGCCTGACAACCCGCGCCCCGATCACCGGACGGTGCGCTGCATCACTTAGGCATACCTAAGCTGACCTGCGGAAACGATCACTGATCGATCAATTCGGTGGCGCTTCCGAGTCTCTTCGGGAAGACTTCCCGACCATGCCGACACCCCCTCCGACCGGCCCTTTGTGCACGCGCGAGTCGCTCACGGACGAGCTCCTGAAGCTCGGCGTGCGCCCCGGCGAGACGCTCCTCGCGCACACCTCGCTCAGCTCGCTCGGCTGGGTCAGCGGCGGTGTGGTCGCACTCGTCCAGGCGCTCCTCGACGCACTCGGCCCCGACGGCACGCTGGTGGTCCCCACCCACACCGGTGACAACTCCGAGCCCTCGGCGTGGCAGAACCCGCCCGTGCCCGAGGAATGGTGGCCGGTGCTGCGCGCGTCGATGCCCGCGTACGACCCGCTGACCTCGCCCTCCTTCGGCGTCGGCGTCGTCCCCGAAGCCGTGCGCACCTGGCCGGGCGCCCTGCGCAGCACCCACCCGCACGCGTCCTTCGCGGCGCTCGGCCCCGCCGCCGCCACGATCACCGCCGGGCACGCCCGCACCTCCAGCTTCGGCGAGCGCAGCCCGCTGGCACACCTGGAGAAGGCGGGCGCCCGCGTCCTGCTGCTCGGCGCGGGCTACGACTCCTGCACCGCCTTCCACCTGGCCCAGTACCGCATCCCGGGCCCCGAGGCCGAGAACTCCTTCGCGGTCATGACGCCCCAGGGACGCCAGTGGACGACCGTGCGGGAACCCGCGTTCCCGAGCGACCGCTTCGCGGAGCTCGGCGCGGCCTTCGAGCGGGACACTGAGGTCGTACGAGGCCGCGTGGGCGCCGCCGAATCGCGGCTGTTCCCGGTTGCCGACGCCGTCGCGTACGCCGAGCGGTGGCTGGCGTCGCCCGCCTAGGGCCTGATCCGCCGGGCAGGCCCTAGAGGTCTTCCGCACGCTCTGGACGGCCCATGAACCAGTAGGAGCCCGCGACGAGCAGACCGCCCCCGACCACGTTCCCCGCCACCGTGAACAGCAGGTTCCTGCCCAGGTCGGCGAAGCCCGCGCCGCCGTCCAGGATGGCGAGGGCGAACAGCGCCATGTTCGCCACGCAGTGCTCGAAGCCGACCGCGACGAACACCAGGACCGGTATCCACAGCACGAAGATCTTCGCGCCGTCGCCCTCGGCCCGGTAGAACATCCAGATCGCCAGGCAGACCAGGAAGTTGCAGAGCACCGCACGCCAGAAGAGCTGACCGCCGTCCAGCGCCTCCTTGCCCCGCACCATGTCGGCGAGCATCGCCCGCGCGGACGGCGCCGACGTCACGCCCGACGCCTGCACCATGGCGCCGAAGACGAAGGCGCCGACGAGGTTCCCGGCCAGCGAGAGCCCCCAGCTGCCCACCAGGTCCCGCGCGCCCGTGCGCCCCGTCAGCGCCCCGATCAGCATCACCATCACATTGCTGGTGAAGAGCTGGGCTCCCGCGAACATCACGATCGTCAGCGCGATCGGGAAGACCGCTCCTTCGAGGAGCCGCACCGCCGACGAGCCCGCCGCCACGAACGGCGACACCGCCACCAGGAGCAGCACCTCGCCCACCCCGATGTACGCGCCCGCGAGCACCGCCGAGACGAAGTAGCGCGGAGCGCTTCGGAGGTCGTGCGCCTTGTGCGCCGCCTGCTCGGATGTCTCCTCGACGTTCTCCGCGATGCTGGTCACGCATCGACGCTAGGTCCCGATTCGTGCGCGTAAGGACGGAAAAGGTCCCTGGCAAGGGGACCGCCGCCCCGCGCGTCCGGGACTTCGGGCCCGTCCCTAGACTGGCTCACCATGCGAAACGAGCCCGTCGTCCAGATCGAGAATCTGGTCAAGCGGTACGGACCCAAGACCGCGGTGGACGGTCTCGACCTGACGGCAGGGGCCGGTATCACCGCCGTCCTCGGCCCCAACGGCGCGGGCAAGACCACCACGATCGAGACCTGCGAGGGCTACCGGAAGCCGGACTCCGGCACCGTCCGCGTCCTCGGCCTCGACCCGGTCCGCCAGGCCGAGGCCCTGCGACCCCGCGTCGGCGTGATGCTCCAGTCCGGCGGCGTCTACTCCGGCGCCCGCGCCGACGAGATGCTCCGCCACGTGGCCAAGCTCCACGCCCGGCCGCTGGACGTCCCCGAGCTCATCGAGCGCCTCGGCCTCGGCAGCTGCGGCCGCACCACCTACCGGCGGCTCTCCGGCGGCCAGCAGCAGCGCCTGGCGCTCGCCATGGCCGTGGTCGGCAGGCCCGAGCTGGTCTTCCTCGACGAGCCGACCGCGGGCCTCGACCCGCAGGCGCGCCGGGCGACCTGGGAGCTGGTGCGCGATCTGCGCCGCGACGGGGTCTCCGTCATCCTCACCACGCACCACATGGACGAGGCCGAGGAGCTCTCCGACGACGTCGCGATCGTCGACGCGGGCAAGGTCATCGCCCAGGGCAGCCCCGACACGCTCTGCCGCGGCGGCGCCGAGAACACCCTGCGCTTCACCGGCCGCCCCGGCCTGGACGTCGGCTCACTCCTCAAGGCCCTGCCCCCGGACTCCGCCGCGGCCGAACTGACCCCGGGCGCCTACCGCGTGAGCGGCACGGTCGACCCGCAGCTGCTCGCCACGGTCACCTCGTGGTGCGCGCAGCACGGAGTCATGCCGGACCGCATCTCGGTCGAACGCCACACCCTGGAAGACGTTTTTCTCGAGCTCACCGGCAAGGAGTTGCGCTCATGACGCAGACCCACTCGTCTTTCGGCCGGGGGCCCGGGGGTTGTCCCCCGGGAAAGCACAGCCTCGAGCTCACCGGCAAGGAGTTGCGCTCATGACGCACACCCACTCGTCTTTCGGCCGGGGGCCCGGGGGTTGTCCCCCGGGAAAGCACAGCCTGGAGCTCACAGGCAAGGAGCTGCGCGGATGAGCGCCGCCGGAACGTACACGCCGAAGCCGGGCGCCGCCCCGCTCCCTCGCATGATCGCGGCGCAGGCGGCCCTGGAGACGAAGATGCTGCTGCGCAACGGCGAGCAGCTGCTCCTGACGGTCATCATCCCGACGCTGCTGCTCGTCCTCTTCAGCGCGGTCGACATCGTCGACACCGGCAAGGGCGAGGCCGTGGACTTCCTCGCCCCCGGCATCCTCGCGCTGGCCGTGATGTCGACGGCGTTCACGGGACAGGCGATCGCGACGGGCTTCGAGCGCCGGTACGGCGTGCTCAAGCGGCTCGGCGCCTCACCGCTCCCCCGCTGGGGCCTGATGACGGCGAAGACCCTCTCGGTGCTGGTCACCGAGGTCCTGCAGGTCGTTCTCGTCACGGTCATCGCGTTCGCGCTCGGCTGGTCGCCGCACGGCAACCCCTTCGCCGTGCTGCTGCTCCTGGTGCTCGGCACAGCGGCGTTCTCCGGGCTCGGCCTGCTGATGGCGGGCACGCTCAAGGCGGAGGCGACGCTGGCGGCCGCGAACCTCGTCTTCCTGTTGCTCCTGATGGGCGGCGGTGTGATCGTCCCCCTGGACAAGTTCCCCGACGCGGCTCAGACGCTCCTCGGACTGCTCCCCATCTCGGCGCTCTCGGACGGCCTGCGCGACGTCCTGCAGCACGGCGCGGGCATGCCGTGGAAGGACCTCGGCATCCTCGCGGTGTGGTCGGTGCTCGGGCTCGGCGCGGCGGCGAAGTTCTTCCGCTGGGAGTAACCGTGGTCACAAAAGCACCGCATACGTCCCCCTCGTGAAGCCGTGCACAAGCGGCCCCCTACGATGGGCGCGTGCCAAACGTGACCCGAGCCGACATCGCTCAAGCCGTGCGGAACCCGCTCGCCTTCATCGCCGAGCGCTGGACCCCCACCCAGCGGACCGTCCAGCGGGCGGCCCTGATCTCCCTCGTCATGACGGTCCTCATCGTGGTGACGGGCGGCGCTGTCCGACTGACCGGCTCGGGCCTCGGCTGCCCGACCTGGCCCAAGTGCACGGACGACTCGCTGACCGCGACCCATGAGATGGGCGTCCACGGAGCCATCGAGTTCGGCAACCGCATGCTGGCGTACGTGCTCTCCGCGGCCGTCGGCTGGGCGATCATCGCGGCCCGCTCGCAGAAGCCGATGCGGCGCAGCCTCGTCCGGCTCGGCTGGGTGCAGTTCTGGCTGGTCATGGGCAATGCGGTGCTCGGCGGCATCGTCGTCCTCGTCGGCCTGAACCCGTACACGGTCGCGGCACACTTCCTGCTCTCCTCCGCCCTGATCGCGGTCGCCGTCGTCATGTGGCAGCGGACCCAGGAGGGCGACGCGGAACCGCGGCCGCTGGTCGGCAAGGCCGTGGCGCAGCTCGTCTGGTTCCTGGTCGCGGCCGCCGCCCTGCTGATCGTGGTGGGCACCGTCGTGACGGGCGCCGGGCCGCACGCGGGCGACTCCAGCGACGTGCCGCGAATGGGCGTCGACTGGGAGGCGGTCAGCAAGCTGCACGCGGTCCTCGCCTGGATCGTGGTGACGCTGACGTTCGCCCTGTGGTTCGTCCTGAAGGCGGTCGACGCGCCGCCCGGCCCGCTGGTCCGCACCCGCCAGCTGTTCCTGATCCTGCTGTCGCAGGGCACGATCGGTTACGTCCAGTACTTCACGGACCTGCCGGAGCTCCTGGTCGGCCTGCACATGCTGGGCTCGTGCGTGGTGTGGATCGCCGTGGTGCGCGTCCTGCTCTCGCTGCGGGAGCGTCCGCTCACCACGGCCGACCTGCCCGCCCAGGCGGACGACTCACGGCTCTCGGCCGTCTGACCCGACCGGCAGCCCGTACACCCGCCGCGCGTTGCCCGCGGCGATCAGACCCGCCACGCGCTGCGCGTCGGTGAGCGACCAGGCGCCCTCCGCGACCCAGGTCCCGAGCACCCTCCCGAGTGCCTCCCTGAACAGGTGTGCCCCGACGACGTGCAGTTCGGGCAGCCCGTGGGCGCCGCTGGAGAACAGCAGCTTGCCGAAGGGCGCCAGTTCGAGGATCTCGGCGAGCACGGCGGCCGCGCGGGCTCCGGTGCGGACGAGTGCGGGGCCGAGATCGGCGTACACGTGCGGGAAGACGGCCGCGAGGTGCGCGGCGCTGCGGTGGTACGGATAGCCGTGCAGCAGCACCAGATCGGTGCCGAGCCCGGCGGTGGCCCGCGCGAACTCCCCGAAGTACGTCTGCGGGTCCCCGGCCCCCGCGTGCAGCTGCAGCGGGCGGCCCGAGGCCACCGCGATCCACAGCAGATGCCGCAGCAGCACGGGATCGGCGAGCACGCCGCCCACCTGCCGCCCCGCGAGCCAGCGCCCCACCGCGCCCCGCACCTCGCCGGGCCCCGGCGGCTCCGGGGCGAGGGCGAGCGGATGCCGCTCGCCCGCGACCGAGGTGAAGGCGACGGCTCCGGCGGCGGCCGCGTGCACGGACTCGGCGAGGTTGGCGAGGAACGAGTCGGCGGTGCCCGAGGTGTCCGCGACCTGCTCGGCCAGTAATTCCAGGCGGACGATCTCGCGGGCGTCGGCGGCACCGGCGGAGGCCATCTCGCCGGGTCCCGTCAGGTCCCCGGGCAGGCCCGTGTCGACGAGGTACGTGGTGATGCCGCTGCCGCGCAGGAGGCGCCGCCCCGACTCCAGGACGCCGAGTTCGCGGCGGCGGGCGAGATAGCGGGCCGGCGGGCAGTGCGGCTCGATGCCGAGCAGCGGCGGGCACCAGCGGCGCACCGCGAAGCCGGTCTGGGTGTCGAAGAAGGTGGTGCCGGGGGCGGGCGGTCCCTCGCCCCGGCCGAGGTGGGCCTCGAAGGTGCCGAGGCCCAGCTCCGTACGGAGGACGCCATGGCAGTACTGATCCACCAGGGACGGCGTTTCGATCATCCGGACTCCCGATGCGTGGACCTTGCTCCTACGGTCCTAACGGGTGACCCGGGTGTCAGGTGTTGCTTTCGGCCTTTATCGGCGGAAGCAGTTGCCGGGGGCCGTCAGTCGTTGCTCGGGCCGCCGATCTGGATGCCGGCCATCCGCTTCCACTCGTAGGGGCCGGTCTTCACCTTGGCGGCGAATTCCCCGGCGAAGTCCTCGTGGACGGTGATTCCGGCCTTTTCCACGGCGCTCTGCGCGACGGCGTAGGTGGGCGCCACCAGGTCGCCCCAGCCGCCGTCCTCGCCGACGAGGACGATCCGGGTGCCCTCGTGCCCGATGTACGCGATCTGCGCCTCGGCCCCGCCGTGGGCCCGCGCGAAGGCGCCGATCTCCTTCGCGAGCCGGGCCGCCCGGCGCTCGGCCTTCGCGGCCTGCTTGCTGTCGTCCACCTGCTGCGTGTCTGCCATGAGCAGGATGCTACCGACGGGTAGATCAACTGGCGACGGGCGGGGCACGTGGCGTGCAACACCACGTGCCCCGCCCGTCGGCAGAGCCCTCGACCGTGGACGGTCAGCGCAGGAAGGGGTCCACCGCCACGGCGACGAAGAGCAGCGAGACGTAGGTGATGGACCAGTGGAAGAGCCGCATCTCCTTGAGCTTGCCGCCCGTGACCTCCGCCTTGGCCCGGTTCTGCAGCCCGTGCGCCTCCCACAGCCACCAGCCGCCGGTCACCAGCGCCACCGCGGTGTAGAACCAGCCGGTGTAGCCGAGCGGCTGCAGCAGCAGCGAGACGGCGACCATGACCCAGCTGTAGAGGACGATCTGGCGGGCGACCACCTTGTTGGAGGCGATGACCGGCAGCATCGGCACGCCCACGCGGGCGTAGTCGTCCTTGACCTTCATGGAGAGCGGCCAGTAGTGCGGCGGCGTCCAGAAGAACATGACGAGGAAGAGGACGATCGGCGCCCACGACATCGAGTTGGTGACCGAGGACCAGCCGATGAGCACCGGCAGACAGCCCGCGATGCCGCCCCAGACGATGTTCTGCGAGGTCCGGCGCTTCAGGATCATCGTGTAGACGACCACGTAGAAGAGCAGCGCGCCGAGCGAGAGCCAGGCGGAGAGCCAGTTGACGGCGAAGCCGAACAACAGGGTGGAGACGACCGCGAGGGTGATGCCGAAGGCGAGGCACTCGCGGGGGCTGACCATGCCCGTCACCAGCGGCCGCTGCGACGTGCGGTCCATCAGCGCGTCGATGTCGCGGTCGATGTACATGTTGAGCGCGTTCGCGCCCCCCGCGGAGAGGTATCCGCCCAGGCAGGTCACGAAGACCAGCCACAGGTCGGGCACTCCTTGCTCGGCGAGGAACATCACCGGAACGGTGGTGATGAGCAGAAGCTCGATGATCCGCGGCTTGGTCAGCGCCACGAACGCCTTGACACGAGCCCCGAACGGCCGATGGCTCGGGCTAAGGTCCGTCCCGGAAACCCCCGCTGGACGGGATTCAACGGCCGTCACGCACACCCCTGACAGAGACATCCCAGCGAGCCGACCAGCACCTTCAGACATGAAGATCCGGTAAAGGCCCGCGCGTACCACGCCACTGTAGACGTTGCCCATACCTCGCCCTTCGCGGGGGTGGGGTCGTGTTGAGCGACCGGCCGAACGACGTCCGGGGCGACTTGGGTCGCCACATGAGCGGAACCGTGCGTTCATTGAGCGGACAAATGGGCGACACCTATGGCCTTTTGAGCGGACATATGAGCGAGCCCGTATTCACTTGCGGAATGTCTGCGCTTTCCTTTCGGCAGGCGCATCCTCGCATGTCACTGCAGTCTGGAATGACTCGAAAAAATGAGCGTTCTAGCAACGGTAGGCTCGACATCGGCCGGTGGGATCTACGCCGCCGGCATTCGACATGTGGAGAGGAGCCCTGACTCAGGGTGAGCACCAAGCCGACCACCACAGACCTCGAGTGGACCGAACTGGACCAGCGGGCCGTTGACACCGCCCGCGTCCTGGCCATGGATTCCGTACAGAAGGTCGGCAACGGCCATCCCGGTACGGCCATGAGCCTCGCGCCCGCCGCGTACACCCTCTTCCAGAAGGTGATGCGCCACGACCCGGCGGACGCCGAGTGGACCGGCCGCGACCGGTTCGTCCTCTCTGCGGGCCACTCGTCCCTGACCCTCTACATCCAGCTGTACCTGGCCGGCTTCGGCCTGGAGCTGGATGACCTGAAGGCCTTCCGCACCTGGGGTTCGAAGACCCCGGGCCACCCGGAGTACGGCCACACGGTGGGCGTGGAGACGACCACGGGCCCGCTGGGCCAGGGCGTTGCCAACGCCGTGGGCATGGCGATGGCCGCCCGCTACGAGCGCGGCCTGTTCGACCCGGAGGCGGCCGACGGCTCGTCCCCGTTCGACCACTTCGTCTACGCCATCGCCGGTGACGGCTGCCTCCAGGAGGGCATCTCCGGCGAGGCCTCGTCGCTGGCCGGGCACCAGAAGCTCGGCAACCTGATCCTGCTGTGGGACGACAACCACATCTCGATCGAGGGCGACACCGAGACCGCGGTCTCCGAGGACACCCTCAAGCGGTACGAGGCGTACGGCTGGCACGTCCAGCGCGTGGCGCCCAAGGCGGACGGCGACCTCGACCCCGCCGCCCTCTACGCCGCGATCGAGGCCGCCAAGGCCGAGACCGAGCGCCCCTCCTTCATCGCGATGCGCTCGATCATCGCCTGGCCCGCCCCGAACGCGCAGAACACCGAGGCCGCACACGGCTCGGCGCTCGGCGACGAGGAAGTGGCCGCCACCAAGCGCGTCCTCGGCTTCGACCCGGAGCAGACCTTCGAGGTCTCCGACGAGGTCCTGGCGCACGCCCGCAAGGCGCTCGACCGGGGCCGCGAGGCCAAGGCCGAGTGGGAGAAGGGCTTCGCCGCCTGGCGCACCGCGAACACCGCGCGCGCGGCCGAGTTCGACCGCATCGCCGCGGGCGAGCTGCCCGAGGGCTGGGAGGAGAAGCTCCCGGAGTTCGAGACCGGCAAGGGTCTCGCCACGCGTGCCGCGTCCGGCAAGGTCCTGCAGGCGCTCGGCGCGGTCATCCCCGAGCTGTGGGGCGGCTCCGCCGACCTGGCGGGCTCCAACAACACCACCATCGACAAGAACTCCTCGTTCCTGCCGAAGGGCAACCCGCTGCCGGAGGCCGATCCGTACGGCCGCACGATCCACTACGGCATCCGCGAGCACTCCATGGCCGCGGAGATGAACGGCATCGCGCTGCACGGCAACACCCGCATCTACGGCGGCACCTTCCTGGTGTTCTCCGACTACATGCGCAACGCCGTGCGTCTGTCCGCGCTGATGCACCTGCCGGTGACGTACGTGTGGACGCACGACTCCATCGGCCTCGGCGAGGACGGCCCGACCCACCAGCCGGTCGAGCACCTGGCCTCGCTGCGCGCCATCCCGGGCCTGAACGTCGTGCGCCCGGCCGACGCGAACGAGACCGTCATCGCGTGGCGCGAGATCCTCAAGCGCTACACCAAGGAGTTCGGCAAGGGCACCCCGCACGGCCTCGCGCTGACCCGCCAGGGTGTGCCCACGTACGAGCGCAACGAGGACGCCGCCAAGGGCGGCTACGTCCTCTTCGAGGCCGAAGGGCCCAACGGGCAGAGCACAGCGCCCGAGGTCGTGCTCATCGGCACCGGCTCCGAGGTCCAGCTCGCCGTCGAGGCGCGCGAGCAGCTGCAGGCCGCGGGCGTCCCGACGCGAGTCGTCTCGATGCCGTCGGTCGAGTGGTTCGAGGAGCAGGAGCAGGGGTACCGCGAGAGCGTGCTCCCGCCGTCGGTGAAGGCGCGCGTGGCGGTCGAGGCGGGCATCGGCCTGACCTGGCACCGCTTCGTCGGTGACGCCGGTCGCATCGTTTCGCTGGAGCACTTCGGTGCCTCCGCGGACGCCAAGGTGCTCTTCCGCGAGTTCGGGTTCACCGCCGACGCGGTGGCCCAGGCGGCGCGGGAATCGATCGCCGCCGCTCAGCGCTGACGCTCATATACGACCAAGTAGGAGATGTAATTCCATGACAGACGCACTCAAGCGCCTTTCCGAAGAAGGCGTCGCGATCTGGCTGGACGACCTGTCGCGCAAGCGGATCACGTCCGGCAACCTCGCCGAGCTGATCGACCAGCAGCACGTCGTGGGCGTCACGACCAACCCGTCGATCTTCCAGAAGGCGATCTCGTCGGGCGACGGCTACGAGCAGCAGCTCGCCGACCTCGCCGCCCGCAAGGTCACCGTCGAAGAGGCCATTCGCATGATCACGACGGCGGACGTCCGTGACGCCGCCGACATCCTGCGCCCGGTCTTCGACGCGACGGGCGGCCAGGACGGCCGCGTGTCGATCGAGGTCGACCCGCGTCTGGCGCACAACACGGCGGCCACGGTCGCCGAGGCCAAGCAGCTGGCCTGGCTGGTGGACCGGCCGAACACGCTCATCAAGATCCCGGCCACCAAGGCGGGCCTCCCGGCGATCACCGAGGTCATCGGCCTCGGCATCAGCGTCAACGTCACGCTGATCTTCTCGCTGGAGCGCTACCGCGCGGTCATGGACGCCTTCCTCGCCGGCCTGGAGAAGGCCAAGGAGCGCGGCCTGGACCTGTCCAAGATCCACTCGGTGGCGTCCTTCTTCGTGTCCCGCGTGGACACCGAGATCGACAAGCGCCTGGACGGCATCGGCACGGACGAGGCCAAGTCCCTCAAGGGCAAGGCCGCGCTCGCCAACGCGCGGCTGGCGTACGAGGCGTACGAGGAGGTCTTCTCCTCCGACCGCTGGGCCGCCCTCGACAAGGCCCAGGCCAACAAGCAGCGTCCGCTGTGGGCCTCGACCGGCGTCAAGGACCCCGCGTACAAGGACACGCTCTACGTCGACGACCTCGTCGCGCCCAACACGGTGAACACGATGCCGGAGGCGACCCTGGAGGCCTCGGCCGACCACGGATCGATCACCGGCAACACCATCGCGGGCACGTACGACCAGTCGCGCGCGGAGATCGCCGCGGTGGAGAAGCTCGGCATCAGCTACGACGATGTCGTGCAGCTGCTCGAGGACGAGGGCGTCGAGAAGTTCGAGGCGTCCTGGAACGACCTGCTCAAGTCGACTGAGGCCGAGCTCCAGCGCCTCGCTCCCGCGAAGGGCTGACCCACCTTGTCAAGCAGCAATCCGCTGCGTGACGCCGCAGACCGACGGCTCCCGCGTATCGCGGGGCCGTCGGGCCTGGTCATCTTCGGCGTCACGGGCGATTTGTCCCGTAAAAAGCTGATGCCTGCTGTGTACGACCTCGCCAACCGAGGCCTGTTGCCGCCGGGCTTCTCCCTCATCGGCTTCGCCCGCCGCGAGTGGCAGGACGAGGACTTCGCGCAGGAGGTGCACGACGCCGTCAAGCAGCACGCGCGCACGCCCTTCCGCGAGGAGGTCTGGCAGCAGCTCATCCAGGGCATGCGCTTCGTCCAGGGCAACTTCGACGACGACGACGCCTTCGAGCAGCTCAAGGCCACCATCCAGGAGCTGGACAAGGCACAGGGAACGGGCGGCAACTTCGCCTTCTACCTCTCCGTGCCCCCGAAGTTCTTCCCCCAGGTCGTCCAGCAGCTCAAGAAGCACGAGCTGGCGGACGCCCCCGAGGGCTCCTGGCGGCGTGCCGTCATCGAGAAGCCGTTCGGCCACGACCTGGCGTCCGCGCAGGACCTGAACGCGATCGTGCACGAGGTGTTCGCCCCGGACCAGGTGTTCCGGATCGACCACTACCTCGGCAAGGAGACCGTCCAGAACATCCTGGCGCTCCGCTTCGCCAACCAGATGTTCGAGCCGATCTGGAACCGGTCCTACGTGGACCACGTCCAGATCACGATGGCCGAGGACATCGGCATCGGCGGCCGCGCCGGCTACTACGACGGCATCGGCGCCGCCCGTGACGTCATCCAGAACCACCTGCTCCAGCTGATGGCGCTGACCGCGATGGAGGAGCCCGCCTCCTTCGACGCCAACGCGCTCGTCGCGGAGAAGGCCAAGGTGCTCGGCGCCGTCCGGCTGCCGAAGGACCTCGGCAGGGACACGGTGCGCGGCCAGTACTCCGCGGGCTGGCAGGGCGGCGAGAAGGCCGTCGGCTACCTCCAGGAAGACGGCATCGACGCCAAGTCGAAGACCGACACCTACGCCGCGATCAAGCTGGAGGTGGACAACCGCCGCTGGGCGGGCGTCCCCTTCTACCTGCGCACCGGCAAGCGCCTGGGCCGCCGCGTCACCGAGATCGCGGTCGTCTTCCAGCGCGCGCCGCACTCCCCCTTCGACCACACCGCCACCGAGGAGCTCGGGCAGAACGCGATCGTCATCCGCGTCCAGCCCGACGAGGGCATCACGGTCCGGTTCGGCTCGAAGGTGCCCGGCACCTCCATGGAGATCCGGGACGTCTCGATGGACTTCGCGTACGGCGAGTCCTTCACCGAGTCCAGCCCGGAGGCGTACGAGCGTCTGATCCTGGACGTCCTGCTCGGCGACGCCAACCTCTTCCCGCGCACGGAGGAGGTCGAGCTGTCCTGGAACATCCTCGACCCGATCGAGCAGTACTGGGACAAGCACGGCAAGCCCGCGCAGTACGCGTCCGGCACCTGGGGCCCGGCCGAGGCGGACGAAATGCTCGCACGAGACGGACGGAGCTGGCGCCGGCCATGAAGATCGACCTCACGGACACCACGTCCAGCAAGATCAACAAGGCGCTCGTGCAGGGCCGCCGCGCGATCGGCACCCCGGCCGTCGGCATGGTGCTCACCCTCGTCATCGTCACCGACGAGGAGAACGCCTACGACTCGCTGAAGGCGGCCAGCGAGGCGTCCCGCGAGCACCCCTCGCGCACCCTCGTGGTCATCAAGCGCGCCGCCCGCTCGCCCCGCGACCGCACCACCTCGCGCCTCGACGCCGAGGTCCGGGTCGGCGCGGACGCGGGCACCGGCGAGACGGTGATCCTGCGGCTGTACGGCGAGGGCATCAATCACGCCCAGTCCGTCGTCCTGCCGCTGCTGCTGCCCGACGCCCCCGTGGTCGCCTGGTGGCCGGTGAACGCCCCGCTGGACCCCGCCAAGGACCCGCTCGGCGCCCTGGCCCAGCGCCGCGTCACGGACACGTACGCCGCGGAGCAGCCGATCCACGAGCTGACCGCGCGCGCCGAGGCCTACCACCCCGGCGACACGGACCTGTCCTGGACCCGCATCACGCCGTGGCGCTCCATGCTGGCCGCCGCGCTCGACCAGGTCACCTGCAAGGTCACCTCGGTGCAGGTGGAGGGCGAGGAGTTCAACCCGAGCTGCGAGCTGCTCGCCATGTGGCTGGCGGACCGCCTCGACGTCCCCGTGCAGCGCACGCTGTCGGCGGGCCCCGGCCTGACCGGCGTACGCATGGAGACCACCTGCGGTCCCATCGTGCTCGACCGCGCCGACGGTGCCCTCGCCACGCTCTCCATCCAGGGGCAGCCCGACCGTGCGGTGGCGCTCAAGCGCCGCGAGACGGCCGAGCTGATCGCCGAGGAGCTGCGCCGCCTGGACCCGGACGACACCTACGCGTCCGCGCTGAAGTACGGCGTGGACCGTCTGGGCGAGCCGGCGGAGCAGACGGACTCGCTCCGCGACGAGAAGCCGTCCGACGACGCGAAGGACGAGGCCGAGGCCAAGGCGGCCGCGTCGGAGGAGCCGAAGAAGGCCCCCGCCAAGAAGACCGCGGCGAAGAAGGCGGCGGCGAAGTGACCGCGGCTCCGCAGCTCGTCGTCCACCGCGACAAGGAGCTGATGGCGCAGGCCGCCGCGGCCCGCCTCATCACGAAGATCGTGGACGCGCAGGCCGCCCGCGGCCACGCGTCGGTGGTCCTCACCGGCGGCCGCAACGGCAACGGCGTGCTGGCGGCGCTGGCCTCCTCCCCCGCGAAGGACGCGATCGACTGGTCACGTCTGGACCTGTGGTGGGGCGACGAGCGCTTCCTGCCCGACGGCGACCCGGAGCGCAACTACACACAGGCCAAGGAGGCGCTGCTCGACTCGGTGCCCCTCAACCCGGCCCGGGTGCACCCGATGCCCGCGTCGGACGGCGCGTACGAGGTGGACGCGGCGGCGGAGGTCTACGCCGCCGAACTCACCGCGGCCGCGGGCCCGGAGGATCATGGCCCCGTGCCGACCTTCGACGTCCTGATGCTCGGCGTCGGCCCGGACACGCACGTCGCGTCACTCTTCCCCGAGCTCCCCGCGGTGCGCGAGACGGAGCGCTCGGTGGTCGGCGTGCACGGCGCGCCGAAGCCCCCGCCGACCCGTGTCACGCTCACGCTCCCGGCGATCCGGGCGGCCCGCGAGGTATGGCTGCTCGCGGCGGGCGAGGACAAGGCGAACGCGGCGGCCATCGCCCTGTCGGGCGCGGGCGAGGTGCAGGCCCCGGCGGCGGGCGCCTACGGCCGCTCGCGCACGCTGTGGCTCCTGGACGCCGCGGCGGCCTCCCAGCTCCCCCCGGAGCTGTATCCGCCGGCCGTCGCCTGACGCTCTGCCGCGTTACGTCCCTGAGGGCCCCGCACCGTCCGGTGCGGGGCCCTCAGGCGTCCACGAGGACGCGTCGGTAGCTGCTGCCGTCCTGCTCGCGGACGAGGAGGCCGTCGGTGACGCAGTACCTCCGCAGCGCCGCCGTGTCGTCGTGGACGGTGCGGAACGCGTCGTTGATCTCGCCCTCGCTGTAGGTGCGGTCGGCGTCGAAGAGGGTGTCCATGAGGTGGACGAGGAGTTCGTGGCGCACGACGGGGCGCACCGGGATGGCCGTGAGGCGGCCGTGCGCGAAGAAGCCGGTGAGGCGGCGCGGCACCGTGGGATGGGCGTGCGCGTCGACGGGGTCCGGCGCGCGCCGGAAGACGGCCGGGTCGGCCCTGAGCGATCCGTCGGGCTGCCGCTCCACGAGCCCGGTGGCGAGGAGGCGTCCCAGGTGCCTGCGGGCGACGGCCGAGTCGGCCTCGCGCGGCGGCAGGTCGTCGAGGACTATCCGCGCGTACAGCCTGAGTCTCTCGGGGTCGGCGAGCGCGGCGTGCAGCTGGTCCATGACGGGGTCCCTCCCGGCGGGTGACAGAGCCGAAGCAGTGTCACCCGCCGGGCGGTTCGCCCGCATCCAATTAACGCCAGGTGAGACTCAACGCCCGCGCAGGTCCCGGTACTTGGCGACCAGCGCGGTGGTCGACCCGTCCAGGTCCGGCACCTCGGCGCCCTCGGTCAGCGCGGGCTCGACGCGCTTGGCGAGGACCTTGCCGAGCTCGACGCCCCACTGGTCGAAGGAGTCGATGTTCCACACGGCGCCCTGCACGAAGACCTTGTGCTCGTAGAGCGCGATGAGCTGGCCGAGGACCGAGGGGGTCAGTTCCTTGGCGAGGATCGTCGTGGTGGGGTGGTTGCCCTTGAACGTCTTGTGCGGGACCAGTTCCTCCGCGACGCCCTCGGCGCGCACCTCGTCCGGCGTCTTGCCGAACGCCAGCGCCTGGGTCTGCGCGAAGAAGTTGGCCATCAGCAGGTCGTGCTGGGCGACCAGGCCGGGCAGCAGATCGGCGACGGGCTCGGCGAAGCCGATGAAGTCCGCCGGGATCAACTTCGTGCCCTGGTGGATGAGTTGGTAGTAGGCGTGCTGCCCGTTGGTGCCGGGCGTGCCCCAGACGACCGGGCCCGTCTGCCAGTCGACCTCCTTGCCGTCCCGGCCGACGTACTTGCCGTTGGACTCCATGTCCAGCTGCTGCAGATAGGCGGTGAACTTGGAGAGGTAGTGCGAGTACGGCAGGACGGCGTGCGACTGCGCGTCGTGGAAGTTGCCGTACCAGATGCCCAACAGGCCCATGAGGAGCGGCACGTTGGACTCCGCGGGCGCCGTGCGGAAGTGCTCGTCGACGAGGTGGAAGCCGTCGAGCATCTCGCGGAAGCGGTCGGGCCCGATGGCGATCATCAGGGAGAGGCCGATCGCCGAGTCGTACGAGTAGCGGCCGCCGACCCAGTCCCAGAACTCGAACATGTTGTCCGTGTCGATGCCGAAGTCGGAGACCTTCTCGGCATTGGTCGACAGGGCCACGAAGTGCTTGGCGACGGCGTCCTGACCGGCCTTCAGCTCGGTGAGCAGCCAGTCGCGCGCGGACGTGGCGTTGGTGATCGTCTCGATGGTGGTGAACGTCTTCGAGGCGATGATGAAGAGCGTCTCGGCGGCGTCCAGGTCCCGCACGGCCTCGTGCAGGTCGGCGCCGTCCACGTTCGACACGAAGCGGACGGTGAGGCCGCGGTCCGTGAAGGAGCGCAGCGTCTCGTACGCCATCGCCGGACCGAGGTCGGAGCCGCCGATGCCGATGTTGACGACGTTCTTGATGCGCTTTCCGGTGTGTCCGGTCCACTCGCCGGAGCGGACCTTCTCCGAGAAGGCGGTCATCTTGTCGAGGACGGCGTGCACGGCGGGCACCACGTTCTCGCCGTCGACCTCGACGACGCTGCCCCGCGGCGCGCGCAGCGCCGTGTGCAGGACGGCCCGGTTCTCGGTGGTGTTGATCTTCTCGCCGCGGAACATGGCGTCCCGCAGCCCGAAGACGTCGGTCGCGGCCGCCAGCTCGCGCAGCAGCGTCAGCGTCTCGCCGGTGACGAGGTGCTTGGAGTAGTCGATGTGCAGGTCGCCGACCTGGAGGGTGTACGCCGTACCGCGCGCCGGGTCCGCGGCGAACAGCTCTCGCAGCTGCACCTCCCCCAGCCGGTCACGGTGCCCGGCGAGCGCCGTCCACTCGGGAGTCTGATCGAGCCTGGCGCGGCTTTCTGCGTTCATCTCGGACTTCAGCCTTCTTTCGTACGCGCGTACGTCCAATTGCCCCGCTGCACCCTCCAACCTAATCGATCAGAGAGCGGGATGAGATGTCCGAAACTGTCTGTCAGCACACGTACGGGACGAAGAAACCGGCCGGACACCAATTGGTGTCCGGCCGGTTCTCACGTCGTATTCAAGTGCTAGATCTCGCCCCGCAGTTTGGCGAGCGCTTCCGCGAGGATCGCCTCCCCGTCCGCGTCGCTGCGCCGCTCGCGTACGTACGCCAGGTGCGTCTTGTACGGCTCGGTGCGCGGCGGGTCCGGCGGGTTGTCCCGGTCCTGACCTGCCGGAAAGCCGCAGCGGGGACAGTCCCACGTATCGGGGACCTGCGCGTCGCTGGCGAAGCTCGGCTGCGTCTCGTGCCCGTTGGAGCACCAGAAGGAGATGCGCAGTCGCGGCGCGGACTCACCGCGCTCGGCCTCGCCCATCGGCCCCGCCCCGACCCGACTTCCTCGGATCGCGTTGCCACTTGCCACGGTCGTAACTCCCTGCGTGATGGTGCTGCTGCGGGCGCCTCAGTTTACGTAAGGCCCAACGCGCGTCCAGTGTTGGGAGTTACACCCCACCCCCGGACGCAAGCCCCATGATAAGCCGCGCACGCGGGCGCGCACCGGACAAGCGACCAGTGGCTGGCGCTAGTTGTTCGCCTTCATCAGCAGGCCGAGCGCGACAATGCACGCGAACCACAGCAGACCGACCACGACCGTGATGCGGTCGAGGTTGCGCTCCGCGACGGAGGAGCCGCCGACGGACGACTGCATGCCGCCACCGAACATGTCGGAAAGACCGCCGCCCTTGCCCTTGTGCATCAGCACCAGCAACATCATCAGAGCGCTGAAGACGATCAGGGCGATCGAGAACCCCATAACCACGGCTGGACCAACTTCCTCGGAACTGAATCGACGACGGGGGCCGAAGGCTTCCTTCGGCCCCCGTCAGGGTACGACGTAACGTCGCTAGCGCATACTCACTGGTCGCCGAAGCGAACGATCTTGACGAACTCGTCCGTGTCCAGCGCGGCGCCGCCGACCAGGGCGCCGTCCACGTCGGCCTGCGCCATGATGTCGGCGACGTTCTTCGCCTTCACGGAGCCGCCGTACTGGATGCGGACCTTGTCCGCGAGCTCCTGCGAGTACAGCTCGGCGAGGCGGCCGCGGATCGCGCCGCAGACCTCCTGCGCGTCCTCGGGGGTCGCGACCTCGCCGGTGCCGATGGCCCAGACGGGCTCGTACGCGATCACGATGGTCTCGGCCTGCTCGGCCGGGATGTCCTTGAGGCCGCCGTCGAGCTGGTTCAGCGTGTACTGGACCTGCTGGCCCGCCTTGCGGATGTCCAGGCCCTCGCCGATGCAGAGGATCGGGGTCAGGCCGTGCTTGAACGCGGCCTTCACCTTGGCGTTGCAGATCTCGTCGGTCTCGTTGTGGTACTGACGGCGCTCGGAGTGGCCCACGGCGACGTAGGTGCACTTCAGCTTGGACAGCATCGGGCCCGAGATCTCGCCGGTGTAGGCACCGGAGTCCTGCGCCGAGATGTCCTGGGCGCCGTACTTGATCTTGAGCTTGTCGCCGTCGACCAGGGTCTGCACGGAGCGCAGATCGGTGAAGGGCGCCAGGACGGCGACCTCGCAGGCCTCGTAGTCCTTGTCCGCCAGGGCGAAGGCGAGCTTCTGGACGTGGGCGATGGCCTCAAGGTGGTTGAGGTTCATCTTCCAGTTGCCCGCCATCAGCGGGGTACGCGTAGTCATCAGGTGTCAGTTCTCCAGTGCGGCGAGGCCGGGGAGCGTCTTGCCCTCGAGGTATTCGAGGGAGGCGCCGCCGCCGGTCGAGATGTGGCCGAATGCGTTCTCGTCGAAGCCTAGGTTGCGGACGGCCGCGGCGGAGTCGCCGCCCCCGACCACGGTGAAGCCGTCGCAGTTGAGCAGGGCGCGCGCGACGGCGGCCGTGCCCCCGGCGTAGTCGGGGTGCTCGGCGACGCCGACCGGGCCGTTCCAGAAGACGGTCTCGGCGTCGGCGATCTTCTCGGCGAAGAGCTCACGGCTCTTGGGGCCGATGTCCAGGCCCTCCATGTCCGAGGGGATCTGGTCCGCGTCGACGGTCTTGAAGTCGGCGGGAGCCTTCGTCTTCAGGTCGGGGAAGTCCGTGGAGACCAGGACGTCGACGGGCAGTACGAGCTCGACGCCGTTCTTCTCGGCGCGCTCCATGTACTCCGTGACGACCGGGATCTGGTCCTCCTGGAGGAGGGAGATGCCGACCTCGTGCCCCTTGGCCTTGAGGAAGGTGTAGGCCATGCCGCCGCCGATCAGCAGCCGGTCGGCCTTGCCGAGCAGCTCGTCGATGACGGCGAGCTTGTCGGAGACCTTGGCGCCGCCGAGGATGACGGTGTACGGGCGCTTGACGTCCTCGGTGAGCTTCTTGAGGACGCCGACCTCGGTGGCGATCAGGTAGCCCGCGTAGTGCGGGAGCTTGGCCGGGAGGTCGTACACGGACGCGTGCTTGCGGTGCACGGCGCCGAAGCCGTCGCCCACGTAGACGTCCGCGAGGGCGGCCAGCCGATCGGCGAACTCGCCGCGCTCGGCGTCGTCCTTGGAGGTCTCGCCGGCGTTGAAGCGGAGGTTCTCGATGACGGCGACCTGACCGGGCTGCAGGCCGTCCACCGCGTCGTGCGCGGCGGGGCCGACCGTGTCCTGCGCGAACGCGACGGGCGCGCCGAGGAGTTCACCGAGCCGCTCGGCGGCGGGCAGCAGCGAGAAGGCCGGGTCCGGGGCGCCCTTGGGGCGGCCCAGGTGCGAGGCCACGACCACCTTGGCGCCCGCACCGGCGAGCGCCTTGACGGTCGGCAGGACGGCGCGGATGCGGCCGTCGTCGGTGATGGTGGCGCCGTCGAGCGGCACGTTGAGGTCGGCGCGGACGAAGACCCGCTTGCCGTCGACTCCTTCGGCGAGAAGTTCGTCGATCGTCTTCATGAACTGGACTCCTTGGATGGGCTGACGCGCAACAGGGCCCGGAGCGCGCGACGTTGCGCGGTCCGGACCCTGTGCTCACATCTACGTGCCTGCTCTGATGGCTAGAGCTGACCGCCGACGAAGACAGTGAGGTCGACGAGACGGTTGGAGTAGCCCCACTCGTTGTCGTACCAGCCGAGGATCTTCACCGTCTTGCCTTCCTGGACCATGGTCAGGGAGGAGTCGAAGGTGCAGGACGCCGGGTCGCTGACGATGTCGGACGACACGATCGGGTCCTCGGTGTAGTAGAGGATGCCCTTCAGGTCGCCGTCGTCGGCGGCCTTCTTGAACGCGGCGTTGACCTCGTCCTTGGTGACCTCGCGCTGCAGCTCCACGACCAGGTCGGTGGCGGAACCGGTCGGGACCGGGACGCGCATCGCGATGCCGTCGAGCTTGCCCTTGAGCTGGGGCAGGACCAGAGCGGTGGCCTTCGCGGCACCGGTCGTGGTCGGAATGATGTTCTCGGCGGCGGCGCGGGCGCGGCGCAGGTCCGAGTGCGGGAAGTCCAGGATGCGCTGGTCGTTGGTGTACGCGTGGACCGTGGTCATCAGGCCCTTGACGATGCCGAAGTTCTCGTCGAGAACCTTCGCCATCGGCGCCACGCAGTTGGTGGTGCAGGAGGCGTTGGAGATGACGTGGTGGTTGGCCGCGTCGTACTTGTCCTGGTTGACGCCCATCACGATGGTGATGTCCTCGTCCTTGGCCGGAGCCGAGATGAGGACCTTCTTGGCGCCGCCCGCGATGTGCTTCTCGGCGTCGGCCTTCTTGGTGAAGATGCCGGTGGACTCGACGACGACGTCGACGCCCAGCTGGCCCCACGGGATGTCGGCGGGGTTGCGCTCGGACAGCACCTTGATGGTGTGGCCGTCGACCGTGATGGTGTCCTCGGTGTGCGACACCTCGGCCTTGAGGCGGCCCAGGATGGTGTCGTACTTCAGCAGGTGCGCCGTGGTGGCGGTGTCGCCCAGGTCGTTGACAGCCACGATCTCGATGTCCGCACCCTGCTCCAGCAGCGCGCGGAAGTAGTTGCGACCGATGCGGCCAAAGCCGTTGATGCCTACGCGGATCGTCACGAAACCGATCTCCTCGTTGGTACGCCGGTTTTAGACGCCGGCGAGTTGTATGGGATGTCCCCGACCGCCTCCGACCCTACCTCTCTGAAGCCCCTGAGGTGACATCGAGAGGGGCCGTAAGCGGCACAAAGGCCCGTACCCCGGAGTAGGGGTACGGGCCGCCGGGACCTTCGTCCCGATTACGGAGCGTCAGGTGCGCAGATGTGCCAGGGAGGCGCCCATAAGAGCGGCCCTCTCGGCGTTTCCGGGCACGTGCTCGAAGCCGAAGCCGAGGAGCACGCTGTCACGCGCTGTGACCGCCGCGAAGGAGCGGTAGAGCTCGCCGGTCCGGGCCCAGTCGCCTGTGATATTGGGGCTCCCGGCCGGGGGCGGCGCGACGCTCCAGGAGCCGAGCGACGACTCGAATCCCTCGGTCTCCGTGACGTTGCCGTTGACGACCAGCTGCGCGTTGTCGGCGAAGAGGCCGCGGCCGCCGGTGGAGGGGTCGGTGACGGAGCTGAGGGCCACCTCGATCTTCTTGCCCGCGTAGGGGCTGAGGTCGAAGGCGACGGGCTTCCAGCCGGCGGAGGAGCCGGTGAAGCTGTTCCAGGCGCCGGTGGTGCCGGACGCCGTGCAGCCGTTGGCCCCGACCGTCAGGTAGTGGCGCAGGAACGGGTGGCCGTTGACGAAGAACCCGGCCGCGCACTCGGCGGGGACGGCGCTGGACGAGTTGCCGTTCTTGTCGGGCAGCGTGGTCCAGTCGTCGGCGCCGGTGGTGTGCGCCTCCAGGAGGCCGTGGTCGTAGCCGGTCTCCAGGTTCCAGTTGAGCGCGAACCGCAGCTCCGGCTGGTCGGCGGCCGTGACGCCGGTCAGGTCGATGGTGCGGGTGAGCCGCTTCCAGTCCTGGTCGGCGTGGGTGGCCGAGGCCATGCCCTGCCCCTCGAAGGGCGCGTACGGGTTGGTGAGGCCGGGGTAGGAGCCCGCGGCCGCGCTCTTGAACTGCGGGAACCGCTCGGGCGGCAGGCTGTCGGAGGTGACGGTGAACCGGCCGGCCTTGTCGAGCGGGTTGGCGTCTGCGGCGGCGAGCGGGGCGCTGACGCCGTCGAGCGCGCCGCTGCCCTGGAAGCTCTTCGCGCCGGGCGCGGAGAGCCGTTCGTACGCGCCGAGGTAGTACTGCGCGAAGTCGTCGGTGAGGGCCTCGCCGAGGTCGACGTTGGTGCCGGTGCGCTCGCCGGACTCGATGAGCTTGCCGCCCTCGTTGAGGTAGTCGCGCAGGGCGAGTTGGGTGGGGGCACCGGGGACCGGGTCGCCGGTGTAGTGGACGACCGCGGAGAAGTGCGACAGGACGCCGAGCGGGTGCGGGACGCCCTGCTTGGCGACGTCCCAGACGGCGGCGGTGCGTCCGTTGGCCTCGATGGCGTCGACGTACTTCTGCGTCTGGGTGGCCGTCGCGCCCTCCTCGGCGACGACGAGCGTGTTCGCCTTCGGGCGTTCGGCGACGGTGTAGGTGAAGTGCTCGCTCTGGCTGCCGCCGTTCTTCGTGCGGCCGGTGAACCACACCTCCACCTTGTCGCCGACGCGTGCGCCCTCGACCTCGGCGCGGTACTCGTCGAAGTAGAGGTTGTCGTCGCCGCCGTAGGTCTCGCCGCCCTTCCAGGCCTTGAGGCCCTCGTGGTGCGTGCGGCCGCCGTTGACGCGGTAGTTGAGCTTCTTGTCGCGCACCGACTTGCGGGCGGTGACGGCGACCTCCTGGTCGCCTCCGCGGGCGTACGAGGTGGCGAACGTGTCAGGGGTGAAGTCCGGGGCCTCGATGCCGGTGACGGAGACCGGCTGGTCGGGGTGGAGTGCGGTCTCGGCGACGGCGAGCGCGAAGGGGACGTTCTTGGCGAACTCCTGCTGGATCAGCTTCTCGTCGTCGGGGAAGGTGAAGATGGACGCGCAGTCCTCGGGCTTCCAGGCGTCGTTCGGGTCGATGTTCGACGCGGTCTGGCAGGTGGACATCTCCGGGGTGAACATCGAGATGCCGTTGACGTTGCCCGCGTGGCCGTCGGCCTCACCATTGGTGGTGTAGAGCTCGGAGGAGACCTGCGGATGGTAGCCGGGAACGGCGGGCTTCTCCGGGGTGCCGTTCAGCGCCCTGTAGAGCACGTCGTCCGGGGTCGGCGTGGCGACCTGCCAGCCCACTCCGTAGAGGAGCAGTTCGGCCGCGGAGTGGTAGTTGATCCCGTACGTGAAGCCGATGCGCTTCTGGAAGCGGTCGAGCGCCTTGGTCTCCGGCTCGGACATCGCTCCGGTGCCGCGGTAGGTCTCGGAGGAGGCGTCCGGGGACGAGCCCTCGTTGTCGTAGCCCCACTTGTAGGCGAAGTTGCGGTTGAGGTCGACGCCGTCGCCCGGCGCTATCCTGCCGTCGCCGTCGACGTCGCGCAGGTTCTTGCGCCACTGGCGGTTGCCCTCGGCGGCGTGCGTGAAGTCGTAGCCGTCGGGGTTGGCGGAGAGCACGAACCACAGCTCGGTGGAGTTCACGAGCTTGGTGATGCGCTTGTCCTTGCCGTAGTTGTCCAGGTAGTGGTGCATCAGGCGGCGGGTCATCTCGGGGGTGATCCACTCGCGCGCGTGCTGGTTGGACATGTACAGCGTGGAGGGCTTGGAGCCGTCCTTGGACTTCTTGGCGTCCTTGGAGAGCTTCAGGGCGAGGATGTCCTTGCCCTGGAGGGTCTTGCCGATGGAGACGACCTTGGTGATGCCGGGGTTCGCCTGCCCGGTCCTGACGATCTCCTCCTGGAGGCCGCCCTTTCCGCTGTACGGCCGGTAGACGCCGTCCCCCGCGGCCTTGAGCCGCTTCTGCGTCGCCGCCGACACCTTGTGCTCGCTGAGCTCGATGCCCTTGCGCTCGATGGCCTTGGCCTGGCCCTCGGTGAGATACAGCTCGACGCGGCCGGTGCCGCTCTCGGGCGTCTGTCCCGCGAGCTCATGGGCGTCCTGCCCGGCCTCGACGAGGATCGGGATCTGCTTCTTGGTGACTTCTGCCTGATAGACCTGCACGGACGCCGGATCGTCGGCGGCCGGAGCCTTGCCCGGGCCGCTGGCCTGGGCGTTCGGTGCGGCTGCGAGGCCGCCGATGAGCAGTGCTCCGGTGGCGAGAACGGATCTCGCACTCGCTCTTCGTCTCATGAGCCCCCCTTGCGGTTGTCCGGCACAGATGTGCCGGATGCCAGGCTCGTGACAGTGCATGATCATGTCAATACAGCGCGTGAAGGCGTGCGGGGCGGGCATACGAAAGCCGCCGGTGCCCGGTGGGGCACCAGCGGCTCACGAGGCATACGGGACCGGCGTCAGACCGCCATGTTGTCCGCGAGCTCCTCGGACAGGTTGGACTCCGTGCCCGCGATGCCCAGGTCCTGGGCCCGCTTGTCGGCCATGGCGAGCAGGCGGCGGATGCGGCCCGCGACGGCGTCCTTCGTCAGCACCGGGTCGGCGAGCGCGCCCAGCTCCTCCAGGGAAGCCTGCTTGTGCTCCATGCGCAGCCGCCCGGCGGCCGCCAGGTGCTCCGGCACCTCGTCGCCGAGGATCTCCAGGGCGCGCTGCACACGGGCCCCCGCGGCGACGGCCGCACGGGCCGAGCGGCGCAGGTTGGCGTCGTCGAAGTTGGCCAGGCGGTTGGCGGTGGCGCGCACCTCGCGGCGCATCCGCCGCTCCTCCCAGGCGAGCACCGACTCGTGCGCACCGAGGCGGGTGAGGAGCGCGCCGATCGCGTCACCGTCGCGCACGACGACGCGGTCCACGCCCCGCACCTCGCGGGCCTTGCTCGCGATCTGCAGCCGGCGCGCGGCGCCGACCAGCGCGAGCGCGGCCTCCGGGCCCGGGCAGGTCACCTCCAGGGAGGAGGAGCGGCCGGGCTCGGTGAGCGAGCCGTGCGCGAGGAACGCCCCGCGCCAGGCCGCCTCGGCGTCGCAGGTGGCCCCCGAGACCACCTGCGGCGGCAGGCCCCGGATGGGACGGCCGCGGCCGTCGACGAGGCCCGTCTGGCGGGCCAGCTGGTCGCCGCCCGCCACGACACGGACCACGTAGCGCGAGCCGCGCCGCAGGCCGCCGGGGGCCATCACGATCAGCTCCGAGCTGTGCCCGAAGATCTCCAGGATGTCCCGCTTGAGCCGCCGGGCGGCCATCGCGGTGTCCAGCTCCGCCTCGATCACGATGCGGCCGCTCACCAGGTGAAGGCCGCCCGCGAACCGCAGGATCGCCGAGACCTCTGCTTTTCTGCAGCAGGTCCGGGTGACGGGGAGCCGGGAGATCTCGTCCTTCACCGCTGCCGTCATCGCCATGGGCCGATCCTTCCATGCATCCGAAAAATACGGTCGTACGCGGCTGCCAGGAGCTCCGGGTCGTGCCTCGGAGTCCCGTCGGGCCGGGCCACCGGCGCCAGCTCGACCGTGGCACCGAGCCGCTTGGCGGCATCGGTCAGTGACTCACGGTCGGGCACGGCGGCCTCGTCGGCCAGCACCACGTCCAGGGCGAGTTTAGGGGCGTGTCGGGCCAAAACCTCCAAATGACGCTGCGGAGAGAACCCTTCGGTTTCTCCCGGTTGCGGCGCGAGGTTGAGCGAGAGGACCTTGCGGGCCTTCGTCTCGGTGAGCGCGTCGAGCAGTTCGGGGACCAGCAGGTGCGGGATCACCGAGGAGAACCAGGAGCCGGGACCGAGCACCACCCAGTCCGCGTCGAGCACGGCGGCGACCGCCTCGGGGACGGCCGGCGGGTCGTGCGGGACGACGTGCACGGACTGGACCTCGCCGGGCGTGAGCGCGACCGTGGCCTGCCCGCGCACGGTGTCCACGTCGTCCGGGCGCTCCGGGTCGTGGCCCTTGACCAGGGCCTGGAGCTCCAGCGGCACGGCCGACATGGGCAGCACCCGGCCCTGCGCGCCGAGCAGCCGGCCGACCAGGTCCAGCGCCTGGACGTGGTCGCCGAGCTGCTCCCACAGGGCGACGATCAGCAGATTGCCGACCGCGTGCTCGTGCAGGTCGCCCTTGGACTGGAAGCGGTGCTGGATGACGCGGGACCAGGTCTGGCCCCAGTCGTCGTCGCCGCAGAGCGCGGCGAGGGCCTTGCGCAGGTCGCCGGGCGGCAGCACGCCGAGCTCGTCGCGGAGCCGACCGCTGGAGCCGCCGTCGTCGGCGACCGTGACGACGGCGGTGAGGTCACCGGCTCCCGTGATGCGGCGCAGCGCGGCGAGCGAGGCGGACAGGCCCATGCCCCCGCCGAGCGCGACCACCTTCGGCTGGGTGCCCCGCTTGCGGCCCAGTCGGCTCAGGCGGACGGTCCGGCGGTTCGGTGTCATTCGCGCCCCATGTCCCGGTGGACGATGACGGTCTCCACGCCCTCGGACACCAGGCGCGCCGCGAGCTTCTCCGACATGGCGACGGAGCGGTGCTTGCCGCCCGTGCAGCCGACGGCGATCGTCACGTACCGCTTGCCCTCGCGGCGGTAGCCCGCGGCGATGAGCTGGAGCATCTCCGCGTACCGGTCGAGGAACTCCTTGGCGCCGGGCTGGTTGAAGACGTACGCCGCCACCTCCTCGTTGAGGCCGGTGTACTGGCGCAGCTCGGGGACCCAGTGCGGGTTCGGCAGGAAGCGCATGTCCACGACCAGGTCGGCGTCGACCGGCAGGCCGTACTTGAAGCCGAAGGACATGACGGTGGCCCGCAGCTCGGGCTCCTCCTCGCCCGCGAACGAGGCGTCCATCTTGGCGCGCAGCTCGTGCACGTTCAGGCTGGAGGTGTCGATGACCAGGTCGGCGTCGCCGCGCAGCTCGCGCAGCAGGTCGCGCTCGGCCGCGATGCCGTCGACGATGCGGCCGTCGCCCTGCAGCGGGTGCGGGCGGCGGACCGATTCGAAGCGGCGGACCAGGGCCTCGTCGGAGGACTCCAGGAAGACGATGCGCCGCGTGACGTTCTTCGACTCCAGCTCGGCGAGGGAGTCGCGGAGGTTGTCGAAGAAGCGCCTGCCCCGCACGTCGACGACGACCGCGATGCGGGCGACGTTCCCCTGCGAGCGGGCGCCGAGCTCCACCATGGTGGGGATCAGCGCGGGCGGCAGGTTGTCGACCACGAACCAGCCGAGGTCCTCCAGGCACTTTGCCGCCGTGCTGCGTCCGGCACCCGACATGCCCGAGATGATCACCAGCTCGGGGATCGCGGCGTCCGGGACGGCCGGCGTCTCGTTGGGCGTGCCCGCACTCACTTGTTCTCCACCTTCGTCGTGCTCGCTCATGTCTCCTGCCCCCGTCGTTCTTCCGGGGTGCCCGCGGTCACGGGCTCCCCGCTCTCATTCTCCCCGGGCCCGCCCTCGGCGGGCGGCTCCCGGTCGTCGTCGGCCGCGGCGGACGGCTCGTCGTCGTCCAGGATCTCTCCGGTGGTCACGTTGACCGCGGGGGTGGCGGGGGCCGCCTGGGCGAGGGCCACCGCGATGGCCTCGGCCGTCTTGCGGCCCACTCCCGGAACCTCGCAGATCTGGTCGATTGTCGCGGATCGCAGCCGCTTCACCGAACCGAAGTGCTTGATCACCGTACGTTTCCGGGCATCGCCGAGGCCGCGGACCTCGTCCAGCGGCCCGGCCTTGAAGCGCTTGGCCCGCTTGGTCCGCTGGTAGGTGATGGCGAAGCGGTGGGCTTCGTCACGCACCCGTTGGAGGAGGTAGAGCCCCTCGCTGGTGCGCGGCAGGATGACCGGATCGTCCTCGTCGGGGACCCAGACCTCCTCCAGGCGCTTGGCCAGGCCGCACACCGCGATGTCGTCGATGCCGAGCTCGTCCAGGGCCCTCTTGGCCGCGGCGACCTGCGGCTGGCCGCCGTCCACCACGACGAGCTGCGGCGGATACGCGAACCGCTTGGGCCGCCCGTCCTCCTCGGTGGGCCCGAGGTCGGCGACCTCACCGGTCTCCTCGTCGACCCACTCCCCGCTCCTCTCCTTCTCCGCGAGGTAGCGCTTGAAGCGGCGCGTGATCACCTCGTGCATGGAGCGGACGTCGTCCTGGCCCTCGAAGCCCTTGATCTGGAAGCGGCGGTACTCGCTCTTCCTGGCGAGGCCGTCCTCGAAGACGACCATCGACGCCACGACGTCGTCGCCCTGGAGGTGCGAGATGTCGTAGCACTCGATGCGCAGCGGGACGCTGTCCAGCTCCAGGGCGGCGGCGATCTCCTCCAGCGCGCGCGAGCGCGTGGTCAGGTCGGAGGCGCGCTTGGTCTTGTGCAGCACGAGGGACTGCTGCGCGTTGCGCGCGACGGTCTCCATGAGGGCCTTCTTGTCGCCGCGCTGCGGGATGCGCAGCGAGACGTTCGCACCGCGGCGCTCGGTCAGCCACTCCTGGACCGGCTCTATGGGGTCGGGCAGCGCGGGGACGAGCACCTCCTTGGGCACGGCGTCGCCGCGCTCCTCGCCGTACAGCTGCTGGAGGGCGTGCTCGACGAGGTCGCCGCTGGTGACCGCCTCGACCTTGTCGGTGACCCAGCCGCGCTGTCCGCGCACGCGTCCGCCGCGGACGTGGAAGATCTGCACGGCGGCCTCCAGCTCGTCCTCGGCGAGGGCGACGAGGTCGGCGTCCGTGGCGTCGGCGAGGACGACGGCGCTCTTCTCCATGGCCTTCTTGAGGGCTTCGATGTCGTCGCGCAGGCGGCCCGCCCGCTCGTACTCCATCTCCTCGGCCGCGTCCGTCATCTGTCGCTCCAGGCGGCGGATGTACGTGCCCGTGCGGCCCGCCATGAAGTCGCAGAAGTCCTCGGCGAGTTGGCGGTGGTCGTCGGGCGTGATGCGCTCAACGCAGGGCGCCGAGCACTTGCCGATGTACCCGAGCAGGCAGGGGCGGCCGGTGCGGGCGGCGTTCTTGAACACACCGGCGGAGCAGGTCCGGACGGGGAAGGCGCGCAGGAGCAGGTCCACCGTGTCGCGGATGGCCCACGCGTGGCCGTACGGACCGAAGTAGCGCACGCCCTTCTTCTTGCTGCCGCGCATCACCTGCACGCGCGGGAACTCCTCGTTCATCGTCACCGCGAGGTACGGATAGCTCTTGTCGTCGCGGTACTTGACGTTGAACCGGGGGTCGAACTCCTTGATCCAGGAGTACTCCAGCTGCAGCGCCTCCACCTCGGTGGTGACGACCGTCCACTCGACGGAGGCCGCCGTCGTCACCATGGAGCGGGTGCGGGGGTGGAGGTTCGCCAGGTCCTGGAAGTAGTTGGCCAGGCGCTGGCGCAGGCTCTTGGCCTTCCCGACGTAGATCACCCGGCGGTGCTCGTCGCGGAATTTGTAGACCCCCGGGGCGTCGGGGATCTGTCCCGGCTTGGGGCGGTAGCTGGAAGGGTCGGCCATGTCGGACAGCCTACTGGCGGCCGCTGACAGTACGGGTCAGCGAGCGGGGCCACCGGCGCGGACGGTGATCACGTCGCCGGGTTCGAGACGGTCGTGGAGCGTGCGGGCGTCGTCGGGGCGCAGGCCGATCCAGCCCTTGGTGACGTCCGTCTTCCCCGGCGCCTTCTCGTTGTAGGTCAGGGCGACGACGTAGTTGGTGCCGCCGTCGGGGGTGCGCAGCTCGACGACCCAGGGCAGCGTCAGGTCGTACTCGCCGAGGCCGAAGTCCCCCGCGGGCATGCGCTTCTTGCGGTGGGTGGCGACGACCGTCATGGCGCCGGTCGGGGTGGGGTGCGCGGCGGTGCCCGCGGAGATCGGCAGCTCCCGGCCGTCGAGCGTCATCCGGTGCCGGGACAGGTCGACCGTGGCGGCGGGGGTGCGGGCGCTGTCCGTGGCGACGGGCGCCGGTTTCCGGTGCGGGCGTTCGTCATCGGAGCCGGAGCCGGTCGTCAGCCCGGCCGCGACGGTGACGGCCACGGCCGCCGTGACGAGGGTCGCTCCCGCGGCCGCGACGCGACGGCGGCGTCCGCGCACCTCGGCACGACGGCGGATCTCGGCGCCGGGCACGGGAGGCGGCGTCCGGTGGTCGGCCGCCAGGTCCCGGAGCGCGGAGGTCAGGTCATCGGACACGGCCACTCTCCTTCGCGCTCTGCCCGTCGCCGTCGCCGTCGTCGTCGCGTGCGCCGCCGTCCGTGCCCCGTCCGTCCCGCTCGGCGGACAACTGCGCGGCGAGCGCCGCCCGGCCGCGCGAGAGGCGGGCCTTGACCGTTCCGACGGGCGAGCCGGTCTCGGAGGCTACCTGCTCCACACTCAGGTCGCACAGGTGGTGCAGCACGACGGCGGTGCGCTGCGCCTCCGGGAGGGTGCGCAGCGCCTGCACCAGGGCGGTGTGTTCGGGTCCCGGTCCTGGGACCCGGTCGGCGGGCGGGTTCCTGCGCACGAGGTCCAGCCAGCGCCTGGCCCGGCGCCAGCGGCTCACCGCGAGGCGCATGGCGACGGTACGGATCCAGGCCTCGGGGGCCTCGTCGGCGAGGAAGCTCCGGCGGCGGTCCCAGGCCCGGACGAACGCCTCCTGGACGACGTCCTGCGCTTCGCCGTGGTCACCGGTCAGCGCGTACAACTGGCCGACCAGCCGCGGGAAGGCGGCGGCGTAGAACGCGTCGAACTCGTCCTCCGTCATGCCCCCGCACCCCCGTCCGGCCCACCGGATCACATGATCTGAGAATTCCCGCACCTGGGGTGCAACCTGCCGCCTCCCCCGTGCGTACAGGTCGCGTATATCGAAACACAGCCCAGGGGGACCGATGACCACAGGAACGACGATGACGCGGCGCGCCACGCGCGCGTGGGGCGCGGCGGCGCTCTGTTCGCTCGCGCTCGCGGGGTGCTCCGCGCAGGGCGGGGCGGACGGGGACCGGGCGTCCGACCCGAAACCCGCGTCGACCGCGGCGGACCGCGCGGCCGCGCGGCAGGAGCCCACGAAGAAGCCCGCTCCGGATCCCGCCGCGCTCAAGAACGTGCGCGTCAACGTCTCGGACGGCCAGACCGTCGGCGTCGGCATGCCGATATCGCTCACCTTCGCCCGTCCGGTGCCGGTGGCGGAGCGGGCCGCGGTGGAGCGGCGTCTGAAGGTGGAGACGAGCCCCGGTGTGACGGGGTCGTGGAGCTGGGTCGAGGACCGCAACCTGCTCGACGGCCAGCGCGTCGACTACCGGCCGCGCGAGCCGTGGAAGCCGGGTACGGAGGTCACCGTCCGGGCGGGGTCCGGCACCACCCGGACGTTCGAGGTGGGCCGCTCGCTCGTCGCCACCGTCGACGTGCGGACCCACACGATGAGGGTGGTGAAGGACGGCAGGGCGCGCGAGGTGAAGGTCACCGCGGGCGCCCCGGGCATGGACACCTGGAACGGCACCATGGTCGTCCTCGACAAGCAGTCCCGGGTGCTCATGGACTCCCGGACCGTGGGCTACGGAAAGGCCTACAAGGACTACTACAACTACGCCGTGCACCTGACGGCTTCGGGCACCTACCTGCACGAGAACCCGAACGCGAACGCCACCGCGGGCGAGAGCAACGTGACGCACGGCTGCATCGGCCTGGCGACCGACGGGACCGCGCGGCGCTTCTACGAAGAGGTCATCCCCGGCGACATCGTGCGGGTCGTCGGCTCCAAGGAGACCGTGGCGGCGGGCAACGGCTACGGCGGCTGGAACGTCGGCTGGAAGCAGTGGCGCGCGGGCAGCGCGCTGGACTGAGCGCCGAGGAGGTACCGCGGGCTCTCCACGGAGCGGCGGCCGGCGTCCCGGCCGCCGCTCCCCCGGGTCAGCCCCGCTGCCGGGCGCCGCGGCGCCGGACGAGCGCGGCCCCGGAGAGGCCGAGGGCGACCAGTGCCCCCGCGCCCGCCAGCGACGAGGCGACCGTGACCGGGCCTTCGGTGGACACGGTCGCGGTCGACGCCGTGCCGGGTTCGGCGTAGCCGCCCGCCTTGCCCGACTTCTCGTACGCGGAGCCGGGCAGCTTGTCGGCGTACGCCTTCCGTACGCGCTCGCGGTAGGCGGCGACCGAGGTTCCGTCCGCGCCCACGGCACGTATCGCGTCCTTGTCGAGGGGCAGCACGCGCGCGTGGGCGTCGTCCTGGACGTACCAGGCGTTGATCTGCGGCTCGTGGAAGACGGTGCCGCCGGGGAGCTTCTTCGCACCCACGCGCGCGTAGTGGCTCTCGTCGTCCCCCGTGGCGATGTTCACGACCTGCCAGGCGCCGCCCCGCTCGACGGTCCAGAGGGAGGCCTCCTGACCGTCGGAGGAGACCGCCCTGCTGGCGAGGAACTCCAGGCGGGCGATGGGTGCGCCCTTCTTGCCCGCGACGAAGTCCGGGGAGAGGTAGTACACGGGCACGGCCTTGCCCTCGACGCGCGGGGCGGCCGCGGCCTTGCTGACCGCTCCCTCCCTGGCGAAGAAGCGGGAGAGCGTGTCGAGGGTCTTCGGCGCCTCGGCCACTTGGTGCGCGGCGTCCCGGGATGCCGCCGAGGGCGCGGCGGGGCGGGTGTCCGCGGAGGCCGCGGGGGCCGCGAGGCCGAGGAGCAGGGTGGCGGCGGTGCCCGCGAGCGCGGCCCTGGCCAACTGGCCGGGCAGGTGGCCGGAGAGATGGCGGGGAAGGTGACGGGTCATCGCTCTCACGCCCCGATCCGGTAGAGCGAGTGGGTCCAGGAGAAGGTGTTGTTGTCGATGTACCAGTCGTGCGAGGCCCAGTTGTAGCGGTCGTTGGAGGGCCAGGGATCGCCCCAGTAGACCCAGCTGCTCGCGTCGTCGTAGCCGTAGAGGACGTGCATGTGGCCGCCGCCGTTGGACCACTGGATGCGGGTCTCGACCGGGCGGCCCGCGTCGATCTCGGCCTTCACGGTCGGATAGCGCAGCCAGCCGGTGACGTACGAGCCGGAGTTGATGCCCGCCCAGCGCAGACCGTTCTGCACATTGCCGAGGGTGGCCTGGTTGTTGGGGCACTCGGTGTTCTGGTTGCGCCCGAAGGCGGCGTTGCAGAACTGGTTCTGGCTGTAGTTGCGGCCCATGAAGGTCGCGATGGTGTTGCCGCCCGCGGCCCAGCACCAGTTGGTCTTCTGCTGGGCCTGCATGGTGATGTTCAGCCGCTTGGCGGCGAGGACGGACGGGTCGGCGGCGTTCTCGGCGGTGGTGGTACCGCTCGCTCCGGCGGCCTCGGGCGCGGCCGCCGGGGCGGGGGCGTGGGCGGGGTCGAGCGGGGCTGCCGTGGCCGTGGCCACCGGCGCGGCGAACAGGGCCGCCGTGACGACGGCGAGCGCGGCGAGGCGTCTTTGCCTGCCGGCGCTCCGGCTCCTGCTGTGTGGTGGGCGCATCGCGTTCCTCCCGTGCGGGGTGGGGTGTGGAGGAGCGCGTCCGGACGCTGCGATTGAGCATCAAGTGTTGTCGGGTGCAGGTCAACACGCTTCAATGCGGGATTACTTGGGACGTGAACGGCGGCGTACGGATGTGAACGCGAGCCGCGCGTCCACCTGGCAGCCCGCCCCCACCGGCGCGAACGCCGGAACGGCAGATGTGAACGTTCACAGAAGGAGTCCGCTTTGCGGCACGGCACCCCACTCGCGGCGGAACCCGGCCCCGAGGCGCCCGCGGACCTGGCGGCCGCCCTGCGCACCGGCCCTTTCCACCTCGCGCTGCGCACCGCCATCGCCGCGCGCCGCCTGCCCCTGCACCGCATACGCCACCATCTGGTCCGGCACGGCGTCAACGTCGGGGTGACGAGCCTCAGTTACTGGCAGCAGGGCGCCCGCCGACCCCAGCGCGCCGAGTCCCTGCGCGCCGTACGCGCCTTGGAGGAGATCCTCCAGCTCCCGGAGGAATCACTGATCCGGCTGCTCGTGCAGCCCTCGGAACGCGCGGACCGGGCCCGGCCCGCCGCCCGCTCGTACCGCTCCCTGGTGGAGGCCTCCGACGTGCTGCGGTCCCTCCTGACCGATCTCGGCTCGCCGGTCGACGGCGGGCTGCACACCATCGGCCACCACGAGCGGGTGCGGATCGGCGCGGAGCGCGAGCTGCTCGGCCGCGAGTCGCAGCACATCGTGCGCGCCCACCGGGACGGTGTGGACCGCTATGTGGCCATCCACCACGGCGATCCCGGATGCTCCCCCGACCGCGTCCGGGTGCTCGCCCTGGAGAACTGCCGCACGGGACGGGTGCGCTGGCACCAGGGGACGGGGGTGCTGGTCGCCGAGCTGCTCTTCGACGCCCGGCTGCGCGCGGGCGAGACCCATCTGTTCGGCTACGGTTTCGAGGACGGCACGGCCGGGGCCGCCACCGAGTACATGCGCGGATTCACCTACGCGGGCGGCCAGTACGCGCTGCAGATCCGCTACGACGAGGCAGCCCTGCCCGTGCGCTGCCACCGCTTCACACAGCACTCGGCGGCGGCCCCGCGCGGCGGTCGGCAGGAGCTGACGCTGAGCGGCAACCACCGCTCGGTGCACGTGGTCGAGCCGCAGGTGCGGGCGGGGATCCTGGGGATCGCGTGGGACTGGGAGTGAGGCTCCGGGAGGGCGGCCCGGCCCTCGGCCCGCTCAGGCCTTCTTCGCCGGACCCGCGATGATCTTGCCGTTCGCCACCTTCACCGGCACCGCGGCGAGCGGTTCGACGGCCGGCTCGTGCAGCACCTTGCCGTTGGTGGCGTCGAACTGGCTGCCGTGACACTGGCAGGTCAGCTTGTGCCCCTCCAGGTTCTGGATCGGGCACCGCTCGTGCGTGCAGATCGTGCTGTACGCCTTGTACTCGTCGTCGGAGATCCGGCTGACCACGACGTTGCTGTCCTTGTACAGCTTGGACGCGCCCACCTTCACGTCGTCGGCCTTCCCGAGGTCCACCGGCGCGGTCGGCGCCGACCGGTTCGACCCGTCGCCGGAGGAGCAGGCGGTGAGCCCGAGTCCGACGGCGGGGGCGAGAGCGGCGGCCCGCAGCACGGTGCGGCGGGCGTGGGGCGTGCCGGACATGGTGTCTCCACAGGTCAGGGGGGCATCGGTGACGGATCAGACCATACCGGTGCAGCGCGCCGCGACCGTGTCGGGCACGACCGTGCCCGAGTCCTGCCCGGTCCTGCCCGCGGCGCCGCGCACGGCCTAGCCTGAGCGCGGCGAGCCCACCCGGACGGTGCCCGAGAGGAATGACCCGTGATTGTCGTCGCAGGAGAGGCCCTGATCGACCTCGTGCCGCAGGGGACGGCCGGGGAGCCGGACGGCGGGCCGCACGAGGGCGCGGCCGGTGGCGCGGGGCTGCCCGCGCTCGCGCCGCGTCTCGGCGGCGGCCCGTACAACACCGCCGTGGCGCTCGGCCGACTCGGCTCCCCCGTCGCCTTCTGCTCGCGCGTCTCCCGGGACGCGTTCGGCGAGGCGCTGCTGGACGGGCTGCGGGCGGCCGGAGTCGACGTGACGCCCGTGCAGCGCGGTCCGGAACCGACGACGCTCGCCGTCGCGTCGATCGGCGCGGACGGCTCCGCGGGGTACTCCTTCTACGTCGAGGGCACCGCCGACCGGCTCTTCGAGGCACCCGACCGGCTCCCCGACGGCGTACGGGCGATGTCGTTCGGCACCTGCTCGCTCGTCCTGGAGCCGGGCGCGAGTGCGTACGAGGAGCTGATGCGGCAGGCGGCGGCGCGCGGCGTCTTCACGGCGCTGGACCCGAACGTGCGCGCCGGTCTGATCCCCGACGCGGACGCCTACCGCGCCCGGTTCAAGAGCTGGCTGCCGTCGGTGTCGCTGCTCAAGCTGTCGCAGGAGGACGCCGACTGGCTCGGCGGCACCCCGCAGGAGTGGCTGGCGTCGGGGCCCGCGGCCGTGGTCGTGACGCGCGGCGGGGACGGTCTGTCGCTGTACATGCGGGACGGCGGCACGGAGCTGCGCGTGCCCGGTGCGGAGGTCGACGTGGTCGACACGATCGGCGCGGGCGACACCGTCAACGCGGCGCTGTTGCACGGCCTCTGCGGGCGGGACGCGCTGTCGGCCCCTGCCCTGGCCGGTCTCGGCGCGGACGGCTGGACCGATGTACTGCGGTTCGCGGCGCGCGCGGCGGCGCTCACCTGCTCCCGGGCGGGCGCGGAGCCTCCGTACGCGGCGGAACTCGCCTGACCGCTGTCGCTGTCGGCCCGGACGGTCGGCGTGCCGTCAGCCGTTGACGACGTGCAGACCACCGGGTCGGCGGCCGGTGAGCCGGTCCAGGGCGGCCGAGGTGGCTGCGTCGGCCGGGACGTAGACGATCAGGCGCTGCGGGTCGGCGTCGGGCAGCGCGAACGTCTCGTACTCGAGGCGGAGCGGGCCTGCGCCGGGGTGGGTGATCCGCTGGAGGCCGCTGCGGCGGGGCAGCACGGGCGCGGCGGCGATCCGGTCGGCGAACGGCGCGCCCGCGTCGACGGTCAGCTCGTCGGTGAAGCCGCGCACGTGGGAGTCGTCGAGCATGGACTCGGTCTTGAGGTGCCCGACCAGGTCGTCGGCGAGGCGGTCCCACTCGGGGTAGGCGGCGCGGGCCCGTTCGTCGGTGAACACGTACCGGGCGAGGTTGGGCCGCTCGCCGTCCAGGATGCCGAGGGGTTCCGCGATCCGCCGGTAGCCCGTCGTGCAGGCCAGCACGTCCGCGAGGCGGTTGAGCAGGACGGCGGGCGTGGGCTCCAGGCTGTCCAGGACGGCCCGCACGGTGGGCCGGACGGACTCCGTCGGCGCGACGGCAGCCGGACAGCAGGGGTCGGCGCCCCGCTCCTTCTCCAGGCGGCGCAGGTGGATGCGCTCCTCGACCGTCAGGCGCAGCGCGTCGGCGAGCGCGCCGAGCACCTGGGCGGACGGATGGCGGTCCCTGCCCTGTTCGAGCCGGGTGAGGTACTCGACGCTGATGCCTGCGAGGGTCGCGACCTCGGAGCGGCGCAGGCCCGGTGTCCGGCGGCGGGGGCCGCTCGGCAGGCCGACCTCGGTGGGTGTGACGGCTTCCCTGCGCGCACGCAGGAAGGCGCCCAGCTCGTTCTCGCTCACGACTTGTTCTCGCTCACGTTGCGAACGTATCAGCGGTCCCGGTCCGGATCGTGGCCCTGTCACTACCAGCCTCGGCTCGGCCTCCCTCCCGCCCCGACCGCGCCGCAAGGTGGACGCATGACCATCGAAACGACCGACACGTCCCGCTCCTCCGCACCCGCGCTGCCACTGACCGCCGGGGTCTGGGAGATCGAGCCCTTCCACTCCGCCGTCAACTTCTCCATCCGCCACCTCGGCATCTCCAAGGTGCGCGGCCGTTTCGCCGATGTGCGGGCCGAGCTGGTGGTGGGTGAGCGTGCCGAGGACTCCTCGGTGACGGCCACCATCGCGCTCGCCTCGATCGACACGGGCAACAAGGACCGGGACGCACACGTGGTCGCCTCGGACCTGCTCGACGTCGAGAAGCGGCCCACCATGACGTTCCGTTCGACGCGGATCGCGGGCGCGGACGAGGAGTGGGTCATGGAGGGCGCGCTGACCATCGGCGAGGTGTCCAGGCCGGTGACGCTGGCCGTGGAGTTCGGGGGCGTCGAGGGCTTCCCCGGTCAGGAGCGCAGGCACGCGGGGTTCGAGGCGACGGGCGAGATCCGCCGCAGCGACTTCGGGCTCGACTTCGCCCCGGGGCTGCTCGGCGAGGTCGTGAAGATCCAGCTGGACATGCAGTTCCTGGAGCCCGTCGCTGAGCAGTGAGCAGACGGCAGTACGACGGGCTCGGGCGGCCCGGGGGCGCGGGGGC